>CAIULK010000023.1 GCA_903899885.1 uncultured Rhodospirillaceae bacterium
AGCGTGCTTCTGGTCGACCCCTCCCAGAACTCCGCACTCACGGAAAAGTATTTCTCTTTATATTTTTCGGCGCTTCTTCCTTTTAGGATCGTCGCCACCTTGATGGCCGTCAGCAGTGCCTCCGGGTCCCGAACTCCGGTGATGCCCGGTAGTCTGGCGACCGCTCGGGTGGGTTTGAGGAAGGCGGTGATACGGTTGCCGAAGGGCGCACCGCAGGCATAAGGCAGATCCGACGGCACCGTACGGTCGTGGTCCCCGGTGGGGTGGGGCGAATAGATCGGATTGGCAAGGGTCTGCATCGGGACGATGTCGATGCTGCCCAGGATGGTAAGGAAGGCCGGCTTCAATTTGTCGAAAATCGCGTCGATGGCCGCTTTATTCTGGCGTTCATCGGCGCGATCGGTCACTACCGGCGCGCCGATGGATTTCATTTCATCGGCGTCATCGAGATAGACGATTCTGGACCGAATGCATTTGCCGAGATCGACACTTACCCAGGAGTTGATCTGCGGCAGAATACGATTTTCGAAGACCGATTCGCCGTAGAGGGCCTTTAGCGCGCCCTTGTTGGTCGCGATCACTTTGTCCAAGAAAACGACAGTCATTGGAAGTCCCCATCGCAATTGTGTTTCGCCGGATGTCAGCCTTTCGCATGCCACGCCGTCAGCGTGACAAGAAGATCATTATAGTCATCATCTCCACCAGGCTGATCTTCGACGCAAATAGTCACTACGTATCCGGCTACCTTACCTTTCGGAGTGAATATTGTATTCTGATACATAGGGTGTTCGAACTTTGGAGACTGAGGTATGTCAATGGTGATTGCAAGATTATCCCCTTGCATCCACGCGCTGCCGTGCGCAAGTGCGGGCTCAATTTCCCGGGTTTGCTTCGAGTTTTCGACATATGTCTTGACGGTGTCTTTCAAGGTGACATTCACCTTAAACGCGGCCTGCGTATACATGTCCCAGACCACGAACATTCCCTTGTTGAAGCCGGGAATGCTGAGAGTTTCTTTCGCCATTGGAGCACCTCATTCGCCAATATGAATGCCAACGCGATAATTTAGCACTTATAAGTGGTTGTAAATGACTCGCATGTACCGTCTGGACGAATATAGTGTCGTGCATACATGTCAACGTTGTTTTAAAATTCGATTCCCATCGGGATCCCCGTAAGGCGATGACCTTGGCTCCGATCTTCACCACCTTTTTGCGGATGGTAGTCAGCGGCCTGCTTTCCATTTCGTCCGGCAGGGCCGGGGTGCGCGGGACGTTGGGAAGATTGGTTTCGCGCGACGCGGCACGTTGGGCGCGGGCGATCGCCTCGGGCAATTTGGCCTTGAGGCTGGGGTTATCGTCGAGATGACCGGATAATTCGCGCCGCTGGTCCTTGATCGCAGGGTAATCGGGTGAACGGAAAATGAGCCCAACCGTGAGGTCGTCACTCCCGCGAAAGCGGGAACCCATGTGTCCGGCGGCACGGTTTTGGGCCAAACACATCCTTTGTTCCCGCCATGGATTCCCGCCTTCGCGGGAATGACGAAAAAGGCCGGGGATTGTATTCCTTCACCCGATTACCCTGGGACGGAAAGGGCCCTATGACGGATTGCGCTTCTCGGTCTAGGCTAGGCTTTCGATCTCTTCGGCGACAGGCACGATATCGGCGGCCGAAAACTGGCCTGCCCGCGCCAACGCGGCTTGCTGGTTGGCCCATGCGTGGAAGTCTTGCTCGTAAAGCGCCGGTGAAGGGGCCGGCATGCCGCCCCGACGTTTCAGCCGAACAAGGCGTCGATATCGTCCTGCGCCAGCATTTGATCGACCTTGGACTGGTCGATCCCTTGACCCGGCAGCTGCGGACCGTGCAGGAACCGCTTGTATTCGTCGGGTTCCTCCTTGATCTCGACCACCACTTTCTTCAGCTCGTCGCGGCCCCAGGTCAAGATGATGGCGTTGACCCGCTCCTCGATGAACTTTTGCAGCGTCACCACCTTGTTGATCCGCTGACCGGTGATGTCTTGGAACGAGCAAGCCTCGAACACCGCGTTGACGCGTTCGGTGACACCGTCGAAAATCGCCAGCAAGGCCGGGTCGTTGGTGATGCCGCGCGCCAGCCCCATCATCTCGTCGATCGATTCGACGCTTTCCATGATGGTGTTGGTCGCCCCCTCGGTGGCGCCGACGATCGCGTCCAGCTGCTCCGACATCGAGCCGAAATGGTCGCCCATGCCCGGCGAATTCAGTTGCGCCAGTTCCTTGCGGATGCGCTGAAGGTGGCCAAACAGATTGACCATTTCGCGCTTGAGAACATTGAGGTCGGCAGGCGATTGCGACATCACGCGGATACCCGTTCCATTTCCGTTACTTGGGGGGGATTGTGCAGGGGATTTGCAGGGCCGTCAACGCTCGCCATCAGGGCCGGAATGCTGGTTGAGAAGCTTTTTGAAAGCCAGGGCGGTCAATTTCTCGCGTTGTTCCTCGGTCAGCCCGGCGAAGATTTCCTGTTTCGCCCGGTGGATCGCCATTGCTTGACGCAGCAGTTCGGTGCGGCTGGCCGGGCTGGGGCCCTTCAAGACCGGCGCCCGGCGCAAATCGGGCGCGGCCACCGGGGCGGCCTCGGCCGGTTTCTCCACGAACAGATCCTTGAGCTTGCCGAACATCGTCCAATGCTACACCCGGGGCGCGGTCATGGGAATCCCCCGGCGCAATCGTCGTCACATAAACATATCTTTATATCCGCGCTTGCTTGCGGCGGGGCGGCCTGCTAAAAACCGGTTTTCCATGCTCTAACCAGAAAGAGACACGCTCATGACCGCCGATTATCAGGTTGCCGACATCGGTCTGGCCGATTGGGGCCGCAAGGAGATCGTCATCGCCGAGACCGAGATGCCCGGCTTGATGGCGGTGCGCGACGAAATGGGCGCCGCCCAGCCGCTGAAGGGGGCACGCATCGCGGGCTCCTTGCACATGACCATTCAGACCGCCGTGCTGATCGAAACGCTGAAGGCGCTGGGCGCCGACGTGCGCTGGGCCTCGTGCAACATCTATTCGACCCAGGACCACGCCGCCTCGGCGATCGCCGCCGCCGGAACCCCGGTCTTCGCCTATAAGGGCGAAAGCTTGGTCGAATATTGGGACTTCACCCACCGCATCTTCGATTGGGCCGACGGCGGTTGCCCGAACATGATCCTCGACGACGGCGGCGACGCCACCTTGTTGATCCATCTCGGCATGCGCGCCGAAAAGGACGCGTCGGTGCTGAACAACCCGACCTGCGAGGAAGAAGAAGTCCTGTTCGCCTCGATCAAGAAGCAGCTGGCCGCCAAGCCGGGCTGGTACTCGAAAAACGGCGCCGCCATCCGCGGGGTGACCGAGGAAACCACCACCGGCGTCCATCGCCTGTACGAGATGGAAAAGAAGGGCGCGCTGCTGTGGCCGGCCTTCAACGTCAACGATTCGGTGACCAAGTCGAAGTTCGACAACAAGTACGGCTGCCGCGAATCGCTGGTCGACGGCATCCGCCGCGCCACCGACGTGATGATGGCGGGCAAGGTCGCCGTGGTCGCGGGCTTCGGCGATGTCGGCAAGGGCTCGGCCGAATCGCTGCGTCACGCCGGCTGCCGGGTGATCGTCACCGAAATCGACCCGATCTGCGCGCTTCAGGCGGCGATGGAGGGCTACGAGGTCCTGACCATGGAAGACGCCGCCCCGCGCGGCGACATCTTCGTCACCGCCACCGGCAATGTCGATGTCATCACCGTCGAGCATATGCGGGCCATGAAGGACCGCGCCATCGTCTGCAACATCGGTCACTTCGACAGCGAAATCCAAGTGGCTGGCTTGAAGAATCTGGCGTGGCACAACGTCAAGCCGCAGGTCGATGAAATCGAATTCCCCGGCGGCAAGCGGATCATCCTGCTGGCCGAGGGCCGCTTGGTCAATCTGGGCTGCGCCACCGGCCATCCCAGCTTCGTGATGAGCGCCTCCTTCACCAATCAGGTGCTGGCCCAGGTCGAGATCTTCGCCAATCCCGGCACGTACGAGAAGAAGGTCTATGTCCTGCCCAAGCATCTCGACGAAAAGGTCGCGTTGCTGCATCTGGCCAAGTTGGGCGTGCGCCTGACCACCCTGTCCGATCGTCAGGCCGGGTATATCGGCGTCGATGTTCAAGGGCCGTTCAAGCCCGACACCTATCGCTATTAGATGTCCCTCGCCGGGCGCGCGCTTGGCCGCGACCGCAATGGCCGCCTAAGAAGAAAGACCGGGGGGCGTCGAAAGGCGCCCCCTATTTTTATTTTGCAGCGCCCGCACGATCTCCAGCGCCTTTTTATACTGGAAACCGTCGATCTGGAGCGCGAGTTCGTCCGCCTCGGCGCCGAACACGCCATGCAGCGGGGCCTCGGCCCCCTCCATCACCGTGTTGACCCGGATATTGTCCTCGGCCAGCAGATCCGCGATCTCGGCCAAGACCGCCTCGACCGCCGCCGGGTCCGGGGCGGCCGGAACGGCGGCAACCGAGGCAAGCGCGCGCAGGCCCGACAGCAACGCGTCCTGCTCACCGTCCAGCCACGCGGTCAGACGTTCGATTTCGTCTCCGTCCCGGTTTTCAAGGATCGCGTGTTCCAACTCGGCCGCCGCCGCCGCGACCGTGGTGGCGCCCAAGGTCGCCGCCGCCCCCTTCACGCTGTGCGCGATGCGGCGCGCGTCCTTCGGATTCCCCTCGGCCAGGAACCCCCGCACGGCCGTCACCGCCCCTTCGTGGGTGCTAACGTACTTTCTTAACAAACGCCGGTAGGTCGGGATACGTCCCCCGATATTGCGCAAACCCGCCTGGATATCGAGGCCGGGAACGGCCATCTCGCCCGGCCCCGGCGGCTCGCCGTCCGGCGCCGTGGTGGCAACGGCACAGGCGGGCAACCACACCAGCAGGGTCGAGAACAAGCGATCGGGGTTCACCGGTTTGGCGATGAAATCGTTCATCCCCGCAGCACGGCAGCGTTGCCGGTCGTCCTCGAAGACATTGGCGGTCATCGCCAGGATCGGGGTCTTGGCGTGGCCGGGCAGGCGGCGGATCGCCTGGGCCGCCTCCAAACCGTCCATGTCGGGCATTTGCATATCCATCAAGATCAGATCATAGGCGCGGCTTCGGGCCATCGCGACCGCTTCGCGCCCATCGGCGGCAACCTCGACGACCAACCCGGCTCCTTGCAGGATCTCGACCGCCACCTCGCGGTTGACCGGATTGTCCTCGGCCAGCAACAGCCGGCAGCCCGCGCGGTCGCGCGCGATGATCCGCGCCGCCTCGCGCCCGCTGGTTTCCGCCACCCGTTCCACGACCTCGGCCCCCCGCCCAAGGCGGGCGGTGAACCAAAAGACACTGCCGCCGCCGGGGCGATTCTCCACCCCGGCTTGGCCGTCCATCATCCGGGCGAGGCGGCGGGTGATCGCCAACCCCAAACCGGTGCCGCCGTAACGCCGGGTGGTCGAGCCATCGGCCTGTTCGAACGCGCTGAACAGACGGCCCCGCATGGCGGGCGCGATGCCGATGCCGGTATCCTCGACCTCGAAGCGGACCCGCACGGCGGCGGCATCCTCCTCAAGCACGCGTCCGCGCACGGTGATTCCGCCTTTTTCGGTAAATTTCAGGGCATTGCCGAGATAATTGATCAGGGCTTGCGACAGCCGGGTCGGGTCGCCGTGCAAGAACCGCGGGAGTGCGTCGAAATCAATGGACAGCGCCAGCCCCTTGGCGGATGCCCGTTCGTTGAACATCGAGCGCATGGCGTCGACGATCGCGTTGCGATCGAAATCGACCTTCTCCAAGACCAGCTTGCCGACCTCGATCTTCGAGATGTCCAAGATATCGTTGATCACCGACAACAGATGGTTGGCGGCGTCCGAAATCATCCGCAGGCGGGTTTTTTGCCGGGGTTCGACGACATCGCGCAGCAACAGATGCGTCAGCCCCAGAATGGCGTTCATCGGCGTGCGGATTTCATGGCTCATATTGGTCAGGAAAATGCTTTTCGCCTGATTGGCCACCTCGGCCGCCTCCTTGGCGGCGATCAGCTCGGTGGTTTTTTGGGCGACCAGATCCTGAAGGTGGTTGCGGTGATCGTCCAGTTCGCAAGCGATGCGTTTGCGCTCGGTAATGTCTTCCTTGACCGCGACATAGGCGTTGACCCGCCCGTCCTCGCCACGGATCGGGGTGATGATGGCGTGCTCGGTGAATTCGCTGCCGTCCTTGCGGTGGTTGACGAACTCGCCGTGCCACGCCACGCCCCGGCGCAACGTGGCCCACAGGGACTCGTAGGTTTCCGGCGGGGTCTTGCCCGATTGCAACAGACGGGGATTTTCACCGATCACATCTTCCAAGGCATAACCCGTGGTCCTAAGAAAGGCCTCGTTGACATAACCGATCCTGCCGCCGACATCGGTTATCACGATCGCTTCGGGGCTTTGCTCCACCGCTTGGGCCAGCTTGCGCAGCGTTGCATCCTTCTCGCGCATCGGCCGCAGGTCCTGATAGCTGGCGACATAGCCGATCATGAACCCGGTTTCGTCGAAGACCGTGCCGATATTGGCGGCGACCGGGATCAGAGTGCCGTCCTTGGCTTGGCGCACCAGTTGGCCGGACCACACGCCCCGTGTATGGATGTGTTGCATGATGCCCGCCTGTTGGCGCCTCGCCTCCTCGGCCGGCGGCAGCAGGCGGGTGATCGGTTCGCCCAGCAACTCCTCGGCCTCGTATCCGAACAGCCGCGTGTAGGCCGGATTGACGTAGGTGATCTTGTAATCGGGATCGGCCAGCAGCACCGGTTGACCGCCTTGCCGCAAGGCACCGCTCAGGAACAGGCGGTCGGCCTCGGCTTGCTTGCGGTCGGTGATGACGTCGAACACCGCGACGAAATCGCCCTTGGCCGGGCTATAGACCGAAATCCAGAACCACATTTTCATTACATCGACATAGGATTCGAAGCGCAACGGCCGACCGCCCTCGGCCACCATGGCGTACATCGCCATCAATTCCGGGCTGGTTTCGACGAAGCCGGGGATCACCTCGCTGACCCGGCGGCCGATCACGTTGGTCAAGCCGGTCAACGTCTCGAAGGCGGGGTTGACCTTCAAATAAACGAAGTCGACGGGTTTGCCGTCTTCAACGACCATCCGGCAATAGGCGAAGCCGTTCAGCATGTTGTCGAACAGCGAGCGATAGGTCGCCTCGCTGTCGCGCAAGGCGGCGTGCGCCGCCTCGGCCCGCGCGCGGGCCAGTAGCGCCTCCTGCATCACCTTGCGCTGTTCGTCGACCAACTGATTGCGCTCGGTGACGTCGAAGAAAGTGGCCAGGAAATCGTCGCCGAAGGTGATGCCGGAAATCAGCATGGTGCGCACCGCGCCGTTCTTACAGCGGACATTGTATTCGACCGGCTCGATGTCGGTCCCGGTCGCACTGGCGCGGGCGACGGCGGCGCTCCAGGTATACACGGCCCAGGCGCGGTAGACCGGATCGGGATAAGCGGCCTCCCACCATTCGGACAGGGTCGCCACGTCGTCGGCGGTATAGCCGAACACCTGCACGAAGCGGGCGTTGCGATCGACAATCCGCCCGTCCTTGTTGACATAGGCCAACGCCATGGGCGCATCGTTGAACAAACGCTGAAAACGCCGTTCGCTGGCGCGCTGGGCCTGTTCGGCGGCGGACCGGGCGCGGCGTTCATTGGCTTCATCGACCGCGCGTTGCACGGCGGCGGGCAGCCGCACCAAATGCCCCTTCAAGACGAAATCGGACAGGCCCAGGCGCAACAGTTCGACGGCGGTCTCCTCGCCGACCCCGCCCGACAGCAAAATCACCGGCCGGTCGGGATCAAACGCCAGCAGCCGTTGCAAGGTGGCGCGGAAATCCATCCCCGGCACCTTGTAGTCCGACAGCACCACATCCCATCCGCCGTCCTGGGCCGCGTCCAATTGGGCGTCACTGTCGATGCGATGCCATTGAACCACCATCCCGCTTTGACGCAACTGGCGTTCGGCCAGCAGGAAATCGGCTTCGGAGTCTTCGATGACGAGAATTTTGAGCGGATGGGTCATGCGCGAATCATCATGCCTTCAGCGGCTGGCTGCAAACGAAGCATTCGCATCATCCCCTCCTATCCGCCGGCGCCCGCGAGGGGAACCGAAAAGCGGAAGCGGCTGCCGCCGTCGCCGCCATCCTCGATCCACACCCGTCCGCCCACCCCCTCGACAATCTTGCGGGCCAGCGCCAGCCCGATCCCGGCGCCCGGACGGCCGTCGTCGGGAGCCAGCCGTTCGAACACCCGGAACAGCCGCTCGCGGAATTCGGCGGGGATGCCGATGCCGTTGTCCTCGACCGACAAGATGACTCGGCCGTTCTTGGTCTCGCCCTCCACCCGAATGCGGGGCGGCCGATCGGGACAGCAATAATCCAGCGCGTTGTCGAGAAGGATGCGGAACACATCCGCCAGCTGCTTGGGATCCATCCGCACCATCGGCAGACCGGCGTGCGTCACCTGGGCATGGGTGGCGGTGATCCGCTCGCTCAGACGCGCGCGCACGGCGTCCAGCGCCGCTTCGGCCGAGCAAAGCGTGGCGGGCGGCGGGACCGGCTGCACCGAGAGATACAGCAGCACATCGTGCAGAATCGAGCGCAGCCGCGCGGCCCCCTCCATCACCTGCGACAGCGACAGTTCCGCATCCTCGCCCAACGGCCGGGGGATCGACCGTTGCAGTTTCTGGGCGAAGGTAATTTGCTGGCGGACCGGCTCTTGCAGATGGTGCGCCAAGATCTCCAAGAAACGGTTCAACTCGTCTTCCAAAAAGGCGTTCTGCTGCTTCAGCCAGTCACGCGCCCATTTCAGGTCCAGATGGGTCCGCACCCGGGCCAGCACGATCGCCGGGCGGACCGGCTTGGCGATGTAATCGACCGCGCCCAATGCCAAACCGCGCCGTTCGTCCTCGTCACTGTCCAGGGCGGTGACGAAGATCGCCGGAATGTCGGCGGTGCGGGGGTCGGCGCGCAACCGGGCCAAGCATTCATAGCCGTCCATGTGGGGCATCATCACGTCGAGCAAGATCAGATCGGGCCGGGGGTCGGTCGCCGCGATTTCCAGGGCCCGCGCGCCGGAATTGGCCACCCGCACGGTATGCAAGGGCTGCAAAATCTCGCCCAGCACCCGCAGATTCTCGGGTGTGTCATCGACGATCAGGATTGTCGCGTGCCGGACATTGGGCATCGACGGGCGCACCCCAGGGGAAACAGGCGTTTAGCTTACCACAACCCGGCCTAGAATCGGACGGTAACCTTGCGTTCGTGACCGGCTTTGTCTTCGATCCGCAGGGTGCCACCGCCCTCCAAGGCGTGCGCCGCGACGGCGACAGGCTGGTCGTCAAGGCCATAGCCACCGACCGCGTGGATGATGTCGCCGGATTCCAGCCCGGCCCGCGCCGCCGGCCCATTCGGATCGACCGCGAGCACCCGGACGGCGCCGTCATCGGTCACGGTGATTCCCAACGAGGTGACGGCAACCCCCTCGACCACCGGAGCGGCGAGTTCGTCGGCTTGCCCCCAAGCGCCGATCGGCGCCATAAGCACGGCGGCGAGGATGAGAAGGCGTTTCATGGGAGGGCACCCTAACACGAAACGCGGGCGGATTACAGCCGGGGCGGTGTCCGCATCGCTTGGCGGCGGGCGGCGCGGCGTTCGTCGGCGGGCGAGGTCTCGGCCGACTTGGCCGGATGCCCGTCGTCGCGGCGGCGCGGCGGGGCGCTGATGTCTTGTTCCAACTCGGCGATGCGGCGCGCCAGCGCGGATTTAATGGCCTCCGAGGCCCAGGCCTTCAGGCTGGCCTGCTGTTCCTTCAACTGGACCACCAGCCGCTTTTTTTCGTCCAGCGAACGCCGGATCGGCGTGCGATCCGAAAAGCGTCCGTCCCGCTCGCGGGTCTCGTTCATGCGTGCCCCTTCAAAATGTCGTGGACCGAGGCGAAGATCAGCGTGCGGGGATCGGTGGTGCCAAGCAGGCGGTCGATCGCCACGCCGGAATGCCGTTCGGCCAGATGTTCCGCCAGTTCGTCGTATTTATGGCCGATCGCCTTCAAGGCCGCCACCTTCTGCTGCAACGAGGCGTTCGGCGTGACGCCGACATGCAGCAACAGCAGCCCGGAAATCGCGTTGCCCGAGGGCGCGTGCAGCGGCACCACGATCAAATTCTCGTCGCCGCCCGGCCCGGCGGCGGTCAGGGCCGCCCCGGTGCGCAACGCCTTGCGCTTCGAGCCTTCGGCCGGGCCGCTGCCCTGATAGCGCGACGCCGACAGATCGACACCCTCCGAGGCGCGCTCGGCCCGGATCTCCCAGGCCCGCGGATCGCCGTCCTTGGGCGTGACGCCGTACACCAACACCCGATCGACCGCCGTGATCAAGGGCGACAGGATTTCCAGCATCTCGCGGTCGCGTTCGGCGATGCGGCTGGCCGGAATATCCAGCCCGGCCAGGGCATCAAGGATCAAGGGCGACACCTCGGCCTGCGGGCGCGAAATGCCGACGGTAACGGTTTTCGCCTGATGGCGGATGGTGTCGATCGGACGCGTCAGATCATCGATCACCGCGTTGAGCGCGGTGCGCAGCCGCTCGATCAGCGGATCGGCGGACGCCAAATCGCCGCTGCGCGGACCCAGGTCGATCAGAACGCGGGCCAAGGACACCGCAAGGCCAGGCGACAGCGACGAGTCGGTCGCCCCGGTTTCAACCCCGGCCAAGGCCGCGTCCAAGGCCGCCGTCAGCTCGCCCGCCGGAATGGCGCCGCCCTCGCGCGACAGGATCGCCCGCACGGCGCGGAACGGATTGCAGCTATGGTCGATCGCCAAGGCGGCGGCGATGCCGAACAAATGACCGGCGACCGTGGCGACCACGAAATCCAAGCCGCCGCCCACCTTCGGCAACGGCACCACGGCGGTGGCCACCGCGTCGAAGCGGTTTTCGCCCTCGGCGCACAGCACCAGCGGGCGGCCGTTATGGGCCTTGAAGATCGAGACCTCTTTCACCGTGTCCGACACCACCATTTCCGGCAGGTCGATGGCGACGACGATGGTCAAGGGTTCGGTCGATAGATCGATGTGTTTTTTGTCTTCCGTGACGTCGCACGGGATCGCCTTGTAGCAAAGCTCGGACAGCTTGATGCGGATTTCCTCGGCGGCGATACGGTTCGCCCCGTTGCCGACCATCGCCCAATTGCGGGTGAAGGGCGCGGTGCGCGCCGCCAGATCGGTGATTTCGCCCCGGCGGTCGAGAACCTTTTGGATCGCGGCGGGCAGGGCTTCCAGCGCCTCGACCTCGTCCAGAATCGCGCGCTCGTCCATCGTGCCCAGATGGCTGGCCAGCAGCAGACCCAGCAGTTTGCCCGCCGTGACCTGCGAGTAATAGGCCTTGGTCGAGGCGACGCTCATTTCCACGTCGCGACCGTCCGAGGTGTAGAGGAACGAGTGCGCCTTTTGCACCAGCGCCGAATTGCGCCGGTTGACGATGGCGTGAATCCACGCCCCCCGGCTTTTCGCCAGATCGACGATGCGGTTGGTGTCGGTGGTGGTGCCCGATTGCGACACCGCGACCACCATCGCGTCGTCGAAGCGCCCGTCGGCCATGAAGCCGAACAGTTCCGACGCCTTGCCCGCCTCAACCGTGATCCCGGCCGGGGTAACCGCGCGGCGGATCAGATGGGCGACGCCCATCGCGGCGACCGCCGCCGTGCCCTGGCCGCAAACGATGATGCGCCGCACCGGCGGCTGGTCGCGGGTGGTGAAACGCGACAGCAGCAGCTCGCCATTGCCGAAGCCCGGCACCAGGAAGCGCACCTTCTTGTCCTCGACCCGGTACTTCCCGGCCAAGGTTTTGCGGACGCTGTCGGGGGCTTCCGAGATTTCCTTCTCGATATAGGTCGGCCAGTCGCCCCGGAAAATGTCGCGGGCGAAGATCTGGATGCCCTCGGGCGCCGGGGTCCAGGTGGCCCCCGCCGCCAGGGCGTGGCCGTCCATCCGCGGTTGGCCTTCCGTGTTCATATCCAGCGTGATGCCCAGATCGCCACCGGCATTCATCGGCCAAAAGGCGCGGCACAGATTGGCGATGCCGTAGACCTCGGAGGCCAAAACATAGCCATCGGGCACTTGGCCGACATACAAGGCCTGCCCGCTGCCCTTTTGCCCGGCCAGCAGGCGGCGGGGATGGGCCAGATGTTGCAGCACGATCGCCAGCGAGCCGTGGCAGCGGCGCATCACGCCCTGAAAGCGCGCCTCGGCCGATTGCGCCTCATCGGTATCGAGCGCGAAGACCACCGGCAGAATTTTAGCGTCGGTGCTGACCGCCGGATCGATCGACAGCCCGCGCGACTGCACGCTGGTGGCAACCAAGGTGGCGTAATTATCGACGTCGCCGTTCAGCACGAAGGTGGTGGCGCGCGCATCCGCATCGTCGTTGTCGCCACGCGTGCGGCCATCCACCGGATGGCAGTTGGGGACATTGATGATGCCGTTCGACGCCCAGCGGGTGTGGCTGACGATGCTGACCGCGCGCAACGCCCCGGCCAAGGCCCAGGGCAGCCGGTCATTGGTGATCATGGCGCGCAGTTGCGACCCGTTGTCGCCCAAGCGGCCGACCAGATTGGCGACCTTGTAGGTCACCCGCACCGACCAGCCGGTTTCATTCGGCTGAGCGGCGATTTGCAAGGCGGCGGTTTCCGGCTCAAGCGCCCGCGCCGCGAACAAGGCGGCCAAATCGGCGGGCAACCGTTCGGCGGGCGGGGTGGCCCCATCCAAATCCATCAGAATGCCGATACCGGCCGAATCACGGCCGCGCACTTCCAGCTTGTCCAGGCTTTGCAGAACGGTTTCGATCGACCACGCCAGGAAATGAGCGGGCCGCCCGATCTCGGCCAACGGCGCCGGGGCCAGACGCCTCACCTTGAGGGCGGTGCCCAGCACCTCGTTGCGGCATTGCCACAAATAATCGGACAGACGTTCCTTGACCCGCTCCACCCGGTCGGTGCGGCCCGAGGCGGCGATCTCGGCCTCGGCCCTTTGCCGCAAAAGCGCCAAATGGGCGGCCAGATCCGCGAACAGTTTTTCACTGCCCGCCTCCAGCGCGACCTCGGCATGCACCGCGAAGCCGTTGAGGGGCAGAAACGCCTCCGCCAACCGGTCAAGCGCGGCTTCGGCCGGGGACCAGTCCCCGACGGTGGCGACAGCACGGGCAAGACCACCCTCGACCTCGCGGAAAACGGCGAGATCGGCGGACGCGGTCCATGCGCTGCTGCTAAGAAAGGCGGCGATTCCACACATGATGCGGGGCGGAGTGTAGGCAACCCCCGAAACCGCGTCAACGTCGTTCACCCTTTATCGACCGGCGGCGGCGGTGTTATAAGCGCAAGCGCCGTCCCGGTAGCTCAGCAGGATAGAGCAACGGTTTCCTAAACCGTAGGTCAGGGGTTCGAATCCCTTCCGGGACGCCATTCTCCAAAGACAAACCGGCTCTACGGTGAAGTCGCGACCTCGGAAACCCCAAGGTTCCGCGCGGGTTTCGGCAGTGTAGCTGCTGACTTCACGGCCCGCGAAAACGGCCGAATTCTCTCTCTGGTGCCCGTTTCTCTCCGAACCTGTTGACTCGCCGATTTTGGTCAACAGGTCGGCAAGTGCCTGTTTCTTCACGAAATTCCAAAAATCGGTGCACCGTGTAGTTTTCGGATTTTGGTGGAGATCCGCAGGATTCCGGCATCGGAATCTGGGGTGCGAGGTCAACAGCCTGCTTCCAGAGACGCGCGCAATCATCATGTGGCCAGGACCGCGCAAGCATTCCATGTTGCCTGCGGGGCACGATGGGGTAGATTTGGGCAGCCCGCAGGACCAACGACGGAAATCTTCTGTGATCGAGCCCATCGCCCGTGTCCGCATCGAGCTGCGGCGTATTGAGCCCAGGATTTGGCGCCGTGTCGATGTCCCCCTGTCGTCGACGCTGATGCATTTGCACGACATCATCCAAGTGGCCATGGGCTGGAACGACAGCCATCTGTTCGAATTCCAGATCGGTAGCAAGACATATGGCGAGCCTCATCCCGACGACGAAATGTACGAGCGTCGTATATACAAGGCGAAAGGCATCCGCTTGCAAACCCTCGTAGAGCGCGGTGTGGAACGCTTCCTGTACGTTTATGATTTTGGCGACAACTGGCGCCACGACATCATTATCGAAGGCGTGCGCAATGGCGACGCCGATATTGATTATCCGACCTTTGTGGATGGCGCCCGTCGGTGTCCGCCCGATGACGTCGGTAGCAGCGAAGGGTTCATGGATTTTCTGGAATCAGTCCTCGATCCCTCACACGAGGAGCATCGACGCATGCTCGAATGGTATGGCGGGCCATTCGATCCGAACGACATCAACGAGCGGCAGGTGCGCCGCCTGATGTCCTGGGTTGCTTTCAGGCGTCGCGGGCCGCTCGCCAGCCACAGGAGCGGAACGCGCAAGGGCAACAAAGGTGTTGGCTGATTCGACAGCCCCTCGCTCATGTCCTACTCAGCGACGAGGCCAAATTCACGCCGCTGCTCCGCCCACGCCACCGGGAACGGCTCCAGCAGATCCGCCAGCTTCAACCCCTCGGGTTGCCGGCCGGCGAGGATGGCTTCGACGATGTCGGGGGCCAGCAGGGTGAGGCGCAGCACCTTGCTGACGTAGCCGCGGTCGATCTTGTCGGCCTTGGCCAGCTCGTTGATCGAGGCGTGCCGGCCGGATTCCAGTTGCCGGCGCCAGCGGAAGGCACGGGCGAGGGCCCGGACGATGGCGTTGTCGATGGACACCGGCTGGGCGGGATTGTACAGGCTGCCGTCGGGCAGAACGATGCGCTTGCGCCCGCCGATCCGGCGGAAGGTCATCGGGACGAACACGGTGGTCATGCTGCGGCCCTCCGCTTCTTGGTCGCCGGATTCAGTTCGCCGGCAAGCTGGGCGATGCCCTCGGTGCGCAGGGTGATGCGGACGCCGTCGGTGGAAATATTGACCCGGTCGACCAGAAGCTGGACGATACGGGCCTGCTCGGCGGGGAACAGCTCGTCCCACAAGGGATCGAGCTGACTGAGGGCTGCGATCACCTCTTTCTCCGACATCGCCTCGCCCTCGGCCCGCACGCCCTTCCAGGTGCGCGCCACCATTTCCGGGGTGCGCAGCAGCGAGCGAAGCTGGTCGATCACCGCGTTCTCCACCTGGGCGGCGGGGACGCGGCCGACCGGGCAGGCGTCGGGACCTTCCTTGATGACGTTGGTGGTGACGTAGTAGCGGTAGAGCCGCCCCTTCTTGCGGGTGTGGGTAGGCGTCATCGCCCGGCCGCCAGGGGCAAACACCAGCCCCTTCAGCAGGGCGGGGGTCTGCATGCGGGTGTTGCTGGCGCGGGCGCGGGGCGACACCGCCATGATGGTGTGGACCTTGTCCCACAGGGCCTGGTCGATGATCGCGTCGTGCTCGCCGTCATAGGCGACGCCCTTGTGGACCGCCTTGC
Organism: uncultured Rhodospirillaceae bacterium; assembly: GCA_903899885.1. Taxonomy (GTDB): domain Bacteria; phylum Pseudomonadota; class Alphaproteobacteria; order Rhodospirillales; family Magnetospirillaceae; genus CAIULK01. Next base: position 15,549 of record CAIULK010000023.1, read on the forward strand.
CGATGTACACCTGATTGGCCAGCATCTTGTACAAGCCGCCCTTGTCCAGCTTCTTGCCCCGGCGGGTGACGCCCTCGTCGGCCAGATCGCGCACCAGCAGGGTGGCGGAACCGAGCCGGACGAAGCGTTCGAAGATCATCCGCACCACCTCGGCCTCTTCGTCGACCACCAGCAGCCGGCGGTCGGCGCAGCGATAGCCGAACGGTACCGGCCCGCCCATCCAGATCCCCTTGCGCCGGGACGCCGCCACCTTGTCGCGGACGCGCTCGCCGATCACTTCGCGCTCGAACTGGGCGAAGGACAGCAGGATGTTGAGGGTGAGCCGTCCCATCGACGTGGTGGTGTTGAACGACTGGGTGATGCTGACGAAGGTGACGGAATGGGCCTCGAACACCGCCACCAGCTTGGAGAAATCCATCAGCGAGCGCGACAGGCGGTCGATTTTGTAGACCACCACCACGTCGACCAGCCCGCCCTCGATGTCGCCCAGCAGCCGCTTCAGGCCGGGTCGTTCGAGATTGCCGCCGGAGAAGCCGCCGTCGTCGTAATGGGTCGGCACCAGGATCCAGCCCTCCGCCTTCTGGCTGGCGACATAGGCTTCGCAGGCTTCCCGCTGGGCGTCGAGCGAGTTGAACTCCATCTCCAGCCCTTCCTCGGTGGACTTGCGGGTGTAGACCGCGCAGCGCAGCTTGCGGATCATCTTCGGCGCGGCGGTCTTCATGCCCCCTTCCTCCAATTCTTCACCCCAAAAAATTGCAGGCCATTCCAGCGGGTGCCGGTGATGGCGCGGGCCACCGCCGACAGGGACTGGTACGGCCGGCCCTGGTATTCGAAGCCGTCTTCCCGCACGGTGACGCAGTGCTCGACGCCCTTCCATTCGCGCACCAGCCTTGTGCCGGCGATGGGGCGGTCCTGTTCCCTCTTGCGGCGGCCCTTGGTCGTGTCGAAGTCGTCGGCCATGTTCTCCATGCGGGCGATGGTGGTGACCGCCAGTCCGCCATAGGCCAGTTCCTGCAGGCGGTAGGCCAGCCGGCTTTCCAGGAAGGTGCGGTTGTAGGGCGGCGCCTCGGCGTCGAACAGCTCGCGCCACAGCACCTTCAGATCCGGGATCGGCGCGGTCTTCAGCGCGGCGATCCGGGCCAGCAGCGGTTCTTCGGTCATGCTGTTTTCCTCCGTCGGTTGACGGGGACATGACCGCGCTGGGGGGCCGTGAAGTCGAGACAACAGTCTCCGTGGTCAGCAGATAAACGGCTGGACTTCCGGACGCGAAGCCGGATGATTCCGGCGGCCAGGATCGCGGCGACCTCGTCGAGTCGCTCGGTGGCGCTCATGTGGTCGGGGTGGAGGGCGTTGTGCATGGTGTCTGTCCGGCATCGACGTTCGGCATTCCCCGATATAACGCGGGTTCCGATTGCCGATTGGGACAGGGGCTTGACGCTCTAATCGTTTAGGGTTTAGGGTTCACGCAGAATAGGGGGTATCGGAATGGGCACGGAGGGCTTCGGCGCTCGCATTCGCCGCAGGCGGACGGAACTGGAGCTTGGACTGAGGGAAACTGCCAAACGCGCCAAACTGTCGGCCACCTTCCTGTCGCGGGTGGAG
>CAIULK010000024.1 GCA_903899885.1 uncultured Rhodospirillaceae bacterium
AAACTCGCCCGAAGAAAACTCTCCTGGTTCACCAGAGGCATCCGCCGCATCATGAAATTGCTGCTCGCGACCCTGCCTCTACCACGCCTATGGATTGCCCTCGCAAACTGATGGATGCCGAGCCCTCGGGCCTGGGACTGCATTTTCCGGCCCTCGACGCCGATCTTTATCTTCCGGCGATCCTCGAAGGCTTTCTGGGATCGCGGCGCTGGATGGCGGAACATCTTGGTAAAACGGGCGGGCAGGCCCGTTCCGAAGCCAAGACCGCCGCCGCTCGCGCCAATGGGCGGCTTGGGGGGCGGCCGAAGGCGGTTCGGGTTGCGTACGCTATAGGATAGTTTTTGGATATAGGTTCTTACTATTAGGTATGTCTTGTCTATTATGCGTGGATAACTGCCATATTGCTTCCTGTTTATGCGCATACGGCGTTGTCGTGCCTTTGCGATTATGCGTGTTTACCTTGCTAATTATGCGCACCTATAGGTTGTCTCTATTGTTATAAATTCCTGATTATGCGTGGATAACGCACATCGCGCGGGTGATGCGAATAATCAGGAAGATGTTGTTGGTTCCCGTGATCATTCACCGCAAAACCGGATGACCTTCTCATTCATCTGATCCCCCTTGCCAAACCGCGCCCATGGGTATATCACCCCGCCACACACCGCACGCGGGTTTCGCGGCGGCGCATGAGAGTGCGTCCGTCCATCCGGTGCCGGGGGAAAGCCCCGGCCACGCCCGCGGAGGCTCAACCGGAAAAAATAAGGATATTTATCCATGGCTCTTCCGACCTTTACCATGCGTCAGCTCGTCGAATCGGGCGTCCATTTCGGCCACAATACGCGCCGTTGGAACCCGAAGATGTCGTCGTACCTGTATGGGGTGCGCAACGGCATTCACATCATCGACTTGCAGCAGACCAGCCCCTTGCTGAACCGCGCGATGGAAGCCGTGCGCGGCGTCGTCGCCGGCGGCGGCCGGGTTTTGTTCGTCGGCACCAAGCGCGCCGCCTCGGACATCGTCGCCGAGGCCGCCAAGAAGTGCGGCCAGTATTACGTCAACCATCGTTGGCTGGGCGGCATGCTCACCAACTGGAAGACCATCTCGCAGTCGATCAAGCGTCTGAAGGACCTTGAAGACATGCTGAGCAGCGGCAATGTCGGCGGCCTGACCAAGAAGGAGCAGCTCAACCTGTCGCGCGAGCGTGACAAGCTCGACCGCGCCTTGGGCGGCATCAAGGAAATGGGCGGCCTGCCCGATATTCTGTTCATCATCGACACCAACAAGGAAGGCTTGGCCGTGCAAGAGGCCAACAAGCTGAACATTCCGGTGGTGGCGATCCTGGATTCCAACAGCGATCCGGCCGGCATCACCCATCCGGTGCCCGGCAACGACGACGCCATCCGCGCCATTCAGACCTATTGCGACCTGATGGTCGGGTCGGTGCTGACCGGCATTCAGGCCGAGATTTCCCGCTCGGGCGGCGATATCGGCGCGTCGGCGGAAGCTCCGGTGGAATTGCTCCCGGTCGAGGTGGCTGAAGAGGCCGCCGTCGAAGCCGCCGTCTAAGGAAGGAAGTAACAGCAATGGCCGAAATTACCGCTTCGCTGGTCAAGGAACTGCGCGAAAAGACCGGCGCCGGGATGATGGACTGCAAGAAGGCGCTGGGCGAAACCGCCGGCGATCTGGAAGCCGCCATCGATTGGTTGCGTAAAAAGGGTCTGGCCGCCGCCGCCAAGAAGGCCGGCCGGGTCGCCGCCGAAGGGCTGGTCTGCGTCGCCACCGACGGCGCCAAGGGCGTCGCGGTCGAGGTGAACGCCGAAACCGACTTCGTCGCCCGCAACGAAGCCTTCCAAGGCTTCGTCTCCACCGTCGCCAAGGTCGCGCTGACCGTCGGCGACGATATCGAGGTGATCAAGAAGGCGGCCTATCCGGGCGAATCGCGCACGGTCGAGGAACAGCTCACCCACTTGATCTCGACCATCGGCGAGAACATGAACCTGCGCCGCAGCCACACCGTGGCGGTCAGCCAGGGCGTGGTGGCCTCGTATGTCCATTCGCAGATCGCGCCCGGCTTGGGCAAGATCGGCTGCTTGGTGGGCCTGGAATCGGCGGGCAACCCGGCCCGTCTGGCCGAGGTCGGCAAGCAGATCGCCATGCATGTGGCGGCCGCCTCGCCCTTGTTCCTGAATGTCGAAAGCGTCGATACCTCGGCTCTGGACCGCGAGCGCGCGGTGCTGACCGAACAGGCCGCCGCCTCGGGCAAGCCCGCCGCCGTCATCGAAAAGATGGTCGAGGGCCGGGTGCGCAAGTATTACGAGGAAGTTTGCCTGCTGGAACAGATCTTCGTGATCGACCAGGAAAGCAAGATTTCCAAAGTGCTGGAAAACCTGGGCAAGGAATTGGGCTCACCGGTCAAGTTGACCGGCTTCGCCCGCATGGCCCTGGGTGCCGGCATCGAGAAGGAAGAGAAGGACTTCGCCGCCGAGGTTGCCGCCCAATTGGGGCAGTAATCACCGGTTCGGTGAACTTAGGAGGCGACGGGCGGGCGAATCGTGTATGATCCGCCCGCCCTTTTTATTCCTGGGGCAGTTTGGGAGATTGGCCGATGGGCAGCGACGCGAAATACCGGCGCGTTCTTCTGAAAATCTCGGGCGAGGGGCTGATGGGGCCGCGGGCGTTCGGCCTGGACCCGGAAACGGTCGCGCGAATCGCCGGTGAAGTGGGGGCGGTCCAAGCGCTCGGCGTCGGCGTCGCCTGCGTGGTCGGCGGCGGCAACATCTTTCGTGGTGTTTCGGTTTCGGCGGGCGGCATGGACCGCGCGGCGGCCGATCACATGGGCATGCTGGCCACGGTGATGAACGCGCTGGCCTTCGCCGACGCCTTGGACAAGGCGGGTACCCCGGCGCGCGTGATGTCGGCCATTCCGATGCCGACGGTGTGCGAGCCGTTCGTGCGCGAACGCGCCATCCGTCATCTGGAAAAAGGCCGCGTGGTGATTTTCGCCGGCGGCACCGGCAATCCGTTCTTCACCACCGACACCGCCGCCGCCTTGCGCGCGGCCGAAACCGGTTGCGAGGCGGTGCTGAAGGCGACCCAGGTCGATGGCGTCTATTCCGCCGATCCGAAGAAGGTGCCGGACGCCGTCCGCTACGACAGCCTTACTTTCGACGAAGTTCTGGCGCGCAATCTGGCGGTGATGGATGCCGCCGCCATTGCCCTGTGCCGGGAAAACCGCGTTCCTGTTCTGGTGTTTGATTTGCACCAGGAAGGCGCCTTCGCGGGCGTCATTCAGGGCAAGGGACGCTTCACCATCATCAGCGAAGGGGGATGTTAGCCGTGGCCGCCGTCAAGACGTGGGATGAGTTGAAGAAAGACATGCAACGGCGCATGGAGTCGGGCCTGGATGTCCTGCGTAAGGAATTTTCCGGTTTGCGCTCGGGCCGCGCCTCGACCAGCTTGCTTGAACCGGTGGTCGTCGAAGCCTATGGCAACACGCAGCCCTTGGTTCAGTGCGCCACCATCGGCGTGCCGGAACCGCGCATGCTGACCGTGCAGGTGTGGGACAAGGGGCTGGTCAAGGCGGTGGAAAAAGCCATCCGCGAGGCCGGCCTGGGCCTGAACCCGTCCAGCGACGGTCTGATGATCCGGGTGCCGATTCCGGCGTTGAATGAGGAACGCCGCCGCGAAATGCAGAAAATCGCCGGCAAATACGCCGAGCAGGCTCGCATTTCGATCCGCAACGTGCGCCGCGATGGCATGGATATTCTGAAGAAGATGGGCAAGGACGGTTCGATTTCGGAAGACGAGACCAAGAAGCACGAGAAAGAAACCCAGGTCTTGACCGACGACACCATCAAGAAGATCGACGAATTGCTGGCGCATAAGGAAAAAGAGATCATGCAGGTTTAACCGGGATGGAAACCGCAGCCGCTCAAATCGCTTCGCCGCCGCCGCCGCCGCCGCCGCCGACGCACGTCGCCATCATCATGGATGGCAACGGCCGTTGGGCGCGAGCGCGCGGCCTGCCGCGCACCGCCGGGCACAAGCGGGGGGCGGAGGCGGTCCGCCGGACGGTCGAGACCGCGCGCGAAATGGGCATTGGTTATCTTACCCTATACGCCTTTTCGTCGGAAAACTGGAAGCGCCCGGCTGGCGAGGTGACCGACCTGATGGGTCTGCTGCGCCTTTACCTGCGTAACGAGGTGTCCAACCTGAACCGCAACGGCGTGCGTTTGAAGGTGATCGGCGATCGCTCGCGCCTGGGTCCCGATATCGTCGCGCTGATCGAGGAGTCGGAAGCCAAGACCGCCGGAAACGTCGCGCTGACCCTGGTTTTGGCGTTGTCTTACGGCGGGCGCCAGGAAATCGTCGAGGTCGCCCGGCGGATGGCGCGGGCCGCCCAAAACGGCACTCTCGACCCCGATGCGATTTCCGAGGCGGATTTCGCCGCCGGTCTGTTCACCGCCGGTATTCCCGACCCGGATCTGGTGATCCGCACCTCGGGCGAAAAGCGGCTGTCGAATTTCTTGTTGTGGCAATCGGCCTATGCCGAACTGGTGTTTCTCGACGTGCTGTGGCCCGATTTCGGCCGCGCCGAGTTGGAAGCCGCCGTCAACGATTTTCACAACCGCGAGCGCCGCTACGGCGCCAGCGCCGGCTGATCGGGTTTTGGGGTGCTGAAACAACGCTTGATTTCGTCGCTGGTAATGGCGCCCCTGGCCTTGGCGGCGGCTTGGGCCGGTGGCCTTGTGTTCGCGATCCTGGTTGCCGTGGGTTCGGCGGTGATGTGCTGGGAATGGCACGGCATGGTCGATGGCCGTTTGGGCCGGGCCGGCGGGCTGGGGGCGGCGGTGTGTTCGGTTGCGTCCGTGCTGGCGCTGTTTCATCCCGCCCTTGCCGTGGGGCTGGTCGCCTTGGGCGCGCTGGCCGGGTGGATCGTGGCGGGCGGGGTTTTTCGCCACCGGCTGTGGGCCTTGACCGGTATTTTATATGTCGGCCTTCTGTGCTTGGCGCTGGTTTGGCTGCGCGGTGACACGGTGAGCGGGCGTTTCTTGCTGATTTGGCTTCTTCTGGCGGTGTGGGCGACCGATACCGGGGCTTATATGTTCGGCCGCCTGATCGGCGGTCCGTTGCTGCTGCCCGCCATGAGTCCGAAGAAGACCTGGGCCGGGTTGCTGGGGGGCATGCTGTGTTCCGGGGCGGCGGGATTTGGGATGTCCGGCGTCATGGAGGCGGACCCGGTTATCCTGGCCGGGGTCAGCGGCACCTTGGCGGTGGTGGCCCAAGGCGGCGATTTGTGGGAAAGCTGGGTCAAGCGGCGCTGGAACGTCAAGGATGCCAGCAATTTGATTCCCGGTCACGGCGGCGTGCTGGACCGGGTGGACGGGCTTTTGGCGGCGGCGGGGGCGGCGGCCTTGGTTTTGCTGACGGCCGGAACCGATTTTCTCAAGGGGTCTTGGTAATGACGGCACGGACGGACGGACGGCGCGGCGTGACGATCTTGGGCTCGACCGGCTCGATCGGCACCAACACCGTATCCTTGATCGAGGCCGATCCGGCCGCCTATCGGGTCGAAGCGTTGGTCGGCAACAGCAACCTGACCTTGCTGGCCGAACAGGCGCGCCGCCTGCGCCCCGCCTTGGTGGTGACCGCCGATGCGGATAAAGGGCAGGAATTGGCCCGCCTACTCGACGGCAGCGGCCTTCGCGTCGCGGCGGGTGACGATGCGGTGGTCGAGGCGGCGAACATGCCCGCCGATTGGGTGATGGCGGCGATCGTCGGCGCCGCCGGTCTGGCCCCCACGGTGGCGGCCTTGCGGCGCGGCGCCACGGTCGGGCTGGCCAACAAGGAATGTCTGGTCTGCGCCGGTCAATTGATGATGGCCGAGGTCGGCAAGGGCGGCGGTCGTCTGCTGCCGGTCGATTCCGAGCATTCGGCGATCTTCCAGGTGTTCGATTTCGAGCAAAGGGACCGGGTCGAAAAGATCATCCTGACCGCCTCGGGCGGGCCGTTCCGCGCGTTCGCCGCCGCCGATATGGCCGCGATCACCCCGGAACAGGCGATCAAACATCCCAAATGGTCGATGGGCGCCAAGATTTCGGTCGATTCGGCGACGATGATGAACAAGGGCCTGGAGTTGATCGAGGCGCATCATCTGTTCGACATGCCCGAGGACCGGATCGACATCGTCGTCCATCCGCAATCGGTGATTCATTCGCTGGTCGCTTATATCGACGGCTCGGTGCTGGCCCAGTTGGGCTCGCCCGACATGCGCACCCCGATCGCCTATGCCTTGGGTTGGCCCAAGCGGATCAACGCCCCCGTCGAACGCCTGGATCTGGCCAAGATCGCCAGCCTGACCTTCGAGGCGCCCGATCCGGAGCGTTTCCCGGCCCTGCGCTTGGCGCGCGAAGCCTTGCGGGCCGGTGGCAACGCGCCGACCATTCTGAACGCCGCCAATGAAGTGGCGGTGCAGGCTTTCCGCGATCGCCGGATCGGGTTCCTCGGCATCGCCGAGGTGGTCGAGGCCGCCTTGAACGAACGTGTTCCCCGGCCGCTCGCCTCGATCGACGACGTTTTGGCCGAGGACAAGGCGGCCCGTGTCGCCGCCGCCGCTATCGTCGCCAAGAAAGGGCGCTAAGGGCATGGATCATCTTTTGGCCGGAATCTGGAACTACGGCATCGTCTTCTTGCTGATTTTGACGGTGGTGGTGTTCGTCCACGAGCTGGGCCACTATCTGGTGGCGCGGCACAACGGCGTGCGGGTCGAGGTGTTTTCGATCGGCTTCGGGCCGGAACTGTTCGGCTGGAACGACAAGGCGGGCACCCGCTGGCGGATCGGCTTGGCCCCCTTGGGCGGTTACGTGCGGATGCTGGGCGACGCCGATGCCGCCTCGGCCACCGGAACCGAGCTGGCCGAGGCCGACAAGCCGTTTTCCTTCCGCCACAAGCGGGTGGGGCAGCGCGCCGCCGTGGTCGCGGCCGGGCCGCTGGCCAATTTCGCCTTCGCGATCGTCGGCATGGCGGTGATGTTCATGGTGTTCGGCCAATCGGTGGCCGAACCGGTGGTCGGCGAGGTCATGGCCGACAGCGCCGCCGCCCAGGCGGGCTTGCGTCCGGGCGACCGCATCATCGCGATCAACGGTAGCGAAACCCAGCGTTTTCAAGACATTCAACGCATCGTCCGTCTGGATATCGACCGTCCGTTGGAGCTGGCCGTGCTGCGCGGCGGGGATGAATTGTCCTTGACCGCCCAGCCCAAGATCGTCGAGCGCCGCAGCCTGTTCGGTGATCTGGAACGGGTGCCGGTTTTGGGGATTTCGGCCGATTCGTCGCGGGTGCGGGTGATCCATCATGGCCCGGTGTCGGCGATGCTGGCGTCGTTGTCGGAAACCGAGACCATGGTGCGCTCGACCTTCATCGGCATCGGCCAGATGATCAGCGGCAGCCGCAGCTCGGATGAACTGGGCGGGCCGATCCGCATCGCCAAGGGGGCGGGCGAGGCGGCGCAAATGGGGCTGCCCAGCCTCGTCTTCTATACGATCCTTTTGTCGTTGAATCTTGGGCTGATCAACCTGTTCCCGATTCCGGTTTTGGACGGCGGTCATCTTTTGTTTTACGGCATCGAAGCCCTGTTGGGCCGCCCCTTGGGCGAGCGCGCGCAAGAATATGGTTTCCGAGTCGGGCTGTTTCTGGTATTGGCCTTAATGGTTTTTGCAACGCGCAACGATATTGTTTCGCTGCCGTTGTGGGGCGTGGTCAAGAAACTGTTCTGGTCTTGAACCAGCGGGGGACAGGAATGGGGTTCGTACGGACGACGGTACTACTGGCGGCTTTCCTGCTCGCCTTCGCCGCTTCGGCCCTGGCCAGCGGAACGAAGATCAACCATATCGTCGTGCAAGGCAGCCAGCGGATCGAGGTTGATACCGTCAAATCCTATCTGTCGATCGCCGAGGGCGACGCCTACGACGCCGACCGGGTCGATCGTTCGCTGAAAACCCTGTTCAATACCGGCCTGTTCGCCGACGTCAACATCCGCCAGGAAGGCGACTCGCTGATCGTCCGGGTGGTCGAAAATCCGATCATCAACCGGATGGCCTTCGAAGGCGCCAAGCGCATCAAGGACGAGCAACTCAAGGCCGAGGTGCAGTTGCGCCCGCGCGTCGTTTATACCCGCGCCAAGGTTCTGTCCGACGTCAAACGGATTTTGGATTTGTACCGGCGCGAAGGCCGCTTCGCCGCGACGGTCGAGCCCAAGCTGATTCAGCTCGATCAGAACCGCGTCGATCTGGTGTTCGAGATCAACGAAGGTCCGGCGACCTACGTCAAGAAGATCAATTTTGTCGGCAATCATTTTTACGGCGAGTCGAAGCTTCAGGACGTCTTGATGACCAAGGAGGAGCGGTGGTACCGCTTCTTGACGACGGACGATACCTATGACCCCGACCGCTTGACCTACGACCGCGAATTGCTGCGCCGCTTCTATCTGAAGCACGGCTTCGCCGATTTCCGGGTGACCTCGGCGGTGGCGGAACTGACCCCCGATGGTCAGGGATTCTTCATTACCGTCACTTTGAACGAGGGCGAGCGCTATAAGATCGGCTCCGCCGATGTCAAGGTCGCGTTGAAGGGCGTCAACCCCGACGATCTGCGCCCGCTGGTGAAATGCGAGCCCGGCGATTGGTACAATGGCGAGGAGGTCGAGGCCGCCACCCAGAAGCTGACCGACGCGGTCGGTAGCAAGGGCTATGCCTTCGTTGATGTCCGTCCCCAGGTCAAGCGTAACCCGGATACCAGGACCGTCGATGTCGTTTATGAAGTGGGCGAGGGGCCGCGGGTTTATGTCGATCGTATCGACATCACCGGCAACGTCCGCACGCTGGACAAGGTGATCCGCCGCGAATTCACCCTGGTCGAGGGCGACGCCTTCAACACCGCCAAGCTGCGCCGGTCGCAGCAGCGCATCAAGGATCTGAACTTCTTCGAGAAGGTCGATGTCTCCAACGTTCCCTCCGAGAACGCGCCCGACCGTACCGTGATCAAGGTGGATGTGACCGAAAAATCGACGGGCGAACTTAGCTTCGGTGTCGGTTGGTCGACCGTGGCCGGTCCGTTGATCGAAACCAGCCTGCGCGAGCGCAATCTGCTGGGGCGCGGCCAGGATCTGGGCGCCAAGGTTTCGCTGGGCACCATGCAGAATAATTTCGACCTCAGCTTCACCGAACCGTATTTCCTGGACCGCCGGTTGACGGCGGGGGCCGATGCCTTCGCGATCGAACGCCATATTCAGGCCACGGCGGGCTATGACTCCAATACCGTCGGGTTCGACTTGCGGACCGGCTACCACATCTCGGAGGATCTGACCCAGGGCTGGAAGTACGTTCTGCGTGAGGACGAGATCAAGAACGTCAATTCCGGCGCCTCGATGTATATTCAGGAACAATCGGGATTGGCGACGACCTCGCTGCTTGAACACAGCCTGATGTACGACCGCCGCGACAGCAAGGTTGATCCGACCGAAGGCTACTTCCTGCGGATGGTCAACGATATAGCCGGTCTGGGCGGTTCGCAGGATTTCGTCCGGAATAGCTTCGACGTTGGGAACTACTACTCCGTCGCCGATCAGACGGTCCTGTCCTTGACGGGCACCGTTGGCGTGATCGAAGGGTTCGCGGGCAAGACCGTGCGCATCACCGACCGCTACTACTTGGGCGGTGACACCATGCGCGGCTTCCAAACCTACGGCGTCAGCCCGCGCGATGCCGGGACCGGCGATCCGCTGGGTGGTTCGTGGGAGTATAGGGGCACGGCGCAGTTGCAGTTCCCGCTGGGCTTGCCGCAGGAATTCGGCGTCGGCGGTCGGCTGTTCACCGATGTCGGCGCGGTCGGCGATACCCCCGATTCTCAATCGACGGCGGTCGATCAGTCCGCGATGCCGCGCGTCACGGTCGGCACTGGCCTCAGTTGGAAATCGCCGATGGGACCGGTGGCGGTCGATATTGGCATGCCGTTGGTCAAGCAAAGCTACGACAAAACGCAGATCTTCCATTTCAGCTTTGGGACCAAGTTCTGATGCAGGGGGGACGGCATCCCCGCTGGATAAGCGGGGTTGTCTTGACACTTCTGCTTGTTGGGGCTGCCGGGGTGGCCGTGGCGGCCGACCGCGGCGCCACCGACAAGGGAATTCCCGTCCCGGTCATCGTCGTCGTCGATCCGCAGGTGGCGATGACGCAGTCGAAGGCCGGTCAAGCGGTTCGCGGAGAATACGATGGCTACCGCCGCAGCTTTCAGGAAGAGCTGGACAGCGGGCGCAAGGGATTGACGGAAACCGAAAACGAGTTGTTGCGCCAAAAGGCGGTCATGACCCAGAGTGCGTGGCAAAAAAAATCGCGCGAATTCGACAAGCGGGTCGTCGCTTTCAATCAGCGCATTCAAAAAGCCAATCTGGCGGTCGAGAAATCCTATCGGGCGGCGATGGCCGAATTGGCGCGGCTCTTCGCCACGGTGGCCGCCGACGTCGCCAACGAGGTCGGGGCGACGCTGGTGTTACCGTCGCAGCAGGTGGTGATGCACGATCCCAGGATGGATATTACCGCCGCCGTGGTCGATCGGATGAATAGCCGCTATCCCACCATTAAATTTCCCCCACCGGTTTTGGACGGTCTGTTGCCGTCCGTTTCCGGCCCGCAACCCGAGTCCAAGAAATAGAGTATGGCAGACAAACGCTTCTTCACTGTCGCGGGGCCGTTCCGGCTCGCCCAACTCGCCGAATTGGCCGAAGCCGAATTGGGACCCAGGGCCGATCCGGGGGCGCTGTTCAACGATGTCGCGCCGCTCGATACCGCCACGCCCGCCGACATCAGCTTTCTCGACAACCGGAAATACGTTTCGCAGTTCGAAGGCAGCCGGGCTGGCGCCTGCATCGTGGCGCGCGAGGTGGCCGATCGTGCGCCGGCCGGCATGATGCTGTTGATTTCAGCGCAGCCCTACCGCGCCTACGCCAAGGTCGCTCAAGCCTTTTATCCCGTACGGATTCCGGTGGGCGGGGTTGCCGCCACGGCGGTCGTCGATCCGAGCGCCAAGATCGGACCCGGCTGCCGGATCGAGCCGGGCGCGGTGATCGGTGCCCGCGCCGAAATCGGCGATCATTGCGTGATTGGCGCCAATGCGGTGATCGGCGACGGCGTGGTGATCGGCGATCATTGCGTGATCGGCCCCGGCGCCACGGTCAGCCACGCCCAGCTGGGCAAACGGGTGACCATTTATCCGGGGGCGCGGATCGGCCAGGATGGTTTCGGCTTCGCGATGGGGCCGCAGGGCCATCTGAAGGTGCCGCAATTGGGCCGCGTTCTGATCGGCAGCGACGTCGAAATCGGCGCCAATACCACGATCGACCGTGGTTCCGGTCCCGATACGGTGATCGGCGACGGATGCATGATTGATAATCTGGTCCAGATTGGGCACAACGTTCAGATGGGCCGGGGCTGCGTGATGGTTGCGCAGTCTGGAATTTCGGGCTCGACGCATTTGGGCGATTTCGTCGCCGTCGCGGGCCAAGCCGGGATCACCGGGCATTTGAAGATCGGTTCGGGGGCGCGCGTCGGCGCCCAGGCCGGGGTGATGAAGGATGTCGCGATGGGCGAGACGGTGGGCGGCTCGCCGGCGGTGCCGATGACCGAGTGGTTGCGTCAATCGGCCATGTTGAACAAAATGGCGCGGAAATAGGGTTAGAGGACGATGATGGACAGCGCAGTCGAGGAAAAAACCTGCTCCCCCAAGGTGATCGACATCAACCGGATCATGGAGATGATCCCGCACCGCTATCCGATGTTGATGGTGGACAAGTTGATCGATGTCTATCCCGATCAAAGTGCCGTCGGGGTTAAGAACGTCACCATCAACGAGCCGTTCTTCCAGGGCCATTTCCCGTCGCGGCCGGTGATGCCGGGGGTGTTGATCATCGAGGCGATGGCGCAGACCGCCGCCGTGCTGGTGGTCGAAACCCTTGGTCAAAAGGCCGAGGGCAAACTGGTCTATTTCATGACCGTCGATGACGCGCGTTTCCGCAAGCCGGTGGGTCCGGGGGACTGTTTGATGATCCATGTCACCAAGGAACGCTCGCGCGGCAATGTCTGGCGGTTCAAGGGCGAGGCCAAGGTCGATGGCGTTTTGATGGCGGAAGCGACCTTCGCCGCCATGATCATGGCCGACTGATGGCCCGCATCCATCCCACCGCCGTCGTCGATCCCGGCGCCCAAATCGCCGATGATGCCGTTATCGGCCCGTTCTGCGTGGTCGGCGGCCATGTCGTGTTGGGCAGTGGCGTCGAGCTGCTGTCGCATGTCGTGGTCGAGGGCCGCACCCGCATCGGCGACGGCACCAAGATCTTCCCCTTCGCCTCGATCGGTCATCAGCCCCAAGATCTGAAATACCGGGGCGAGCCCTCCACGCTCGAAATCGGCCGCAACAATCAAATCCGCGAATACGTCACCATCCAGCCGGGGACCGAAGGCGGCGGCATGATCACCAAGGTGGGCGACGAGTGCCTGTTCATGGCCAGCGCCCACGTCGCGCATGATTGCATCGTCGCCGATCATGTGATCATGGCCAACAACGCCACGTTGGCCGGGCATGTCGTGGTCGGTGAATACGCCTTTTTGGGCGGCTTGTCGGCGGTGCACCAGTTCGTGCGCATCGGCAAGCATGCGATGGTCGGCGGCATGACCGGGGTCGAGGCCGATGTCATCCCGTTCGGCATGGTGATCGGCAACCGCGCGCATCTGAACGGCTTGAATATCGTCGGTCTGCGCCGCCGCGGCTTTTCGCGCGACGATATCCACACGCTGCGCAACGCCTATCGCCAGCTGTTCGGGCCGGAAGGAACGTTGCAGGAACGCCTGTCCGACGTCGAGGAACAATTCGGCAGCCATCCGGTGGTCGATGAAATCCTGGCCTTCATCCGCGCCGAATCCAGCCGGCAATTGTGTACGCCGCTGTCGGGCGGCGATGCGTAAACTCGGCATCGTGGCGGGGGGCGGTGGCTTTCCCGGCCTGATCATCGCCGCATGCCGGGCCGAGGGGCGGCCGTTTCACGTTCTGGCCCTGGAGGGGCACGCCGATCCCGTGGTGATCGGCGACGCGCCCGCCGATTGGATCCGCTTGGGCGCGGTGGGGACCGGCTTTCGCCATCTGCATGATCAAAAGGTCGAGGATATCGTGATGATCGGCCCGGTGCGCCGCCCGTCGGTGCGCGAGTTGGCCCCCGATCTGCGCACCGCCGCCTTTTTTGCCAAGGTCGGTCTGAAATCCCTGGGCGATGACGGCTTGTTGCGCGCCGTCGTCCGGGAAATCGAATCCGAGGGGTTCCAGGTGATCGGCATCGACCAAGTGCTGGCCGATTGCTTGGCGGCCAAGGGCGTGTTCGGCGCGCATTCCCCGGACGAGGCCGCTTCGGTCGATATTGCGCGCGGGTTCGAGGTGGCGCGCGGCTTGGGCGCCTTGGATGTCGGACAAGCGGTGGTGGTTCAGCAAGGCGTGGTTCTGGGGGTCGAGGCGATCGAGGGCACCGACGCGCTGATCAAACGCTGTGCGCCGTTGCAGCGGCCGGGGCCGGGCGGGGTGTTGGTCAAACGCCATAAGCCGGGGCAGGATCGCCGTTTGGATCTGCCGACCATCGGCCCCGACACCGTCCGCACTGCGGCAAGCGCGGGCTTGCGCGGTATCGCGGTGGAAGCCGGCCAAACCCTGGTGCTGGGCCGCGCCCAAGTGATCATCGAGGCCGACCGTTCGGGCCTGTTCGTGCTGGGGGTGACGTGTCCCAACTGATCTATCTGATCGCGGGCGAACCGTCGGGCGACGCGCTGGGGGCGCGTCTGATGGCCGGGTTGAAAGAGGCAACCGGCGGCGACATCCGTTTCGCCGGGATCGGCGGCGCCCTGATGCGGGCCGAAGGGCTGGACAGCCTGTTCCCGATGGCCGAACTGTCGGTGATGGGGCTGGTCGAGGTGTTGCCGCGTATCCCCAACATTCTGCGGCGCGTGAAGCAAACCCTGGCCGATATCGGGCAAAAAGCGCCCGACGCGGTGCTGACCATCGATTCCTGGGGCTTTACCGGCCGGGTGCAGCGGGGCGTCCGGCGCCGTTTCCCGGCCATCGCCCGCATTCATTACGTGGCGCCGATGGTGTGGGCGTGGCGCCCGAAACGGGCGGGCGAACTGGCCAAGGTTCTCGATCTGCTGCTGACCTTGTTGCCCTTCGAGCCGCCGTGGTTCGAAAAGGAAGGGCTGAAAGCCGTGCATGTCGGTCATCCGGTGATCGAAAGCGGTTTGGACAAAGGTGACGGCCCCGCCTTTCGCCGCCGCCATGGCATTGCCGCCGACGCGTCGGTGCTGCTGGTGCTGCCGGGCAGCCGCCGTTCCGAAACCGGGCAGATGCTGCCGGTGTTCGGCGCCGCCCTCGATCTGTTGGCCCGCAAGCATCCCGGTTTGACCGTGGTGGTGCCGACCGTCGAGACCGTGACCGCTCCGGTCCGCGCCGCCGCCGCCGACTGGCCGGTTCCCACCGTGGTCATCGAGGGCCGCGCGGAAAAGGCCGACGCCTTCGCGGCCGCCACGGCGGCGATGGCCGCCTCGGGCACGGTGTCGCTGGAACTGGCGTTGGCGCGGGTGCCGACGGTGATCGCCTATCGGGTCGCCCCGTTGACCGCTTTCCTGGCCACCCGGCTGTTGGGCCTGCGGGTCAAGTTCGCGACCCTGGTCAATGTGGTGATGAACGCCCCGGTGATGCCGGAACTCCTGCAAAAGCGCTGCCGCTCCGATTTGGTGGCGGCGGCGGTCGATCGCCTGCTGACCGACGAGCACGCCCGGTCGGTGCAAATCGCGGCCAGCGCCGCCGGTTTGCGCCTGTTGGCCGGGGATGGACATCCCGGCCAGGTCGCCGCGGAAGCGGTTTTGGCGCATCTTCGAAACAGGTGACCTTTCGTCACGGATATGCCATCCTATCTCCTATCGGTTGCGAAAGATAACCAGGAGGGGAGACGAATCATGAAATCTTGGATCGCGGCGGTTGGAGCCGCTCTTGTTCTCGCGGGCTGTTCCCAGGCATCGGCGCCGCAAGCGGCGACGGAGGGGGACCCGGGGGCCGCGTGCGTTAACAATGCGATGAGCTCGCTGTCCACCTATGCCAGCCGGAACGGCCTGAATTGGCTGCAAGAACCGTTCAGCAATGTGCCCTTGACCTGCGCGGTGGTTAATCTATGCAACCGCGTCGCCCCGAACGAGGATCTGCGGATACGCCTGGGCCGGGTCGATGTCGGCAAGGAAACCATGCTGTGCCCCACTCAGTTCTCGTGGGCGGCCTTCCTGAAAACCCAGGAAGCGCAAGGAAATCTGGTCCCCTGGGTCGGCGAGACCGAGCGGATGGTGGCCCAGATGACACCAAAATAAAGATTATCCTTTCCCCCTCCGCCGGGAACGGCGGGGGGTGGAAATCGCCTACGCCGGTATGCTAAGGAGGGGAAACTACCTCCCACTATTGGCACGACTCTCATGGCCATCGCGAAACTGACCTCCGACCAAGAACACATCGTCCGCCGCGCCTATGCCGAGGCGGCCCTTGCCGCCAAGGAAAAGGGGCTGACCGGTGCCAAGGCGTTGAATGCCGTCCTCAACGCGGCGGCGAAGATCACCGCCCGCATGACCGGGGTCAGTCTGACCCCCGCGGAAGTGGAAACCATCGTTCGCCACCGCTGATCCCCGCGAAACGCCCCGTTCGCGAAATGTCTGGGAAGTCTTTTGCGTTTTACGCGCATATGGGATAGCCTATGCGGACACATTGACCTCGGCCTCTCCATGGGAGAATTGACATGGCAAAAGGTCAGAAACGCAAGACTCGCGAAGCAAAAAAGCCCAAGGCGTCCCCGAAGAAAATCGCGGGGCCGGCGACGATCTTCACTGATCGCTCCGAACCGCCGAAAAAGAAGGTCCCGTCGGCGTCGGATCATTAAACCGGGTGATCCGTCATTGGATCGGCCGCGACGATCACCGCCCGCATGACCGGGGTGACCCTGATCCACGCCAAAGTGGAAGCGATGGTTCGCCACCGTTGAGCGTGGGGCAGGATGCTTTCGTCCCTCAGTACCAGCCGGGATAGGCTGCCAACTGCTGTTTGATGAGATCGCGGTAGGTCGGACCGTGATGCTGGGTCAGCCAGCCGTCATGCGCATAACTGGTGCTTTTGTCGTGGCTGCCGAACACTGGCACCAGGGTTCCGCATGTCCAATAGTTGATTGACGAGGCTGGAAGGCGCTTTCCGCGCGCCGCCCCGGTGGTGTAGCCGAGCGGTTTCCCGCTGTCCGCTTGGTATTTTTCCATCAACGCATCGGCCTTGTCCTCGCCAAGCCCGGCGAAGAGCGAGCGGCCATGTTTTAGCGCGGCGAGGAAGTCATCGACCATACTTGAAATTTCCGGATCACCGGCCAACGCTTCCGGCGTCATGTCACTGAGTGGTTCGCCGAGGAATTCGATGGTCAGCGGGACCTGGGGCACCCAGTCCAGCGAGTTGTTGATCAGGTAGGAGGCGCCCCGGGCAGCGGCGAAGCGGGCGAAATCCATGCTGAACTGCCAGTTTCCCGGTTTGGGCTGCGCGAAAAAATAGGATTTCAGGCCGAGCTTTTTGCCCCTCAGTGCATAGCGATCCCCTGGATCGTTGATCGCGTAATGCAGGAAGGCGTGAACGAGCGTGGCGATCGCCGCCCCCTGGCTGTGGCCGGTGATATAGAGGCGGCTGCCATTCTCCACGCGTTCCGTGATCGATTTCAAGATTCCGTTCTGCTTGTCGAACATCAGCACGGCAAGGCCATAGGTAAAGCCGAGATGAACCTCGGCGGAGGGTTCCCTCGACAG
>CAIULK010000025.1 GCA_903899885.1 uncultured Rhodospirillaceae bacterium
CGGCATTACGCATGTTGCTTTCCCACAGCCTGCGGTAGGTGAAAATATCGTCACCAACGGTCTTCGGGGCATGGCGGCTCGCAGATCCCTCTTCGGGAGTTCGCACCTGGGACACGAAAGAATTCGCAAGCATGTTCATGCTGCTTCTCCGTTTTGACGTTTCCCGCAGCGGTGGCGGCGGGTATGGTAAGTCTGAGACTTTGGATGACGGTAAGTGCCGTCGGTGTTGTAGCGTTGAGGCCAGATCTGCCGGGGGGAAACCCCCAGGAATTCGGCAATCACCAGCTCGGCCATGAAGTGGGGGCGGAGCAGCGCAAGGCTGCAATCCCTCCGGTTCAGGCCATTGGCTTCGGAGAGTTGTTCAAGGCTGATATCGCGTTTGCGAATCGCTGCCTTGATATCCTCCCGGTGCCAGCCGACCACCTTCCTAGCCATTCAAATCTCCTCGTCTGATCCGGCCCTGGAAGGCCGGCTTTTTCGGGTGTTCATCGTGTGGGGTTACGCAGAACATGTCGATAGAAATAGCGTTATTATGCATATCGGTCAACCGCGATTCTGCGTTGCGCGCACCCCCCGTGGCTGTGCGCAACAACGCCGCACGCTATTACGTTGATGTGGTTAGCTATTCAGGCTGCGCGCAATCTTTTTGCCGCGCGCAATTCCATTGCGCGCAGACCCCATGACCGCGCGCAATGTGCAGATTTACGAGAGACTAAAGGAGGCGCGGGCGCATCTCGGCCTTACTCAGGCCGGAATGGCCGCGCAGATGAGCGTTAGCCTGCGTGCTTACCAGACGTATGAGGCCAACGAGAGTCAGCCGAAGGCCGCCGATGTCGCTGGCTTGGCCGCAGCCGGCATCGATCTCAATTGGCTCTTGACTGGTGGCTGCCAGATGTTGCGCGCCTCGTCCACCACCTGCGCGCCGGTGGTGGACGAGCAGCTGTTGGCCGAGACGCTGCGGCTGGTTGATGACTGGCTGGCCGCTCACCGCCGCACCATGACGGCTGCCCGCAAGGCCGAGGTGTCCGCGTCGATCTACGCCATGGCCCTTGAAGATGCTGCCGAGGGAAGGACAGCCCTCGACGCCAAGCGCATTGCGCATATCCTGAAACTGGCCGGATAGGAATATTTTATGGAAGCGAACGACAACAACTCAAGAAAGGCTGATGCCAACCTGAGAAGGATCAAGAAAGCACTGATGGATGGAAGTGCGCCGTCGCAGCCGACGAAGCGCAAGAGAAAACCAGATAATTTGTCAATTTCCGTTAGCGGTAACGGTCATATTTTCGGAGACGGCAATAACGTTACTTACATCCACACCCCTCCTCCAGAAAAGAAAGTGGTTGTTGTCAAAGCAGGTGACGGAACGATCACCTCGCCCCAGCAAGCCGAACTGAAGGCGTTGGTCGATGAGATTGTCGGCCTGGAATCCACACTCAGGCGTCAGCCGCGCACCTTTGGGGCCGTCTGGGGTAACCTGAACAAGAAGATGAAGGTGACCCGCTACGTCGAGATTCCTCTGGAAAAGTTCCCGGCGGCAAAGGCTCTGCTGGAAAAAGAACGCGCTCTTCTGCTGTCCATGAAGTCGGCTCCCGCCAAGGCGCCAAACTGGCGGCTCTCCCGTTACCGATCAATCAACGCGCGGGCGAAGGAATTTCCCGAGGGTGAGTTGCGCTACCGGAGTTATTCCCAAGAGCGCTTCGGGACCGGTTCATTAAAGGAATTAAGCGATGACCAGCTTGACGCGGTCTACCGCCACGTCTACGGTTGGCCCCGGCCCGGAAAATGACCGGAAGTTTCCAACTTTCAGTCCGAAATCGACCACCTCGCGACCAGAATTGCCCATTCTGTCCCAAATCGCGCCGATGGTCGAAATTCCCCGGAACCCGGCGGTTTCCCTAGACTCCGCCTCCCCGCCGGGCCTCCCCCATTCGTCCCGAAATGGTCACCTCCCCACAATATCTTCGCTCAATTTCTCCTGGGGCTTATGTACCGGGATGGTGAAGGTGTTCAAGCCGATCTCGCGGAATCGATCAAGTGGCTGACCTTCGCCGCCGACCAGAAATATGTCCCGGCCGTGTACGCATTGGGGTTCATCTTCGAACACGGCGACGGCGTCGCCCAGGATTTAGCCAAGGCCGCCGCCTATTACAAAATGGCTGCTGAACGCGGGAATACCGATGCGCAATTTCGGCTGGGCAGCCTTTACCGCTACGGTCGCGGCGTCGCCCAGGATAGTGCGCAGGCCTATTTCTGGATAAAACTGGCGGCGACGTTGGCGCAAAAAGGAAACGCGTTGGACGCCGCCACACAAATTGCCGCCGAACTGCCGCCGGATGTCCGTGCAAGCCAGGACCAAATCATTCAAACCTGGAAGGCGAAGCCCTAGAACGTGCAGCCATAAATCGGCATCACGTTCTAGATCTTCCAAAGTCCCCTCAGCCTAAGCGCGCCCTTGGCCGCTCGCTCAACGCTTCAACCCTTCGGCCGGTAGAACCGGCCCGATATCCCCACGCGGTCCAGCACGTATTCCTGGTCCAGCACGTCGAATACCGCGTCGGGGAAGTGGACGAAGCGGTTGGGCATGGTTTGCTCGCCGGGATAGGCGGCTTGGCGGACGTCGCTGATTTGCACGACCGCGTATTCGTGGCCGCGCAGCTTGCCCAGCAGGGTATCCTCGGGCAAGCGGTGGGCGAGGATCATCTGGTTGACGGCGTAGGCGTCATAGATCAGCGGTTTGCCCGCCCGCACGCACAGTAGATAGGACTGGCACAAGACCGGGCCGGACAGCGGCGTCAGATAGGCGACGTCGTCGCGGAACAATCGCTCGCGCCCGTCCATTTCGCCCAGGACATCGACGCCGAACCGCCCCAGGCCCAGGGGGGGGCTCCGAACAGAACCCCGGCATTGACCACCAACACGAATCCGGCCTTCAGCCCGGCCGAGGCGCCGCGCCGCCCCATCGCGCGAACCACCAGCCCAGTGCCGATCGCCAGCGCGATGAAAACATCGAACCAGATATTGATGTCGGTTCCGGCGCCGCCCGCGAAAAAGGTTCCCAATGCCAGCGACCCGATCAGATAGGCCAGCACCCAGCCCGCCGGGCGGTCGCGGCGGATCATCCACAGGCCCAGCCCGACGGCGGCCAAGGGGGCGTGCAGATGGCCGGTGATTTCGGTGGCGAACAGGAACGCCCGCTCGACGCTCCAGGTCCGGGGCGCGGCGAGACCGGCGAAGAAACCGGGGCCGACGCTTATCCACAGCGCGGCGGCGCTGACGGCGGCCAATCCGATGGCGGTGATGAAGAAGGCCAGCCGGTCGCGGCCCTGTCCCCGTTTCGCGGCATCGAACGCCGCCAGCAGCGGCACCAGGATCAAATTGTGCTTGGTCAGCACGCCCAAAGCCATCAGGGCGGCGGCCGCGATCATCCGCTTGGGTCCGGCGTTGGCGCTCAGATACACCGCCAGTCCGGCCAGAACGAAGGCTTGCCCCAGCAATTGCGGGTCGTTCATCCCCAGATAATCGGTGGCAAAGATCGCGAACAGGCCCAGCAGCGTGGCGACCGCCGCCGCCGCGTCGATCCGCCGGCCGCCCTGATGGCGCACCACCAGCCCGGCGGCGGCGGCGATGACGCCCAAGGCCGCCATCGACAACAATCGTCCGGCCAGCACCGGGTCGCCACCGGTCATGCGCGCCAAGGCGCCGACGATATAAAACGATAGCGGCGGATAATTGTTGAACATCAGGGGCGAGGATGTCGCGTACAGCGACGACCCGGCCATCGCGCGCAGCTGATACCACGCCTCCCACCCCTCGTTCATGTCGATCTCGAAATCCCAGAACGAGCGGACCAAGGGATAGGCGGCCAGCACCAGGGCCAAGCCCAGCAAAGCCATGACGGTGGTGCGATAGGGTTTCAGCGTGCTTGCGGTCACGGCGCCCACTCCCCAAATAACGGGTTTGGGGCGGTTATCCGCCAAGCTTTTCGCCTTGGCAAGGCCGACGCGACGAAATGCGTCGAGAACATCTTTTCCGTTGTTGACGAAAGGATCATTCGGCGGCGAAGCTGAGGGTGGGCATAAGCATGGTCGCGATGGGCACGACGAATCGGTTTTTTTCTTTCTTCGGATGGGCGAAGGGGCAGCGGCCGCAGGGTGATCCGGCGCCGGTGGGGGGATCTGTCGCCTCGCACAACGATGCCTGCCTGCGTTCGGTGATGGACGGCCTGCCGGTCATGGTGGCGGCGTTCGATGCCGCAAGCGGGCGGCTGCTGTTCGTCAACCGCATGATGCGCGACACCGTGTTTGGAACCTCGGAAAATCCGGTCGGTCTCGACGCCGGGGCGTTCCTGGCGCCCGAGGATCTGGAGCGGTTCAACGCCGAGCTTCGGGGCGGGGGCGATGTCAACGGCGCCGAGCTGCGGATCGTCCGGCATGACGGCAGCCTGTTCTGGGGCCGGGTGGCGACCCGCCGTTTGGCGGTAGAGGATCGCCCGGCGATGCTGGCGGCGATTACCGACGTCACCGCGCAGCGTTTGGCCCATGAGGCGCTGCTCAAGGCCAAGGAGCGGGCCGAGTCCACCACCCGGATCAAATCGCAGATTCTAGAAACCATCAGCGATCAAATCCGCAGCCCCCTGAACGGCATCGTCGGCATGACCGACATGCTGCTCGACAGCGGTTTGGAGCCGCGGCAGCGCCATTTCGGTCAAAACATCCGGGCGGCGACCGATTCGCTGCTGTCGGCGATCACCCTGATCAGCGACTATTCCAAGACCGAGGACGACGAGCCCGGTTTGGGGGAGTGCCTGGTCAATCCGCGCGACGTGGTCGAGGAGGTCGCCGCCGCCATCGCGCCGCGCCTTAAGGACAAACCGGTCGATCTGCTGGTTTGCCTGGACCCCGAAGTTGACGGGATCTTCCGGGGCGATCCGTCGCGGCTGCGGCAAATCCTTCTGCATTTGGCGGGCAACGCCGTCAAATTCACCGAACGGGGCCGGATCACCGTGGCGGTGTCGGCAAGCGCCCAGGGCGGGCTTCTGTTCCGCATCGAGGATACCGGGACCGGGGTGGCGCCCGAGGACCTCGCCCCCTTGTTCGAGCGGCTGTCGCGCAATGATCCGTCGGCCACCCGCCGCCATGGCGAGGCCGGACTGGGCCTGGTGATCGCGCGCAATCTGGTCGAGCGCATGGGTGGCGAGATCGGCTTTGAAAGCGAACCCGACCGGGGCGCGGTCTTCTGGTTCCAATTGCCGCTGACGATGATCGAGGCGGCGCCGCTGCCGACGGTTCCGGGGTTGGAGGGGGCTCGCGTGCTGGTGGTCGATGCCAACGCCACCGAGACCGATTTGGTCGCCGACGAGCTGCGGCGAAACGGCGCGATCGTGCAAACGGCGGTGACGGCGCGCGACGCGATCGCCTTGATCCGGCGCGCCGCCGACGAAAAACGCGCCTTCGCCGCCGCCGTCATCGACTATGACCTGCCGGTGATGTCGGGTGCCGATCTTCTGGTGTTGATCGAGGCGGATCCGCGTCTGCGCGGGCTGCGCCGGATTTTGCTGGCGCGCGGCGATTTGAAGCGGCGCGACACCGCCGCCTGGATGCGGACCGATATCACCCTGACCAAGCCCTTGCGCGCCAACGACGTGGCGCGCGCGGTGGTCGGCGGCGATGAAATAGCCGTGCGGTCGGCGGTACCCGCCTTGGCCGATCCGCTGCGGCTGCTGTTGATCGAGGATGATCCGATTAATCAGGACGTCGCGGTCGGCATGCTGACCGCGATGGGCCATGTCGTCAACGTGGCGGGCGACGCGGGTGCCGGGGTGGCGATGGCCGCCCAGGGCGGCTACGACGCCGTGCTGATGGATGTCGGCCTGCCCGACGACGATGGATTGCAAGCGACCGCTCGCATCCGGGCGCTACCCGGCGCCCCGGGTCAAGTTCCGGTCATCGCGATGACCGCCAAGGCGATGTCCGGCGACCGCGAAATGTGCTTGGAGGCCGGGATGACCGATTATATCGCCAAACCGGTGCTGCGGGCCGAACTCGCCGCCGCGCTGGAGCGTTGCCAAGCCAAGGGCGCGCCCGCTTGAGGGCGAGGGACTTACATTGAGTTACCCACGAGCCGCTTGTGCGGGCGGCCAGGTTGTGCTTCAACCGTCCGGATCTCGAACACGAGGATACCCCTTTCGATGACGATGTCGTTTCCGCGCTTCGGCGCCTTGACCCTGGCCGCCGCGTTGGCCGTTTCCCCTGTTCTGGCCGCCGACAAGGACCCTGTGGTGGCCGTTCTCAACGGAACCGAAATCCACGCCTCGGCGGTCAACGAATTCCGTCAGAGCCTGCCGCCCCAGATGGCCGGCGCCCCGTTCAACGTGCTGGTCGATGCCCAGATCAACAACCAGTTGGTCGCCGAGGCGGCGCGCAAGGAAGGGATCGCTTCGGAGCCCGACGTCAAGCGGGCCCTGAAGGCGGCCGAGGAATCGATCCTGCGCAAGGCGTGGATGTCCAAGAAGCTGCGCGCCAGCGTCACCGACGACGTGTTGCAAAAGGACTATCAGAAGCTGCTGGCGAACTTTAAGCCGGAAGACGAAATCAAGGCCAGCCACATCCTGGTCGAGACCGAGGATCAGGCCAAGGCGGTGATCGCCGAGCTGAGGAAGGGTGGCGATTTCGCCACCGTCGCCAAGGCCCGTTCGAAGGACCCGTCGGCCCAGAAGAATGGCGGCGACCTGGGTTACTTCACCAAGGGCGAGATGGTTCCGGCCTTTGCCGACGCCGCCTTCGCGATGAAGGTTGGCGATGTCACCCAGGCTCCGGTCAAGACCCAGTTCGGCTGGCACGTGATCAAGGTCGAGGACCGCCGCCAAACCACCGCCCCCACCTTCGACGAAGCCAAGCCGATGATCCGCGATCAGATCGCCGGGCAAATGGCCGAAAAGATCGTTGCCGATCTGCGCGACAAGGCGAAGATCAAGGTGTTTAACGAGGACGGCTCGCCCGTCTCGGATCAACCCGCGAAGAAGTAGGGCCATGAGCGACGCGGTCTCCCCCTTGGCGCCGACGGCTTTTCCGGCGCTGCCCCCTCTGGCTGGCGTCCGGCTGGCCAGCCATGCCTGCGGCATCCGCTATGCGGGCCGTACCGATCTGCTGGTGGCCGAACTGGCCCCCGGCACGAAGGTGGCGGGCGTCTTCACGCGTTCCAAGACGCGGTCGGCGCCGGTCGATTGGTGCCGCCAAGGAGTGGCGGGTGGAACCGCGCGTTTGCTGGTGGTTAATTCCGGCAACGCCAACGCCTTCACCGGCGGTCCCGGCTTTGCGGCGGTCGAGCGGACGGCGGCCAAGGCGGCGGCGGCGGCCGGATGTGCGCCGTCCGAGGTGTTCATCGCCTCGACCGGCACGATCGGCGTGGTGCTGCCCGACGAAAAGATCACCGATAATCTGGCGGCCGCCTTGGCCAAGCTGGATGCGGCCGCGTGGCCCCAGGCAGCGGCGGCGATCATGACCACCGACACCTTTCCCAAGGGGGCGACCCGCACCGCGGTGATCGACGGCACCACCGTCACCCTGAACGGCATCGCCAAGGGGGCGGGAATGATCGCTCCCGACATGGCGACGATGCTGTCCTTCGTCTTCACCGACGCCGATCTGCCCTCCGACGTGCTGCAAACGCTGCTGGCCCGCGGGGTGGAGGGATCGTTCAATTCAATCACCGTCGATGGCGATACCTCGACCAGCGACACCTTGCTGCTGTTCGCCACCGCCAAGGCGGGCAACACGCCGATCACCCAGGCGGGTGACCGCCGTTTGGCCGGGTTCAAGAAGGCGTTGTTCGATCTGCTGACCGATCTGGCGATCCAGGTGGTCTGCGACGGCGAAGGCGCTTCGAAGAAGGTCGAGATTTTGGTGACCGGCGCGGTCAGCGCCCGCTCGGCCCGCAAGGTCGGTTTGGCGATCGGCAATTCGCCGTTGGTCAAGACCGCCATCGCCGGGGAAGACGCCAATTGGGGCCGTATCGTCATGGCGGTGGGCAAGTCGGGTGAGAAAGCCGACCGCGATTTGCTGTCGATCGCCATCGGCGGCGTCCAGGTGGCCAAGAATGGCTGGGTCGTGCCGGGTTACGACGAGGCGCCGGTCAACGCCCACATGAAGGGCAAGGACATCCGCGTCCATGTCGATCTAGGCCTGGGACGCGGCAAGGCGACCGTGTGGACCTGCGATCTGACCCACGCCTATATCGATATCAACGGATCGTATCGGACGTGACGGACGGCGACCGGTGCGGGCGCCGCCCGTTCGGTTTTGAAATCCGCTCGGCCCAAACGTTGGCGCGGGCGGCCGCCGCCCCGCCCCGTGCGGTGTGGGAGCTTAGCCGCGGCTTCGATGGCCTTGCCTTGGGGCGGGTCGAGGCCGAGTTCATCGCCGGGAACACCGCCGTTCTGTCCCTCGCGTTGACCGATCCGCGTTACGAGGCCGAGGTCGTGGCGCGCCTGCTGCGCCACCTGTTCGACGATCTTGGCTTGGCGCATGTCGAGGTCGCGGGCGAGGGCGTCGAGGCGAACGCGTGGCGTGCCCGCCACGCCCAGCGGCCGACCCTGCTGGTGGTGGCCGCCGCCCTGATTGACGACGACGGCCGGATTCTGATGTGTCAAAGGCCAATGGGCCGCGCGATGGAAGGCCTGTGGGAATTCCCCGGCGGCAAGATCGAGGCGGGCGAGACCCCGGAAGCCGCCCTGGTCCGCGAATTGCGCGAGGAATTGGGAATCGACGCCTTCGAGAGCTGCCTTGCGCCACTGGGCTTTGCCTCGCATGATTACGATTCCATCCATCTTTTGATGCCATTGTTCGCTCTGCGGCGCTGGCGGGGAGTGGTAACGGCGCGAGAAGGCCAAGTCCTGCGGTGGGTGCGGCCCGATCGGTTGGGGGGACTGGCGATGCCGCCGGCCGACATTCCGCTGGCGGCCACCGTGCGCGATTGGATCTAGGGGGACGTCATGGAACGGGAACTGCGGGCTTTTCCGCGCTTCGAATGCAGCCTGTCGGCCCGCCTGGTAATCGGCGAGGTAACCGAGGATGGCCAAATCATCGACCTGTCGCAAAGCGGCTGCAAGCTTTTGCCGGCCACCCTGCAACAGATGCGGGGCCGCGATTGGCGGCCGGGGACGCCGCTGTCGATCGAGATCGCGCAACAAAAATTCGCGGCGGTCCTGGTGTGGGCGACCCCTAATCTTAGCGCGCTGGGCTGCCGTTTCGAGCCCGACATCCCGGCCGACACCGTCGCGCGGCTTTTGTCCCAGTCCTGACATATTCAATGGTTTCTAAAGATTTTCCGCTATACTGCGGTCGGCGGGTATGAGATGGCGAGGTAGGAACGAATGGCGTCCGAGAGCGAACAGCTCGTCGAGAAGCTGAAGGAACAGCGTGATCGCTTTATCGCGTTCGCGTTCGCGGGCGCCGATCTGCTGCTGGAAATGCGCGACGACGACACCGTCGCCTATTGCGCGGGCGCCAACGAATCGCTGTACGGCCTGTCGGACAAGGATTTGGTCGGCCGCGCCTTGGCCGACTTTATTTTCCCGCGCGACCGCACCTTGTTCGACGAAGCCTTGCAGCGTCTTCGCAATTCGGGCCGTCTCGACCATACGCCGCTGTCGCTGGTCTGCACCGCTGGCACCGTGACGCGGATGCGGATGGGCGGCATCCGTCTGCCGCATGTCAAAGGCTATCACCTCGTTCTGTCGCGGGTGCCGACCCACCTGTCCGCCGAAAATGGGGATGGCCGCGTCGATTCGAAAACCCGCTTCGTCGAGATGGTGCGCCAGCGTCTGAACGACGCCAACCGTTCCGGCAGCGAAGTGATGCTGACCCTGGTCGAGTTGTCGGGCAAGGATTTCGACAAGCTGCCGCCCGCCGAGGCGCAAAGCCTGATGGGGACCTTGCAACATATTCTCGAATCGCTGTCGATCGATGGCGGCTCGGCTAGCTCGCTGTCCGACCGCGCCTTCGGAGTTGTCCACAGCGAGGATATGACGCCCCAGGCGATTCGCGAGCGTCTCGATCAACTGGCGACGCAATTCGGGTCCACCTTGGCGGGCAAGGCGGTCAAAATGCGCACCGCCAGCCTGGAGATGGAGGATTCCACCCTCAGCGACGAGGATATCGTTCGTGCCCTGACCTATGTGGTCAACGCCTTTACCCGCGATTCCGGCTCGTTCGCCATCCGCTCGCTGGCCGAGGGCGCGATGACCGCGATCGAGGACACGCTGACCCGCGTGCGCAATTTCCGTTCGATGATCAAGAACGACCGGTTGGATTTCGTCTATCAGCCGATCGTCAATATGCGGACCGGCGCGGTCCTGTACTACGAGGCCTTTACCCGGCTGATGCACAACGGCACCGCCTTTACCCCGGCGCAGATTCTGCCTTTCGCCAGCGATACCGGGATTATCAGCGAGTTCGATATTTCGGTCTGCCGCAAGGTTTTGGCGCAAATGCGCAACCCGGACGAAATCTCGCCGCTGGCCCATATCGGGATCAATATTTCGGTGCTGTCGCTGGCCAATCCGATTTTCTTCCGCGCCTTGATGGTTTTGCTGCAAGAAAACCGGCCGCTGTTGAACCGCTTGATCCTGGAATTGACCGACATGACCCGGATCGCCAATTTGGACGAGGCGCGCCGCTTGGTGACGCGCGTGCGCAACTTGGGCGTCCGCGTGGCGCTCGACGATTTCGGTGCCCAAGCTGGGGCGATCGATGTGTTGCGCGCCCTGCCGACCGATCTGGTCAAGATCGACCCGCTGCGTATCCGCGACGCGGGCGATCCCAAGGGAATGGCGGTGCTGCGCTCGATGGCGTCGCTGTGCCGCGATATCCGCGTCACGGCGGTTGGCGAGTGCGTCGAGAATGTCGGCATGCTGCAAATGCTGTCGGATGTCGGCATCGACTATGCCCAAGGCTATTTCTTCGGCCGCCCGGCCCCCGACGGTGCCCGCAAGCAGCACTACTATACCGACCTGGTGCAAAAAGCCGGCACCGCGAGCGCCGCCGCGATCGCGCTTTAATATATTTAGCCCCTCGCCTGCCGCGGTCTCAAGAGCCGCTGAAATAGCCCAGGAAGATTTCCACCGCCTCTAAATCGGCTTCAAGTGCGGCGGCGCGGTCGGCCGCTTCCTCGTCCTTGCCCCATTTTTCGATTTGCCAGTCTTCGTCGATGCGCGACAGCGCGAAGGTTTGCGCGGCGTTCAAGCGGCCCTGCTCCAAGGCCGCGGCCAGCAGCAGCGAACCGGTGGTGACGCAGGTCAATTGCGCGCCGGTCAGCCGCCACGTCGAACAAGCGGCGAGATACGCCGCCAGGGCCGCGATTGATGCGGCGGGCTGTTCGATCGGCAGAATCCCGGTGGCCGCGGTAAGCGGGGCCTTCAGTGTTTCGTCCGCCCAGTCCAGAATGGGCTGCCATCCGGCCTGCTGGCGAAGGGTCAGGTCCGCCGGTTGATCTGCCCGGTGGCACAACAGATCGCTGCGGGCAAAGGCCAGCATCGCCGCTTCGATAGCGTCGCGTTCCGGAGCCACGCGGTCCAGCGCCGTCGTCGCCAGACGGGTCAGCGCCATGGTGTGCGGTTTGATCTCGGCGCCCTGGGCGGCCCATTCGGCGGCGATCGCCTCGGCCAAGGTCTGGCTAGGCACCGCCAGGGCCCGTCCGCCCGGCGTGCGGGCCGGCCGGGAGTCGAGCGCAATGCCCCAATCGGGACCGCAAGTCATCACCGATGCCTGTTGATACAACCGTTTCATGGCCGGTGCGCCGAAAGAACCGAACAAGCGTGGCGCACCGGGGTGGGCGGCGGCGCGGCGATCTCGACGACCGGATCGTTCGCGGTTCCGCCGACATGGTAAGGGCCGACCGTGCCGTCGAGCCGGCCATCGGACAAGGACCATTGACCCTCGCCCAGCCATCCACCCGCCGGGGTTTCGACCGCCAGTCTTGCCGTGGCGATGCCGTCGGCGATTTTCCCGCGTAGGACGGTGCAGCGTGGCGCCCGCCCGTCGCTTCCAGTGCCCGACCCGGTGATGTCGCCCGACAAACGGCCCGGCAAGCTGGTCAAATCATCGGCGGTGCCCGCGACGGTCAGTCGTATCGGACCGTTGGGGAGAAGTCCGGTCAATGTCGCGTGGATATCGGCGCTCGCGCCATGCGGCGACGGCAGGGCGAGCCGGAGATCGCCCGCGATGCCGCCCGTGCCAACTCGGCCGGTTATGCCGTTGGCCTCGAACCGCCCCCGATTCGCCCGGATTTGCGCGGCGCCGTCGGTCACCACCAGTGCCCCCAGATCCAGGCGCCCGATCGATACCGAGAAATCGGCATCAGCCGCGCGGAGCGCCTGGGCGGCCGGCTCGCCGGTCAGATCGGCCAGACCGAGATCGCTTACCGACAGGTGACCGCCGATCTTGTTCGTACTCAGCGTCAGATCGCCGCCGATATCGGCCGCCGCGACGCGGCCCTTCAGGTCGGCAAGGCGCAGCTGGGTCCGGTCTCCGGACAGATGGGCGCCCAGATGCATCGGGGCATTCAGGGGAATTGGAAAACCCAGCCGTTGCAGCAAGTCTTCCGGGGCCTCGCCCTCGGCCTGAACGGCCAACGAAAGCCCGCCCAGGCGGCGGGGGTCGATGATCTCGCCTTTCGCCGACAGCACGACGCTTTCCGGGCGGCCCGCCGCCGCATCGATCCGCTCAAGGCAAATCCGGCCGTGACGTTCGCCGATATGGGCGGTGATCTTGAAGGGCCCAATCAATCCCGGCTCGGCCAACAGGCCGGTCAGGCCGAGAATCCGGCCCAATTCCTCGCCTTGCATCCGCAGATCAAGATCAGACCCGCCTAGCGTCATGGGATCGGCGAGAACGCCGTCCAGCGTGGCCAACGCGCCGGGCAGGGTCGCCTTGACGCGCACCGGCCAGGGCTTCAAATCAAGCGCGCCGACCAATCCGCCGATCCGGAAGGTTTGGCCCCGCCATTCGCCCTCGGCTTGAAGGGTAAGGCGGTCGTCCGGCCCGTTCGGTTGCAGGTTGGCCGTGTTCAGCCGGATATCACCCGCCGCCGTGCCGCGGATCAGGCCGTTTTCGATGGTGACCTCGCGCAGGTCCAAACGGGTCGGCGGAACCGCGCGGCCCGACCCCGCGACCATGCCGCGCAAGCCCAGCGCGAAGGCGCCATCGGCGCGATGGCCAGCGCCATCGGCGCCGACGCTCAAAACCGGCCCGTTCAGGGTGACCGCCCGCAGCACGATTTCACGCGACAATAACGGGATCAAGGCGACATCGGCTTGGATACGCGGCACGGCAAGACGCAAATCGCCGCGTTCCCAGACCAGCCCTTGCAAGGTCAGCGACGGCGAAAGACCGAGGTGCAGAGTTACCGGACCGTCCAAGGTCACCGAGGCCCCGCCCGCCCGCGCCAGTCCGGCGGCGAGAACCGGGCGGTAGGTGGCGAAATCGATCGATTTGAAAACGGCGATCAGCGCCACCGTCATCGCCAGCGCGAAGGCGGCGCCGATGCGAACCCAAGTGCCAAAGCGCATCTAAAAAACTCATGCCAGGAATCGTCCCGGCACACTAGCACTGGCATCGCCCTTCGGCTATGGTGTCGCCGGTTTCATATCGCCATTTTCGTTCTGGGAGTTCGTCATGCGCCGTTTGGGTTTGGTCGCCGCCACCGCCGTGCTTTCCTTGGCCTTGCCGGCCGCGGCACAACAAAAACAGTCGCATGCACCGAACACCGAAACGGTCGTCCCCGCCGCGCCGGAGGGGGATTCCAACATGAACCGGCTGATCGCCTATGCCGCTACCCCTGAGTATTTTAAAAGCGTCAGCACCGTGGTGTTGGGCGGCGATCACGATCTGGCCCCCGAATGCACCACCACCAAGGTTCTGGGCCGGGTCGGCTTTATCGTTCTGAAATATCCGGAATTTTCCGATGCCCAAGCGACTGTCCCGGCCAATGGGCGCTGGAAGGATCAGTATGCGATCGATCGCTGCGGCGTGCATGTGACCCACAATGTTCTGGTCGATGCCGCGCCGGACGCGCCGCATGTCGGGCTGCTGCTGCCGGGCGAAACCGGTCTGACCGCCGAAATGCAGATGAAGGGCCAAGGCGTCGCCGAGGCCTACGGCGCCGCCGTCAAGGCCAGCGGCTGCCAGGACCCGGCCCAGGTGATGGTGACCAACACCCGCCACGACAAGATGCTGGAAGAGCTCAAGCCCGACGAAAAAGGCCGGGTGATGAGCGGCAAGTGGCGTGAAAACTGGTCGTTCCGCGCCTGCGGCAAGCCCCTGGCGGTGGCTTTGACCGTTTCGATCAATGGCGGCGCCGCCAGCTTCGAGGCCAAGCCGATGGAGATCAAGGCCGAAGGCAAGGCCAAGGCCGCCACCAAGAAATAACGCGGAAACGCGCCCTGGGAGAAATTTTCCCGGGGCTTTTCCTTATTTTCAGGCGGCCTGTACGCCGTCCAAGAACGTCTCGACATGGCCGCGCATCGCCATGATATGGGTCAGCACGTTGGCGCCCGCGGAACGGACGTCGCCGGACGTCGCGCTGGTGTCCGAGGCGGC
Organism: uncultured Rhodospirillaceae bacterium; assembly: GCA_903899885.1. Lineage (GTDB taxonomy): Bacteria > Pseudomonadota > Alphaproteobacteria > Rhodospirillales > Magnetospirillaceae > CAIULK01. The sequence continues at coordinate 14,598 of CAIULK010000025.1, forward strand.
ATGGGCGATGTCGCCGATCGAAATCCCGACGCTGTGAACCGCCCCCACCGCCTGTTCGACATTGCGCACGATGTCCGAAGTGGCGGCGCTTTGTTCCTCGACCGCCCCGGCGATCGCGGTCGCCATCCCGCTGATGTTTTGAACGGTTTGGGCGATGGCGGTAATCGCGTTTACGGCGGCCGAGGTCTCGTCTTGTACCGAAGCGATCTGGGCGGTGATTTCCTCGGTGGCCTTGGCGGTCTGATTGGCCAGATTCTTGACCTCGTTCGCCACGACGGCGAACCCCTTACCCGCTTCACCGGCGCGGGCGGCCTCGATGGTGGCGTTCAGTGCCAGCAGGTTGGTCTGATTGGCGATGTCGTTGATCAAGCTGACCACGTCGCCGATCCGCCGAGCCGCATCCACCAAGGTGGAAACCCGGTGCATGGTGGAATCGGCGTCGCCCTTGGCGGCTTCGGCGGTTTGCGCGGCCAATTGAACTTGGCGGGCGATTTCGTGAATCGACGCCTGAAGCTCGGCCCCGGCCCCGGCCACCGATTCGACATTGGCCGAAACCTGTTGCGCCGCCGCCGATACCGATGCGCTTTCGCAGTGGGTCTGCCCGGCCTTGGCGGCCAGCGTATCGGAACTGGTTTCCAGGCTTTCGACTGCCGCCGACACCGCCGACAGGGCGCGGGTGACGTTGGCGTCGAAGGTCGCGATCAGGGCAGCGATGGTTTGCTGGCGCTGGGCTTGACGCGCCAGATTCGCGCGCTCGGCGGCCTCCAGCTTATGCCGTTGCCGGATGCCGTCGCGGAAAACCACCATCGCCCGTTCGACGGCGGCGATTTCGTCGTGGCCCTGGGGCTCGGGTAACCGGGTTTCCAAATCCCCGTCGGCGAGCCGCGCCAACGACGCCGATGCTCCCCCCAGGCGGCCGGTCATCACGCGTACCAACCGGTGACCAAGCATCAGGGAAACCCCGGCGATCACCACCACCAGGGTCGTCACCACCACCAGCAGCCGGGTTGCCGCCGCGCCCACCGCATGCACGGCGCCATCCTCCACGGCGGTTTGCGTCTGTTCGACCGCGTGGATTGTCTCTCGCATTTGGCCCATCACGCCGTCTTGCGGTGTCAGCCCCAGCTCGGCATTCGCCGCCGCCAAGGCGCGGAATGAATCGTGGTAGCGTGTCATCTCGCCAAGCGCGAGCGCCTTCTTGTCATCGGGAAGGTGCGGCGTCGCCGCCAGATCGGCGGCCATTTTGGCGTAATTCTTCTCGAAGGTGCCCAGGTACTTAGGCACTTGCCGCAGCAGAAAATCCTTTTCGTTGCGGCGCAGCATCAGCATGTCCTTGGACAGCCGGTCGTCGGCGAACTGGTCGAAAATCGCCTCGGCATGGTGGACGTCATCGCGCAACGCGCCTTGCAGCCCGTTTTCCTCGCTGAGGCCCATTTTGACGTCGAGATCGTGAACCCGGGTGAACTGAACGGCGTAGGCATGGACCCCCGCCGCCAAGGACGCCAACCCGTCATCGACCAAGGGCAATCCGCGCGCCGCGGCGAGACTGCGCAACTCGCCCAAGCGGCCGTCAAACGCCCGAAGTGTGTCGCCAAAGCTGCTGAAATAGGTTTCAGCCCGCCGCGCCAGAAAGTCCTTCTCATGGCGGCGCAGCATCAATATGTCGCCCGACAGTTCGGCCACACCCTTCGACAGCCGAGTCAGATCGCTGTAAACGCTAAAGGAATAAACAACCACCAACGCATTCAGCGCCATGCCCAGGGCCATCCCCCCGATCAACGCCAAAAGCTTCGCACGCACCGTCGCCAGCATGTTACCGATCTCCCCTCTGCTACGGCCCCCACCGTAACAAATCTGTAACATGCATTCGTCTAAAGGTATAGCGGCGCGTCTTCACCTATCCATTTGACATACAACGCCTTAAGCCTGTTCCCGAGTCGAGCGGAAGCGGATTTTCGGAAAGTCCTGCGCGGCACGGCCCAATTGCCAGGAATTGCGGGCCAGATAAACCGGGGCGCCGTCGCGGTCCTCGGCCATGTTGGCGCGGCTGGCCTTGGTGAAGGCTTCCAGGTCGGCCTTGTCGTCGGCCTCGACCCAGCGGGCGGTGACATAGGACGCTTCCTCGAACCCGGCCTTGATGCCGTATTCCGATTCGACCCGCGTGGTCAGAACGTCGAACTGCAACAGCCCGACCACGCCGACCACCCAGCTCGATCCATCGACCGGCTTGAAAACCTGGCTGACGCCCTCCTCGGCCAAGTCCTCCAGTGCCTTGCGCAGTTGCTTGGCCTTCATCGGATCGTCCAGGCGCACCCGGCGCAGTATTTCCGGCGCGAAGCTGGGAACCCCCAGGAACCGCAAATCCTCGGTCTCGGACAAGGTATCGCCGATCCGCAAATTGCCGTGGTTGGGAATGCCCAGAATGTCGCCGGGAAAGGCCTCCTCGGCCAGCTCGCGGTCGCGCGCCAGGAAGAACATCGGGTTATAGACCGCCAAGGCCTTGCCCGACCGCACATGCTTGAGCTTCATCCCGCGCTTGAACCGCCCCGAACACAGCCGCAAAAAGGCGATGCGGTCGCGGTGGTTGGGGTCCATGTTCGCTTGGATTTTAAAGACGAAACCGGTGACCTTTTCCTCGCCCGGCGCCACGACGCGTTGTTCGGCCTTGCGGGCCAAGGGCGGCGGCGCCAAGCGCCCGATGCCGCCCAGCAATTCGGCGACCCCGAAGGTTTTCAGGGCCGAGCCGAAAAATACCGGCGTCAGATGCCCGGCGCGGAAGGCGTCGAGGTCGAAGGGCGGGCAGGCGCCCCGCACCAAATCGATTTCCTCGCGCAGACGGGCGGCGGCCTCGGCCCCGATCGCGGCGTCTAGGCGGGGATCATCCAAACTGCCATCCACCGCGATCTCGGCGATATGGTCGCCCCGGCCGGGATCGAACAGCACGACGCGCTCGCGCACCAGATCGTAAACCCCCTTGAGGTCGCGGCCCATGCCGATCGGCCAGGTCAAGGGCGAGACGTCGAGTGCGAGGGTCTTTTCCACCTCGTCGAGGGTTTCGAAAACGTCGCGGCCCTCGCGGTCGACCTTGTTGACGAAGGTGATGATCGGCATGTCGCGCAGGCGGCAGACCTCGAACAGCTTCAAGGTTTGGGTTTCGATGCCCTTGGCGGCGTCCAGCACCATCACCGCCGAATCCACCGCCGACAGCGTGCGATAGGTATCCTCGGAAAAATCCTCGTGACCGGGGGTGTCGAGCAGGTTGAAGGTCAGCCCGCCATGCTCGAAGGTCATTACCGAGGCCGACACCGAAATGCCGCGCTCCTTCTCGATCGACATCCAGTCGGACCGGGTGCGCCGCTGCTCGCCGCGCGCGCGCACCGCGCCCGCCGCCTGAATCGCTCCGCCGAACAGCAACAGCTTTTCGGTCAGCGTGGTCTTGCCCGCATCCGGGTGGGAAATGATGGCGAAGGTCCGCCGCAGCGGAATGGCTTGGTCGAGGGGAGTCATGGGGTCGGTTGTGCCCGGTTTTTGGCTTTCAGGCAAGTGGGGCGGGACCCGTTGAGCGGCAACGACTTTTCATTCTGCACAAGTCGCCGTCATAATGCGGGCCGATCCACGGCATAGGGAGGCAAAATGGCAAGGATCATGTTGCCGCCGCCCCGCACACAGGGCTCGATCGGCCTTGAGGCGGCCATGGCGGGACGCCGCAGCCTTCGCGCATTTGGTCCCCATTCGATCTCCTTGGCCGATTTCGGTCAGTTGTTGTGGGCGGCCCAGGGCGTCACCCAAGCCGACGGGCGGCGCGCCGCCCCTTCGGCCGGCGCGCTCTACCCCCTTGAGATTATCGCCGCCGTTGGAACCGTGGACGAACTGCCGCCTGGGCTTTATCGCTATCACGCCGACAGCCATGGCATCGAGCTTTTGGCCGATGGGGACCACCGTGCCGCCTTGGCGGCGGCCGCCCTCAATCAGGCATGGATGGCCGATGCCGCCGTGCTGTTCGCCGTGACCGCCGTGGCCGGGCGCACGGCTGCCCGCTACGGCGAGCGGGCCGGGCGTTATGTTCTGCTTGAAGCGGGGCATGCCGCCCAGAATCTGTGTCTGCAAGCCGTTGCGCTGGGAATGGGGGTCACGGTGGTGGCGGCCTTCGACGACGGCGCGGTGATCCGCCTGCTGAGGCTTGGTCCCGACGAACTGCCGCTATGCCTGCTGTCGGCCGGTTGCCCTTGACCGGTGTCCGTCCTTCGCCCATCGTGCCCGCCATGAACGAAAATACTCGCGCACTTTCGCCCACCGAGCGCCTCGACTGGCTGCGGCTGATCCGCAGCGAGAATGTCGGTCCGCGCACCTTTTTCCGTCTGCTCGACCAATTCGGCACGGCGGCGCGCGCCTTGGCGGTGCTGCCGGATTTGGCCAAGCGCGGCGGGCGGGGCCGTCCGATCACCCTGTGTTCCAAGGCCGATGCCGAGCGCGAACTGGCTGGCGTCGAAAAACTGGGCTGCACGCTGCTGGCGTCGGTCGAGCCGGGCTATCCCCGGTATCTCGCCGCCACCGAGGATGCGCCGCCGATCCTGTGCGTGCGCGGCAATGCGTCGCTGCTGGTCCGTCCGATGGTGGCGATCGTGGGGGCGCGCAACGCCTCGATCAACGGGCGCAACATCGCGCGCCGTTTGGCCGCCGATTTGGGCCGCGCGGGGTTTGTGGTCGCCTCGGGGCTGGCGCGCGGCATCGACGGTGCCGCGCACGAAGGCGCCTTGGCCACCGGCACCGTGGCGGCGATGGCGGGCGGGGTCGATGTGGTGTATCCGCCCGAACATCAAAAACTGTATGACGACATCGCGAAGGGTGGGGCGCTGGTTTCGGAAATGCCGCCGGGCACCCAGCCCCAAGCCAGCTTCTTTCCCCGGCGCAACCGCATCGTTTCCGGCTTGTCGCTGGGCACCGTGGTGGTCGAGGCCAGTTTGAAATCGGGGTCCTTGATCACGGCCCGCATGGCCGCCGACCAGGGGCGCGAGGTGTTCGCTGTGCCGGGCTCGCCGCTCGATCCGCGTTCCAACGGTCCCAACGATCTTTTGCGCCACGGCGCCACCTTGGTCGAAAGCGCGGAAGACGTGCTGGCGGTGTTGACCGATCTGGTCCGCCGCCCGCTGGCCGAGCCGTCACAAAACGGACCCGAAAGCGGCGTGCGAACCCCGCCGGACGAGGCGGAAGTGGACCAGGCGCGGATTCTTATCGTCGAAAGCCTGGGTCCATCGCCGGTTACGGTTGACGAAATCATCCGGCAATGCCAATTGTCGCCCCCGGTGGTGTCGATGGTCCTGCTGGAACTCGATCTGGCCGGGCGTCTCGAGCGTCTGCCGGGCGGCCGTGTGGCTCTGCTGGCGGCGTAATCTCGCCCCGTCGTTCTTGATCGTTGGGTTCGGATGAAAATCGTCGTCGTCGAGTCGCCTGCCAAGGCCAAGACCATCAACAAGTATCTGGGACCCGATTTCCAGGTGCTGGCTTCGTTCGGCCACATCCGCGATCTGCCGCCGAAAGACGGCAGCGTGCGCCCCGCCGAGGGGTTCGCGATGGATTGGCAGACCGACCCGAAATCGGAACGCCACATCAAGGACATCGCGCAAGCCTTGAAAGGCGCCGACCACCTGATCCTGGCCACCGACCCGGATCGCGAGGGCGAGGCGATTTCGTGGCATGTCAAACAGGTGCTGGACGAACGCAAGGCCCTGAAGGGGGTTGGCGTCAAACGGGTGGTGTTCCACGAAATCACCCGGGGCGCCGTGCTGGATGCGATGAAGGCGCCGCGCGACATTGATCAAGCGCTGGTCGATGCCTATCTGGCGCGCCGGGCCTTGGATTATCTGGTCGGCTTCACCCTGTCGCCGGTGCTGTGGCGCAAATTGCCGGGCGCCAAATCGGCGGGCCGCGTGCAATCGGTGGCACTTCGCCTGATTTGCCAGCGCGAATCCGAGATCGAGGATTTCAAGACCCGCGAATATTGGACGGTGGCCGCCGATCTGGCGACCCCGAAACAAGCGGCCTTCACCGCGACCCTGACCCGCCTGGACGGCGCCAAGCTCGACAAGTTCGATTTGGATAACGAAGCCAAGGCGGCCGCCGCCAAGGCCCGCGTCGAGGCGGCCACCCTGTCGGTGGGTTCGGTCGAGCGCAAGAAAAGCAAGCGCAACCCCTATCCACCCTTCACCACCTCGACCCTGCAACAAGAAGCCAGCCGCAAACTGCATTTCGCGGCGGCCCACACCATGCGGATCGCCCAGCGCCTGTATGAAGGTGTCGATATCGGCGGCGAAACGGTCGGCTTGATCACCTATATGCGAACCGACGGCGTGCAGATGGCCTCGGAAGCCATCGCCAGCGCGCGCGCCGTGATCGCGCGCGATTTCGGGGCGGGCTATCTGCCCGATGCGCCGCGTCTGTACAAGACCAAGGCCAAGAACGCCCAAGAAGCGCACGAATGTATCCGCCCCACCGATCTGGGCCGCACCCCCGCCAGCGTGGCGGACATGCTGGACCGCGACCAGTTGCGGCTGTACGAGATGGTCTGGAAACGCGCCCTGGCCAGCCAGATGGCGTCCGCCGAGCTGGATCAAGTGGCGGTCGAGATCGAATCTTCCGACAAACAGGTGGGCTTGCGCGCCACCGGCTCGGTGATGGTGTTCGACGGCTTCATGAAGGTCTATCACGAGGACCGCGATGACCCCTCGGCCGAGGACGAAGGTGACCGCCGCCTGCCCGACATGACCGAGGGCGACGCCCTGGCGACCAAGGCCGTGCGGGGCGAGCAACATTTCACCCAACCGCCTCCGCGTTACACCGAAGCCAGCCTGGTCAAGGCGATGGAAGAGCTTGGCATCGGGCGGCCGTCAACCTATGCCTCGATCCTGTCGGTGTTGCAGGAACGCAATTACGTGAAACTGGATCAGCGCCGCTTTTGCCCCGAGGATCGGGGCCGCTTGGTCACCGCCTTCCTGGAACAGTATTTCAAGAAATACGTCGAATACAACTTCACCGCCGATCTGGAAAACCAGCTCGACGATATCTCGGGCGGGCGCGACGATTGGCGCCGGGTGCTGGCCGCTTTTTGGCAGGATTTCTCGGGCGCGATCGAGGGCACCAGCGGCTTGCGCATCGGCGAGGTGATCGAGGCGCTGGACCAGGAATTGGGCGCGCATTTCTTCCCGCCCGATCCGTCGGGCAAGGATCCGCGCCTGTGCCCCGGCTGCCATGCCGGGCGTTTGTCGCTGAAGCTGGGCAAGTTCGGCGCGTTTTTGGGCTGTTCCGGCTATCCCGACTGCCGCTTCACCCGGCCGTTGGCGACGGCGGGGGCCGAGGGCGAGGGGGCGGGCGATCCGGCCGACACCAACCGCGAGCTGGGCCTCGATCCCGCCACGCAAGAAGCGGTGACCCTGAAAAAAGGCCCCTACGGCTGGTACGTGCAGCGGGGCGAGGCCGCCAAGGGCAAGGACAAGCCGCCGCGCGTCTCGCTGTTCAAGGGCCTCGATCCCCATACGCTGACCCTGGATACCGCCGTGGCGCTGCTGGCCCTGCCGCGCTTGATCGGCACCCATCCCGAATCGGCCAAGCCGATTAAGGCCGGGGTCGGCCGCTTCGGCCCCTATCTACTGCATGACGGCGCCTATACCTCGCTGCCCGTCGGCGACGACGTTCTGACCATCGGCATCAACCGCGCGGTCGATCTTTTGGCCCAGGCCAAGACCAAGGGGCGGCGCGGCGGCGGCACCCCCGGCAAGCCCCTGGGCGAGCATGACGGCAAACCCGTCACCCTGCATGAGGGGCGTTACGGCCCCTACGTCGCTTGCGACGGCGTCAACGCCACCCTGCCCAAGGACGTTGATCCCACGGCCATCACCCTGGAACAGGCGGTCGCCCTGATCGTCGCCAAGGGTCCGGCCAAGGGCAAACCGGCGGCCAAGAAACGCGCCGCGCCCGCCAAGAAGGCGGCAGCCACGAAGAAACCCGCCGCGACGAAAACGGCCCCGGCGAAAAAGGCCGCGCCCGCGAAAAAGGCAAAGGCGTCATGACCGACCGGCCGCGCCGCAGCGTTCTCTACATGCCGGGGTCGAATTCGCGCGCCTTGGCCAAGGCGCGCAGCCTGGACGCCGACGTCTTGATCCTTGATCTCGAGGACGCGGTCGCCCCCGACGCCAAAACCGAGGCCCGGCGCTTGGTCGCCGAGGCTTTGGCCGAGGGCGGTTACGGTCACCGCGAAACCCTGGTTCGCATCAACGCGCCGGGCACGGCCTGGGCCGAGGACGATATCCGCATGGTGGCCGCCAGCAGCGCCAACGGCTTGCTGATCCCCAAGGTCGAAAGCCCCGACACCGTGCGCGCGGTTGAAGCGGCCCTAACCGGTACCGGCGTGGCGCTGTGGTGCATGATCGAAACCCCGCTGGGGGTTCTGCGTGCCGCCGAGATTGCCGCCGCCTCGTCCCGCTTGGCCGGGTTCGTGATGGGGACCTCGGATCTGGTGAAGGATCTGCGCGCCCGCCACACCCCGGGCCGCGAAGCCGTGCTGACCGCGCTGTCGCTCACCGTGCTGGCCGCCCGCGCTTACGGCTTGGCGGTCATCGACGGCGTGCATCTGGATTTGGATGACGCGGAAGGCTTCGACGCCGCCTGCCGCCAGGGCGTGACCCTGGGCTTCGACGGCAAAACGCTGATCCACCCCAAAACCATCGACGCCGCCAACCGCCATTTCGCGCCCTCGGAAGCCGAAATCGCCTGGTCGCACCGTATCATCGCGGCGTTCGAGGCCGCCAAGGCCGAGGGCAAGGGCGTGGTGGTGGTGGACGGAAAATTGGTCGAGGAACTGCACGTGATTGGCGCGCGGCGCATCGTGGAGTTGGCGGAAACGATTGGGGCGCGGTAGGCCCTATCCTCCAGTCCCCTCCGCCACGGATTGTTGGGCCGCTGCCCATCGGGGATGAGTCCAATAATCCGCCGGAAATCCCATATGGGTGCCGTCGATGCGGTGCTTGTCGATCAGCGCCAGCACCCGCGCCTTCCACCGGGTGTTTGGACTGATGACATCCATCAGATAACCCAGCATCGCCAAGGTGTTGTAGAGGGTGGCGTGATTGGCCGGGCAAAGACTGGCGACCAGATCGGCTGGATTTTTGCGGGGCAGCTTCCAGCGAAGTGTGAATTCTCGGTTCCATAGCCGCGCATGATGGGCGCAGAGATTGCGGACGACGGTCAAATGGTGAAGGAATGAGACCAGGATGCTTTCATCCAATCCGTAGGCGCGGGCGACTTGATTGCGGAGCGCACCGCTCTGCGTGTTGGTAAGCCATTTCGAGAATTCGCCGAACGTCATAAGCTCGCAGGTCGCCCATAACGGCGGCAGTTCCTCGTCATATTTTTGGCGAAGGTGGAGAATGAATATTTCGCGGCTCTTCCGGCTTTCCGTTATCAACGACGCCACGGCCTTTTCGTGCGACCACGTTACCGCGCCGAGTTTGCTGGTCGCCGTGGTGAACAACGAAGCATCGAGATGGGCATGGGCTCCATGCGCCTGTACCAGGACGTCCATCCATCGTGTCCGTGTCGAGATTTCCACCCGCTCAATGGCATCCATCACCAGAAGACGGAGTTCACGGTCGAAGATATAGAGGTTCAGAACGTCATCGAAGGTGGTTCCGGCGCGAAACCGGTGTGCATCATGATCGGATTCAAACAACAGCCAATAAGCCGAAAGCCGGTAATAGCTGATGTGCGCAAGATAATGGGCCGCCAGTACCCGATCGGGAATGAACATCCCTCGGGCCTGTAACTTCTCGATCTGCTCGTCGATGGAGGTCGGGGGTTTAGCGAAGTGCATCGGCGCTTCGAAAAAAATTAACCCCCCATGGTGCGCCGATCTTACGAGAGGCGTGGGGGGTGTTGTTACGAAGAGAATGAATCATCACGACTCGCGGAGCAACCAAAAAAATTGATAAAGGCCATCGTCAAAACGAAACCACGGGCGTTTCCACCCACGGATGTCCAACGCTACGCCTCTTCCCCCGGATACGCCACCTCGGTCAGATACAACCCCCCCGCCGGGGCGGTCGGTCCCGCCGCCGCGCGCGATTTCGCCGCCAAAATCCGGTCGATATCATCCGGCGTCCACTTCCCCTCGCCGACCAGCTTCAACGTCCCCACCATGTTGCGGACCTGATGGTGCAGGAACGACCGCGCCCGCGCCCGGATGTCGATTTCCTCGCCCACGCGAGTGACGTCCAGAATATCCAGCGTTTTCATCGGGCTTTTGGCTTGGCATTCCGAGGCGCGGAAGCTGGTGAAATCGTGATGCCCCAGCAGCCGCCGCGCCCCTTCGGCCATCGCGTCCACGTCCAGGGGGGCCAGCACCCACCACACCCGGTCGCGGTCCAGCGCCACCGGGGCGCGGCGGTTGAGGATCCGATAGCGATAGCCGCGCGCCACCGCCGAGAAGCGGGCGTGGAATGTCTGATCGACGGCGGTCGATTCCAGCACCGCCACCCGGTGCGGTTTGACGTGGAAATTGATGGCGTCGCGCACCGTTCCCGCCGGGAAATCGCGGTCCAGATCGACATGAACCACTTGGCCGGTGGCGTGCACCCCGGCGTCGGTACGCCCGGCGGCGATCATCGTCACCGGGCCGCCGTTCAGGTGGGCCGCCGCGGTTTCCAGAACCTGCTGCACCGAAACACCGTGGCTTTGGCGTTGCCAGCCGATGAAATCGGTGCCGCGGTACTCGATCAGGAGGCGGTAGCGGGGCATCCGTCGTCGGCCGGGTCGCGCATCACATAGCCGCGCCCCCATACCGTCTCGATATAGCTGTCGCCGCCAGTGGCCGTGGCCATCTTCTTGCGCAGTTTACAGATGAAGACGTCGATGATTTTCAGTTCCGGCTCGTCGATGCCGCCATACAGGTGGTTCAGGAACTGCTCCTTGGTCAGGGTCTGGCCCTTGCGCAGCGAAAGCAATTCGACAATGCCGTATTCCTTGGCGGTCAGATGCAGGGGTTCGTCGCCGACCTCGACCGTGCGGGTATCCAGGTTCACCGCCAGCTTGCCGGTGCGAATAATCGATTGGGCGTGCCCCTTCGAGCGGCGCACGATCGCTTGGATGCGCGCCACCAGTTCGCCCTTGTCGAAGGGTTTGGTCAGATAATCGTCGGCCCCAAAGCCCAAGCCCTTGATTTTCTTGTCAGGTTCATTCAACCCGGACAAAATCAAGACCGGCGTCGCCACCTTGGCGGCGCGCAACCGGCGCAGCACCTCGTAGCCGTCGATGTCGGGCAGCATCAAATCGAGCAGTATGATATCGTAATCATACAGCTTACCGATTTCGAGGCCATCTTCCCCCAACGACGTCACATCGACCACCATGCTTTCGGCCTTCAGCATGGTTTCGATAATTTGGGCCATGGCCCGATCGTCCTCGACGACAAGTACGCGCATTTTTCACCAACCCGATTTTCCCCCACACCGGCGGTATGGTAACCATACGGGGGGCCGTCACCGACTGCAAGGGGCAATGGTTAACGTGAAGTTTCTCGTTCGCAATCTTTTATCCGATATCGAGCGTTTATCCGGCATACGGATTTACGGGCGAGTGGCCGCCGTGCAAGGCATGCTTATCGAAGCCGGAGGCGTGCAACGGCAAATATCGGTCGGTGACCGCTGCTATGTCGTCGCGCGGGACGGGCGCCGCATCCCGTGCGAGGCGGTCGGCTTCCGCGCCGGGCGGGCGCTGCTGATGCCGTTCGTGCCGATCGACGGGGTCGGCCTGGGCTGCCGCACCGAGGTGCAGGATTCCGAACCGGTGATCTATCCGGAAAATGGCTGGCTGGGCCGGGTGATCAACGCCTTCGCGCATCCGGTCGATGGATTGGGGGCGCTGCCGATGGGCGACGCGGCCTATCCCATCCACAACCGGCCGCCGCCGGCCCATTCGCGCAGCCGGGTGGCGGGCAAGATCGATTTGGGGGTGCGGGCGGTCAACGCCTTCCTCACCTGTTGCCGGGGGCAGCGGATGGGCATCTTCGCCGGATCGGGGGTGGGAAAATCCAGCCTGATGTCGATGATGGCGCGCAATACCTCGGCCGACATCTCGGTGATCGGGCTGATCGGTGAACGCGGCCGCGAGGCCCGCGAATTCATCGAGGATGACCTGGGGTCCGAAGGCATGAAACGCGCCGTGGTGGTGGTCTCGACCTCGGACGAAAGCCCGCTGATGCGCAGGCAGGCCGCCTATGTGACGCTGACCGTCGCGGAATATTTCCGTGATCAGGGCCTGGACGTGCTGTGCATGATGGATTCGGTGACCCGCTTCGCAATGGCCCAGCGCGAGATTTCGCTGTCGGCGGGCGAACCTCCGGCGTCGAAGGGTTATACCCCCACGGTCTTCGCCGAATTGCCGCGCCTGCTGGAACGCGCCGGGCCGGGGGTGGGCAGGGGCTCGATCTCCGGGCTGTTCACCGTGCTGGTCGATGCCGACGATCACAACGAGCCGATCGCCGACGCCGTGCGCGGTATCTTGGATGGTCACATCGTGTTGGACCGCGCCATCGCCGAGCGGGGCCGCTATCCGGCGATCAACGTCTTGCGCTCGGTGTCGCGAACCATGCCCGCCTGCAACAATCAGCAGGAAAACGATCTGATCATCCGGGCGCGCCGGTTGCTCTCGACCTACGAGGACATGGCCGAACTGATCCGGCTGGGCGCTTACCGCAAGGGCACCGATCCGGCGGTCGATGAGGCGATCCATTATTACCCGATGCTGGAGGCGTTTCTCAGCCAGCGCAAGACCGACGCCAACAGCTTGCCCGAATGCTACGCCAAACTGGCGGAGATCCTGGGCTTGCCGTTTAACGGCGATGGAATGGGCCGGCGGTGAGCAAAAGCATCAAGACCCTGATCCGGCTAAGCCGGTGGGAGGTCGATGAAAAACGCCGCGTGCTGACCGAGTTGCAAAACCGGGAAGACGGCATCATCGCCGCGATGGCCGAGGCGGACCAGCGGATGCTGGTCGAGCGTCAAATCGCCAGCCAGGACCCGACCGGGGCCGGATCGCTGTTCGGGGCCTATGCCCAGGCGTGGATGTCCCGGCGCGAAACCGCGCGCGGCGAACTGGCCTCGGTGCGCGAGGCGATCGAGGTGGCGCGTGACGATCTCAACGACGCGTTCCGCCGTCTCAAGACCTTCGAGATCACCCAGAAGAACCAGGAAAAACGCGAGCAGGACGAAGCCGACCGAAAAGAACAGGCCAATCTCGACGAGATCGGCCTGAACATTCATCGCCGCAAGGTGCGGGACTAACCCAACGGCCATTGCGGCCGTGGCCAAGCGCGCGGAGGCGCGCGCTTAGGCAGAGGGCTAGAATAATTTACGCGCCAGCGATCGCCTTGGCTTCCAGAGCCCGCTGAATGCGGCGCTTGATCTGGCGCGCTTCGACGGGCAGCTTGGAGTCGGTGACCGACAGCAGATAGGCGTCCAGACCGCCGTTGCGATCCAGCGTCTTCAGCGCGCGGGTGCACACTTTGATGCGGACCGCATGGCCCAGGGCATCCGACAGCACGGCGGTTTCCTGCAAATTCGGCAGAAAGCGACGCCGGGTCTTGTTGTTGGCGTGGCTGACATTGTTGCCGGTCAGCACACCCTTGCCGGTGATCGCGCAGCGACGGGCCATGACGGACAATCCTTCCTAAAACACGAGAAGGCGCGTTTCTATCGGGCGGCCGGTCCGGCGTCAAGCGATTTTCCGACTCGGCGAACGCCGCCGCCATCACTATCTTTATGGAAGGCGAGGCCCATCACGGGGGGCGGCGGGATGAGACGGATCTGGATACGACGTCTGTGGAACCTTCTTCGCCGTGCGGTCGGCGGGGCGCCGAAGCGCGGTTCTCGCCGCGACGCCCTCTTCGGCGGTTTCGGCCGTCTTGAACGGCGGCGGATGCGGCGGCGGACCGGTCACCTTCCGCCCTCGGCCTTCGCGTCGGTGGTCGGCGGGCTGGGCAAGCGGGAACGCCAGACCCAGTTGCACGTTTTCTCGCTGGCCGATTTTCATCAGGCGGTCGGGCCGAAGTGGGAGCGGCTGAGCGGTCTGGTCGAAATCGCGGTCGATCGCATCATTTCGCGGCATATCGACCCCGCCAAGGACATCTATACCCAACTGGATGCCGAAACCGCGTGCCTGGTTCTGCCCCGGGATTCCCGCAAGCAGGTGCGGGCGCGGGTGGCGGCGATCGCCCACGATCTTTCGGCCTATTTGTTCGGCGACGTGGTGATCGAGGGCAGACGCCCCCGCCTGGTCGCCGCCAATCTGCCGGTATCGCGGGCGATTCCCCGGAAAGGGGAGGTGGGCGACGTTGCCATTCGCGGCGCGATCGCCGAAGCCGGCGCGGTTCTGGCCGAAGCGGATGCCCGGGTGGACCCGGACCGCGCCCCTCTGGCCGAGATTCACCGGGTGACCCTGGCCTCGATGCTCGACGGCGCATCCGCCGTCCCGGCGATTTCGGCAACCTCGGTTCCGGCAATGTCGCAGACCGGCGGGGCCGCGATGGGACCCGGCGCCGGGGTTTTGGATTGGATGGACGAACAGATCGATGCCCGCGCCGCCGCCGCCTTGGCCAAGGCCCGCCGTCTGGCGCCCGAATCCTGTCTGACCCTGGTGTGGACGCCGACCTGGGTCACCCGCATGCAGGCGGTCGCCGCCTTTCATGCCCGCGTGATCCGGGTCGATGGCGAAACCGCGCCGACCCTGGAAGGGGTTCAGGCTTACCGCGACGCGGCACCGCTCGAAGCCCTGGCGATCGATCGCTTCGCCGCCACCCAGGCGGCGGCCGAGATGAAAATGCTGTTTCATCGCCGCCAAAGCGTGGGGCTGACCCTGCCGCTGCATTGGATGTCGCTGGCACCCCGCTGGCGGGATTGCATCCGCTTGCCGCTGGAAGGTTGCCCGGCCGATATCCGCCGCAAACTTCTGAAGGTCGAGATTTTCGGGCTGCCGCCGCGCATCCCCGCCGCCACCTTGGCCAGTCTGACCGGCTGCCTCGATAAGGTCGGCTGCGACGTGATGATCCGCCTGCCCTTGGCGTCGCCCGACATGGCGCTGTCGCTGCCGCCGGTCCGCGCGATCGGCGTCGATCTCGCCGAACTTCCCGACGACGAGCGGGTCGGTGACGACGAACTGCTCGCCCATCTTCGCCGGTTTCACGACATGGCCCGCCAAATCAACGCAGCCAGTTACGTCTGGGGTGTCCGCCGCCGCTCGCTGGTCGCGCGGATCATCGGCGCCGGTTTTTCCCTGGTGAACGGTCCCGGCGTGATGGAGGATGTCGGCCATCCCCGCCCGGCGGGGTGATCTTATATGCCCCTCGCCGGGCGCAAACCTCCGGTTTGCTTGGCCGCGCCCTCAATGGGTGCTGGAACGAAGTGGTTTTGGCCTCAAATCACCTCTTAAGATGCGAGCCTAATCGCCATCACCACCACCGTCGCATTCACGATGCAGGCGCCGAAGAACACCCCCAGGGCGCGCTCGATATCGACGATTCCGGCCTCGGTCCGGCCCAAACCCATCCAGCCGTCGTTGACCGTCCGCCCCGGATAATGGCGGGGACCGCCCAGCGCCAGCCCCAGTGCCCCGGCCATCGCCGCTTCCGGCCAGCCCGAATTGGGCGAGGCGTGTTTCATTGCGTCGCGGCGCATCGTGACCAGGGCGTTGCCCGCCCGCCCGTCGGCGGTGAACACCGCGCCCGCCGCGATCATCAGCCCGGCCAAGCGCGCCGGGACCAGATTGACCAGATCATCCAGCCGGGCCGAGGCCCAGCCGAAGGCGCGGTACCGTTCGGTGCGGTGGCCGACCATGCTGTCCAGCGTATTGATCGCCTTGAAGGCCAGCATGCCGGGCAGACCCAGAAGCATGTACCAAAAGACCGGCCCGACGACCCCGTCGCCGAAATTCTCGGCCAAGCTTTCGATGGCGGCGCGCGCCACGCCGTATTCGTCCAGGGTTTCGGGATCGCGGCCGACGATGCGCCCAACCGCCTGCCGCCCGGTGGCCAATCCCCCGAAGGCCAGCGCGCGCGCCACGTCGCGAACATGACGCCGCAGGCTTTTTTGCGAGACCGACAGCGCGATCAGCAGAACCTCGACCGGCCAGACATGCCCGATATGACGCGCCCCCCACGCCACCGCGAAGCCGAAGGCGGCGGCCCCGCCCGGAATCAGCAGGGCGACCAACACGCCCCGCACGCGGCGATCGGTGTCGCCGCGCTCCAACCGGTTCAGGCGGCGCTCGGCGGCGGCGATCAGGTTTCCCAGCACCACCACCGGATGGGGCAGGTGAAGCAGGCGCAGCAACAGGCCCATTTCGCCGAACACGGCGTCCAGCCCAAGGCCGAATACCAGCATCAGCAAACCGTCGGGCGCGAAACCGGATTGGTGCATGAAAGGCAGCATGGACATAAGGTATGGTCCGGCCGAGTTGTCGCGTCAACCGCCGTGCCGTATAGTCGCGCCCTCCCCGGCCGAAGGCATGGACCAGCCGGAACGACCAAACGGATAAGGACCGGGTATGGATCAGGATCAATCGACCGCAATCATGGTCTGCGGCCACGGCAGCCGCGACGGCGAGGCGACCGCCGAGTTCGGCGCCTTCGTGCGCGCCTTGCAGGCGCGCGTTCCCAACCGCGCCATTGAGCACGGCTATCTCGAATTCGCGACGCCGACCATCCGGGACGGCTTGGCCGCGCTAAAGGCCAAGGGCTACCGCCATATCGTCGCGGCACCCGGCATGCTGTTCGCCGCCGGCCACGTGAAGAACGATCTGCCGTGGGAGGTCAACAGCTTCGCCGCCGCTAATCCTGAGTTGGAGGTTCGGTACGGCCGCGAACTGGGGATCGACCCCAAATTGCTGGATGCCGCCGCGCAGCGGATCACCTCGGTTCTCGACGACGCCGTGCCGAGGGGCGAGACCCTGCTGGTGGTGGTCGGGCGCGGCACCAACGACCCCGACGCCAATTCCAACATCGCCAAGGTCGCCCGCATGTTGTGGGAAGGGATGGGCTTCGGCTGGGCCGAGATCGCCTTTTCCGGCGTCGCGACGCCGATGGTCGATGCCGCCTTGGCCCGCGCGGTCAAGCTGGGCTTCAAACGCATCGTGGTCTTTCCCTATTTCCTGTTCACCGGGATTCTGGTCAAACGGATTTATGCCCAAACCGATGCCGCCGCCGTGGCGTTTCCCGATATTCAATTCGTCAAGGCGCCCTATCTGGCGGATCACCCGCTGGTCCTGACCTCGTTCCTCGAACGGATTGGGGAAACACAGGCGGGCGAGGCCAAGATGAACTGCCAGCTGTGCAAATACCGCGAACAAGTGGTGGGATACGAAGCCTCGGTCGGCGCCCCGCAGGAGGGGCACCACCACCACGTCCGGGGCGAGGATCATCATCACCACCACGGACACCACCACCATCACCACCATGACTGAGGACTGGGTCCGTGACCCCGACGAGATCTATCGCCGGTCCTTCGCGGTCGTGCGGGCCGAGGCGCGGCTGGATCATCTGCCCGCCGATCTGACCGACGTGGCGATCCGGGTGATTCACGCCTCGGGGATGGTTGATGTGGCGGCGGACCTGGATTTTTCGCCAGGGGCCGGGGATCTGGGCCGCGCCGCGTTGCGGCGGGGCGCCCCGGTTCTGGTCGATGCCGAAATGCTGGCCGCCGGGATTATCCGCTCGGGCCTGCCCGCCGCGAACCAGATCGTCTGCACGCTGGGCGAGGTCGCCGCGACACCGGGAATGACCCGCTCGGCCCTGGCGGTCGATCGCTGGGACCCCTGGCTGGAGGGCGCGGTGGTGGCGATCGGCAACGCGCCGACCGCCTTGTTCCGCTTGCTTGAACGGCTGGCCGAAGGCGCGCCGCGACCGGCTTTAATCCTGGGCTTTCCGGTGGGATTTATCGGTGCCGCGGAATCCAAGCGGGCGCTGGCGCAATCGGGCCACCCCTTCATCGCCTTGCACGGGCGGCGCGGCGGCACCGCGATGGCGGCGGCGGCGATCAACGCCTTGACCAAGGGGTGCGCATGATCACGGTAATCGGCCTGGGCGAGCAGGGAACGGCGGATCTGAGCGGCGCGGCCAAAGCCGTGATCCTGGGGGCCGAGGTGCTGGTCGGCGCCCCGCGCCATTTGGCCGAGGCCCAGTGCGGCGCGGAAAAAATCGTCTGGCCCTCGCCCTTTTCCAAGGCGCGGCCGTTGTTCGAATCACTTTCGGCGCGGCGAGTCGTGGTGCTGGCGACTGGCGATCCGATGTGGTTCGGGGTGGGCGCTACCTTGGCCCGCTGGTTCGGCGCCGAGGCGATAAACGTGATCCCGCATGCCGGGGTGTTTTCGCTGGCGGCGGCCCGCCTGGGCTGGGCGCTGCAAGATTGCCTGTGTCTGTCGGCCCATGGCCGCCCGCTGGACGCCCTGGCCCTGCATTTTCAGCCTGGGCGCAAATTGCTGATCCTGGGACGCGATCGCACCACCCCGCGCGCCGTTCAGGATTTGCTGAAACGCCATGGCCGCAGCGCCTCGATTATACGCACCCTGGAACATCTGGGCGGCGCCTTTGAGCGGATTGGCGAGGTCGGCGACGATCACGCCGATCTGGTCACCCTGGCGGTTACCGTCGCGCTTGATCCCGGCGCCCGTGCCTTGGCCTTGGTCCCCGGGTTGCCCGATGACGCCTTTCAACACGACGGACGGATCACCAAGCGCGACATCCGCGCGGCCACCTTGGCGGCGCTGGCGCCCCTGCCCGGCGAGATGCTGTGGGACATCGGGGCGGGGGCCGGATCGGTGGCGATCGAATGGATGCGGGCGGGGGGCGTCGCGGTGGCTATCGAATCCTCGGCCGAACGCTGTGCCCGGATCGCGCTCAACGCCAACGCCTTGGGCGTGCCCGGCCTTGCCGTTATCACAGGAACCGCGCCCAAGGCATTGCCCCAAACCATTCCCGACGCGGTGTTCGTCGGCGGCGGGGTGACCGCGCCCGGTGTGCTGGAACAGGCCTGGGCGGCGCTGAAAACCGGTGGGCGCTTGGTCGCCAACGCGGTCACCGCCGAGGGCGAGGCCACGCTGCTGGCCTTTGCCGCCACCCATGGCGGCACGATGACCCGGCTGATGGTGCAGCATCTAGAGCCGGTCGGCGGTTTTCACAGCTGGGTTCCCGCCCGTCCGGTCACCCGCTACGCCGGGATCAAGGCATGAGCGGCACGGTTTACGGCATCGGCGTCGGCCCCGGCGATCCCGAGTTGATCACCCTTAAGGCCAAGCGGTTGCTGGAGACCCTGCCGGTCCTGGCGTGGCCCGCGCCGTTGGAGGGCGAGGGGCTGGCGCGCCGCATCGCCGCCCCCTTCATCCCCGAGGGACGAACCGAGATCGCGATCCGTTTTTCCTTTCGTCCCGAACGCGACGACACCGCCGCCGCCTATGCGAAGGGCGCGCGCGACATAGCCGCTCATCTGGCCGTCGGCCAAGATGTCGGGGTGCTGTGCGAGGGCGATCCGCTGCTGTTCGGCAGTTTCATTCATCTGCTGGAGCATCTGCCCGATTGCAAGGTTCAAGTGGTGCCGGGCATCGCCTCGCCGCTGGCCGCCGCCGCCCTAACACTTCGCCCGCTGGCCACCTTGGATGAAGCCTTCGTCATCTTGCCCGCCACGCGCCCGGAGGCCGAGATCGAACGGGTTCTGTCGGTGGTCGAGGCCGCCGCGATCATCAAAATCGGCCGTCACCGCGACACACTGGCCCGCGTGCTCGACCGTTTGGGGTTGATCGACGATGCCGTGGCGGTGGAACGGGCCGGGATGCCCGATCAAGCCATTCGTCCGTTCCGGGATGCCGTTTGCTTGCCCTATTTCTCCCTCGTTTTGGTGCGCCGTTCGACATGATTGCCCTGATCGCCTTGACTCCCGCCGCCGGGCAGCTTGCCCGCCGTTTGAAAGCCGCGCTGGGCGACGCCGAAACCCACGGCCGGGCCGGACGGGTCGATGACGCCGACATCGCCTTCACCGACACCGCCGCGCATCTGCGCGCGCTGTTCGCGGCCGGGCGTCCGATCGTCGCGATCTGTGCGACGGGGGTGGTGATTCGCGCCCTGGCCCCGGTGTTGGCCGACAAACTAAACGAACCGCCGGTTCTGGCGGTGGCGGTGGACGGCGCCTGTGTCGTTCCCTTGCTGAACGGCCACCGGGGCGGCAACGACCTAGCCGCGCGGATCGCCGCCGTTTTGGGCGGGGTCGCCGCCGTCACCACGCAAGGGCCGGTGGGTCTGGATGCGCCGCCGCCCGGCTGGCGGATCGGCACCCCGGATCGCCTGACCGCCGTCGCGGCCGCCTTGACGGCGGGCGAGCCGGTGGCGTTGAGCGTCGAGGCGGGCGACGCCGGATGGCTGGCGCCGCTGAATTTCGCTGGCGCTGGCGCGGTAAGGGTGCGGGTGACTGATAAGATCCCGGCATCACCGGACGAACTGGTCTTCCACCCGCCGGTCTTGGCGGCCGGGGTCGGCTGTGAACGCAACGCCTCGCCCCAAGCCCTGGAAACCCTGCTCGCCACCGCCCTGGCCGAGGCGGGATTGGCCGAGGGCGCGGTGGCCTGCGTCGCCTCGATCGATTTGAAGGCCGACGAAGCGGCGGTGCATGCGTTGCCCCATCCGGCCCGTTTCTTCACGGCGCTCGAATTGGAAGCCGAACGCGGCCGTTTGCAAAATCCATCGGAAGCGGTGTTCCGCGCCACCGGCTGCCATGGGGTGGCCGAAGCGGCGGCCCTGGCGGCGGCCGGGCCGGACAGCGTGCTGGTCGTGCCAAAGCGCAAGGGCGCCGGGGTGACGGTGGCCATCGCGCGGTCCGCCACGATGATCGATCCCAACGCCGTGGGCCGGGCGCGGGGAAAATTGTTCGTGGTCGGCACCGGGCCGGGCAATGCCGTGTGGCGCACGCCCGAGGCGTCGCGGGCGGTGGCCGCCTCGACCGATCTGGTCGGTTATGGGCTGTATCTGGATCTGCTGGGCGAGGCGGCTTTTGGCAAGACGCGCCACGAATCCGGGCTGGGGGCGGAAACCGAACGGGTGCGGATGGCCCTGGATCTGGCCGCCCAGGGCCGCACGGTCAGTCTGGTTTGTTCCGGCGATCCCGGCATTTACGCGCTGGCAACCCTGGTTTTCGAATGTGTCGAGCAGGACGGCCGCGCCGATTGGGGCCGGGTGGATATTCAGGTGGTTCCCGGCGTCACCGCGATGCAGGCGGCGGCGGCGCGGGTGGGGGCACCGCTTAATCACGATTTCTGCGCGGTGTCGTTGTCGGACCTGCTGACCCCGTGGCCGGCGATCGAACGGCGCCTGACGGCGGCGGCCGAGGGCGATTTCGTGGTTGGGCTGTACAATCCGGTCTCGAAACGCCGCCGCGATCAATTGGCGCGGGCCAAGGCGATCTTGGCCCAACACCGCCCGCCGACAACGCCGGTGGTTTTGGCCCGCCAGTTGGGGCGGGCCGATGAAAAGGTGATTACCACCACCTTGGCCGAGCTTAGCGTCGATCAGGCCGATATGTTGACCGTGATCGTCATCGGCAATTCGCAGACTCGCCTGTTTTCGACCGCTTCGCGGCAATGGATCTATACCCCACGCGGCTACGCGGATAGATATAGGTAAGGTTAGGGGATGCTAATCTAATCGCTCTCGGGTGTATTCCCGATTATGAGGTAGTGAAAGTCGGCTTACATTAGGACTCTAAGTCTTTTAGGACATGTTCGGATGGAAGCCAGGGCAGTTCGACGGCTGCATGTGATCGGGGTGACGCTTTTCGCCGCCCTGATGGCCATTTTGGCCGGCGGCGGGGCCTGGGTCGGCCATTATCTGCTTGCCGACCGCGATCGGATCTTTCTGGCCGCGCTGGCGCAGACCACCACCACCTATCTCGCCCACGACATTGCCGATCATCAGACGATGCTGGGGATGCTGGTTCTGTCGCTTGCGGCCGATCCCAGGGTCGCCGCCGCCTTTGCCGCGCGGGACCGTGGCCAGCTGATGTCCATGTCCCAGCCGGTTCTGAAAGGCTCGCGCGATCAGCCGGCGGTCGATCATGTGTGCTTCATTCTGCCCGATCACCGGGTGTTGCTGCGGGGGCACGCCCCCGACATCGTTTCGGACGTGGTGACGCGTGACAGTCTTGCGCGGGCCGAGCGCGATAACGGCGTCGCCGGCGGAATCGAAACCGGCTATTCCGGCGATCTGATGCTGCGCGTGGTGGCGCCGGTCCAAAACAGCGACGGAACCCGGATCGGCTTCGTCGAGGCGGCGATTGACATGACCGATCTCGTCGCCTCGCTGGGCGAGGCGATCGGCGGCGATCTGGTGCTTCTGGTGGACAAGGACGCGATCGACCCGGCGGTGCGGCAGCGCATGCGCACCCTTTCTGTTCCCCGGCCCGGTTGGGCGGTGGTGACGGGGCAGTCGGCGGCGCTGTCGCCGGAGGGCCTGGCGTTTCTAGAGGCCCACCCCTCACCGCAACGGATCGTCAGCGAATTCGTGCCGGGACAGGACCGGCGGATGGGATTCGTGCTGATGCCGCTGCCCGGCGCGCTTCATACACCGGCTTGGCTGATGGTGACCCGGGATTTTTCCACCGAGCGGCGGCTGGCGAAGGAGACCGTGGGCGTGGTTGTTCCGGCCGGGATCGCCGTCGCGGCGCTGTTGGTCGGGTTGGTTCATCTGGTATTGCGGCGGATCGAGCGGATCGTTCTGGAAGCCGAGGAACGGCGCGATCATTACCAGCGTCTGGCCGACCGCGATTCACTGACCGGCTGTCTGTGCCGCCGCGAGTTCGACCGGCTGATCGCCACGGAACTGGGCTTGGCGCAAGACCGCGGAACATCGGTCGGGCTGTTGATGCTGGATCTGGATCACTTTAAACGGATCAACGACACGCGTGGCCATGTCGTCGGCGACGAGGTGTTGAAGGTGGTGGTGGCGGCGGTGCAGGATAATGTCCGGCCCAACGATCATCTGGCCCGCTTCGGCGGCGAGGAATTCTGTTTGATCGTTCCGGGCGCAACTCCGGTGATCCTGGATAGTCTGGGGGTGCGGCTGCTCGACGCGGTGCGCGCGGTCGGCGTTGCCTTGCCGTGCGGCGGCATCCAGCCGGTGACGGTCAGCATCGGCATGGCGCTGTCCGCTCCAGACAGCACCGTCTGTTCGCTGATCTCGCAAGCCGATCAAGCCTTGTACCGCGCCAAACGCAACGGAAGGGACCAGGTGGTTCCCGCCTGGGTCCCGGAACCGGATTTCACGATTTAACCAGGGCTTCGAGAATCCCGGTCAACCGCGCCAAATCCGATGGCCGGCCCAAACGGTGATCGCCGTCCTTGATCAAGGTCACCTCGACGTCGCCGCCCGCCAGACAATCGGCCAGCCGCAGCGCGGTTTCCCATGGCACCGACTCATCTTTTTGGCCCTGAAGCAGCCGGACCGGGCAGGATAGGTTGATGGTGTCGCCTAAAAGCAGGTGGTTGCGTCCCTCCTCGATCAAGCCGCGCGCGATGGTCCACCCGGTTCCGGGCAGCGTGGTTTTGCCGGTGACGAACAGTTCGCGGCGCTGAGCCTGGGAGAGGGTCGCCCACAAACGCTCCTCGGTAAAATCCGGGGCGGTGGCGATGCCCAGCAGGGCATGCACCCGCTTGGGGCGCTCCAGCGCCGCCAGCAAGGCCAGCCATCCCCCCATCGATGACCCGGCCAGAATCTGCGGCCCCTCGGTCAGATGATCCAAAACGGCCAATGAATCGTCGAGCCAGCGGCCGATGGTGCCCAGCTCGATGTCGCCCGGGGAACCGCCGTGGCCCCAGCAATCGAAAGAGGTGAAGGCCAATCCCGCCGCGCCCGCGAAGGCTTCGATCGCCTGCGCCTTGATCCCGTTTTGGTCGGACCGGTAACCGTGCAGGAACAAAATGCCGGGGGATTTTCCCGTCCGGCGTCGGTAGGCGATGGACGAACCATCGGCTCGTGCTAATATCCCGCCCCCTGAGCTGTCCAGATTCCGGTCCATGATGCGTGCCTTGTGCCATGAGTGATTCCGACGTCCCTATCGAAACCGGCGCAGTGCCCCCGCGTCAACCCGTCGTTCTTCAGGTCGTTCCCTCGCTGGTCACCGGCGGGGTCGAGCGCGGCACGGTCGAGATTGCCCAAAGCTTGGTGGCGGCGGGCTGGACCGCGATCGTCGCCTCGAGCGGCGGCCCGATGGTCCGCGAAATCACCCGGGCGGGCGCCTTGCATGTGACGCTGCCGCTGGCCAGCAAAAACCCCTTCGTCATCCGCGCCAATATCCGGCGGCTGGAAAAGGTGATCAAGGAACACGGGGTGGATATCGTTCACGCCCGCTCGCGCGCCCCGGCCTGGAGCGCGCACGTGGCGGCCCAGCGCACCGGCGCCCATTTCGTCACGACCTTTCATGGCACCTATTCGCAAGGCATGTTCGGCCTGAAGCGGCTGTACAATTCGGTGATGCTGAAGGGCGAACGGGTGATCGCCATTTCCGAATTCATCGCCGACCACATCGCCCAGTATTACGGCTTGGGGCCGGACGTCGTGCGCATCGTCCATCGCGGCGTCGATCTGTCGCGCTTCGATCCCCATAAGGTCAGCCCGGAACGAATCATCGCGCTGGCGCAGAAGTGGCGGCTGCCCGATGGCTACCGGGTGATCACGCTGCCCGGCCGCCTGACCCGCTGGAAGGGCCAAGCCGTGCTGATCCAGGCGCTGTCGGTGCTTGACCGCCACGATGTCCGCTGTTTGCTGGTGGGGTCCGATCAAGGGCGGACCGGCTATCGCTCGGAATTGGCGCACATGATCCGGCGTCTGAAATTGGACGACGTCGTCCATATCGTCGATGAATGCAACGACATGCCCGCCGCCTACATGCTGACCGATATCGTGGTCTCGGCCTCGACCGACCCGGAAGCGTTCGGTCGCGTGGTGGTGGAAGCCCAGGCGATGGGCCGCCCGGTGATCGCCACCGGACACGGCGCACCCCGCGAAACCGTGGTGCAAGGGCGCACCGGCTGGTTGGTGCCGCCCAATGATCCAAGGGGGTTGGCCGAGGCGCTGGACCGCTTCCTCAACATGGACACGCTCGACCGGCGGACCATGGCGATGGCCGGGGCAGGATTTCGTGCGCGAACATTTCTCGCGCGAGAAGATGTGCGCCGCCACGCTGGACGTGTACCGCGAGGTTCTGGGATTGCCTGCGGTGGCGCCCGAGTGAGCGAGGTTTTGATCATCCGGCTGGGGGCCTTGGGTGATTTCGTGCAGTCGTTCGGCCCCTTCGCGGCGATCCGCGCCCATCACCGGGACGCCCGGATCACGCTGCTGACAACCCGGCCCTTCGCCGCGCTGGCCCAGGCCGCGCCTTGGTTCGACGAGGTTTGGATCGACGATAAACCCCGCTGGTGGAATCTTCCGGCGGTTTCGGCGCTGCGGCGGCGCTTGCGCTCAAGGCCGTTCGCGCGGGTCTATGATCTTCAGACCTCGGATCGCTCCAGTTTTTATTTCCGCCTGTTGCCGCCGGGGACCGAATGGTCGGGAATCGCCCGGACTTGCTCACACCCCCACGCCAACCCGGACCGCGACCGGATGCACACGCTGGAGCGTCAGGCCGAGCAGCTGCGGATGGCCGGAATTACCGATGTGCCGGGTCCCGATTTGTCCTGGGTGCCCGAAACCGCCTTGGGGCGCGAGTTGGCCCGCTTCGCGCTGATCTGTCCCGGCGGGGCCGCGCATCGCCCGGCCAAACGCTGGCCGGTGGAGGGTTTCATCCAAGCCGGGCTTTGGCTGGAGGGCCAAGGATTGACCCCGGTTCTGCTGGGCACGCCGGGCGAAACCCAGCCGGTCAAGGCCGGGTTGGCGTGCGCCGTCGATCTGGGTGGGCGGACCAGCTTGCTCGACATCGCCGCCTTGGGCCGCCGGGCGGCGGCGGCGGTCGGCAACGATACCGGACCGATGCATCTAATCGCCAGTGCCGGGTGCCCCGCCTTGGTGCTGTTCTCGGGGGCCAGCGATCCCGCCTTGTGCGCGCCGCGCGGCCGGGTGGAGGTGCTGCGTCGTCCGCATCTGGGCGATCTTTCGGCGTCCGAGGTCGTGGCGGCACTCGACCGCATGATCCAGTCGGGCTAGTATCGCCGCCAAACCCCGCTGTTCATGAAGGAGGCTCGCGGTGAAGACCGTCGTCCGGCTGTTGGTTGTGCTTTTCGCTTTCGCGGCCGCCCCGGTTTGGGCCGCCGACGCCGACCCGCTCGACCACGCGCTGGGGCAACCCGGCGCGCCGGTCACCGTCTATGAATACGCCTCGCTGACCTGTCCGCATTGCGCGCATTTTCACGAACTGGTGTTGCCGCGCTTGCAGGCCGACTGGATCGGCACCGGCAAGGTCAAGCTGGTCTATCGCGATTTTCCGACCCCGCCGGTCAACATGTCGCTCGCCGCGTCGGTGATCAACCACTGCGCCGGGCCGATGCGCTATTTCGGCGTGCTGTCGCTGTTGTTCCGTGATCAAGAAAAATGGATGTCGGCGGCCAATCCGCTGGACGAGATCAAGCGCATCGTCCGCGTCGCCGGGATGACCTCCGCCCAGGTTGATGACTGCCTGTCGCACCAAGACGTCGCCAAGGCGATCCAAGCCCGTGCCGAGGAAGGCAACCGCCTGCTGGGGGTCGATTCCACCCCGTCCCTGGTGATCGCGGGCAAGGTGATGCCCGGTTTGGCGCCCTACGAAGATATCACCAAGGCTCTGGAAGAGGCGTACAAGGCGGCCGTCAAGAAGTAACCCGGTGATCCAGTTCAGCAAACTCAAGCTGTCCGGGTTCAAGTCGTTCGTTGATCCGGTCGAGCTGGTGATCGAGAGCGGGATGACCGGGGTGGTCGGCCCCAACGGCTGCGGCAAATCGAATCTGATCGAGGCGCTGCGCTGGGTGATGGGCGAAACCTCGGCGCGGCAGATGCGCGGCACGGAGATGGACGATGTCATCTTCGGCGGCACCGCCAGCCGCCCGGCCCGCAACATCGCCGAGGTCGGCGTTCATCTCGACAACAGCGGCAAGAACGCCCCGGCCCGCTGGAACGCCTTCGACGAACTGGTGATCAGCCGCCGCATTGAACGCGGCCAGGGTTCGAACTTCCGGGTCAACGGCGGCGACACGCGGGCGCGCGACGTGCAGCTTTTGTTCGCCGACGCGGCGACCGGGGCGCGCTCGTCGGGTTTGGTCAGCCAGGGCCGCATCGGCACGATCATCAACGCCCGGCCCGCCGAGCGGCGCTCGCTGTTGGAAGAGGCGGCGGGTATTTCGGGGCTGTATTCCCGGCGGCACGAAGCGGAAAACCGCCTGAAGAACGCCGAGGGCAATGTCGCCCGGCTTGACGACATCATCCTTACCCTCGACGAGCAATTGGGGGGGCTGCGCAAGCAAGCGCGCCAAGCGATCCGTTATCGCCAACTGTCGGAACAGATCCGCGCCACCGAGGCCAGAATGCTGCGGCTGGCTTGGGTTCAGGCTTTGACCGAGGTCGAGGCCGCCCGCGCCCGTGTCGTCGAAGCGGGTCAAGCGGTGGAGGATGCGACGGCGAACGCCGCCCGCGCCAGCGCCTTGCAAGCCGATATCGCAGCCCGCCTGCCCGCGCTGCGCCGGATGGATGCGGACGCGGGCGAGGGGTTGAGCCGCCTGATCGCCGAACGCGAACGCCTGGATGCCGAGGAAGGCCGTTTGGCCGAAACCCGCCGCGATCTGGAGGCCCGTTTGGCCCAAGCCAGCGCGGATCTGGAACGCGAACGGGCGCGCGGCCTGGACGCCGAGGAGGCACTGGCCCGCCTGCTCGAGGAACACGAAATGCTGGCCGGTGAAACCGAGATCGAAACCGAACGCCGGGCCGAGGCCGAGATGCGGGTCGAAGCGGTCGCCGCCCAAACGGCAACGGCCGAAAAGGCCCTGTCCGAGGCGATGGAGGCGGTGGCCGCCCGCGACGCCGAACGCGGCGCCCTGCTGCGCCGCCAATCCGAAAGCGAAGCCCGTCTCAGCCGCCTGAAGGATCGCTTGGCGCAAATCGACGCCCAGCGCCGCGGCGCCGAAGCCGAGATCATCGATCGCGCCGACCTGACCGCCGCCGAGATGGAAGTCGAATCGGCCGAGGAGTTCCTGGACGAATCCCGCACCGCCGCCGAGGACGGCGAACGGCGCAAGATCGCCGCCCTCGCCGCCCGCGACCGCGCGCGGGCCGAGGTGCAGGCCCGCCAAACCGCGCGCGCCCGCCTGAAGGCCGAAGCCGACGCCCTGAAGGCCGTGCTGGCGCAATCGAAAAGCAACACCCGCGCCCCCGCCCTCGACCGGGTTTCCGCCGAACCGGGCTATGAGCCGGCCTTGGCCGCCGCCTTGGGCGACGATCTCGGCGCCTCGCTCGACGCGGGCGAGGCCGTGCATTGGGACACCCTGCCGCCGCTGACCGACCCGCCCGCCCTGCCGCCCGGCCTGTCGCCCTTGGCCCGCTTCGTCACCGCGCCGCCCGCCTTGGCGCGGCGCTTGTCGCAAGTCGGCGTCGCCGAAAATGCCCAGGCCGCGCTGGATTTGCGCGGCCTGTTGGCGGTGGGGCAGCGCCTGGTCACCAAGGACGGCGATTTGGCGCGCTGGGACGGCTTGACCGCGCGGGCCGGGGCACCCAGCCCGATGGCGCTGCGTTTGGCGCAAGGCAACCGCCTGCGCGAGATCGACATGAAGCTGGAAGACGCCAATCTCGGCGTTGACGAGGCCGAGGCCGCGACCAGCGACGCCGAGCGGGCCGCCGAAGCCGCCACCGAGGATGAACGCCGCGCCCGCGACGCGGTGCGGCGCGCCGAAACCGAACTGGTCAAGGCGCGCGATACCCACGCCAAGCTGGCGCAAAATTTCGCGGTCGCCCGCTCGCGCCTCGACGGCTTGGTCGAACAAGCGGCCGCCGTCCGCTCCGATTTGGAGGAGGCCGAGGCCGAACGGATGGAGGCGGCCGAAGTCCTGGCCTCGATGCCCGAATCCGACGAGGGCCGTGGTGTCATCGATCGTCTGCGCGCCGATCTTGCCGAACGCCGCTCGGTTCTGGTCGAGGCGCGCTCGGGGCTGGACCGGGTGATGCGGGAAGCCGGGGATCGCCGCCGCCGCTTGGATCAATTGGCCGCCGATGCCGGTTCGTGGCGCCGTCGGGCCGAGGCGGCGGGGGCGCATATCGCCGATCTGACGCTGCGCCGCGACAATGCGGCGGCCGAAATCGACAAGCTGGCTCATCAGCCCGGCCGGTTGGCGCGCCGCCGCGCCGAAGTGCTGGACCAAATCACCGAGGCCGAGGGCAAGCGCCGCCAAGCCGCCGAAGCCTTGATCGCCGCCGAACAGGCCCAAGCGCAGGCCGACACCGCCGTGCGCGCCGCCGAGGCCGCCTTGCATGCCGCCCGCGAGGACCGCATCCGCCGCGAGGCCGAGGTCTCGGCCGCCGACCAAACCTGCCGCACGGTGGCGGCCCGGATCAGTGAACGCCTGGACCTGTCGCCCGAACAATTGGGGGAACTGACCGGCGAGGTCGAGGACGAGCCCGAGGAACTGCGCCGCCGCTTCGACCGCCTGTCGCGCGAGCGCGACGGCATGGGCGCGGTCAATCTGCGCGCCGAACAAGAAGTGCTGGAGATGGAGGAACGCCTCGGCACCATGCGGGCCGAACGCGAGGACTTGGTGCAAGCGATCGCGCGGCTGCGCCAAGGCATCAACGAGCTGAACCGCGAGGGGCGCGAGCGCCTGCTGGCCTCGTTCCAGGCGGTCGATCGCCATTTTCGCGATCTGTTCGTGCAATTGTTCGGCGGGGGCCGGGCGCATTTGACCCTGACCGAATCCGACGATCCGCTGGAGGCGGGTCTGGAAATCATGGCCTCGCCGCCCGGCAAGCGCCTGCAAGTGCTGTCCCTGCTGTCGGGCGGCGAGCAGGCCTTGACCGCGCTGGCGCTGCTGTTCGCGGTGTTCATGACCAATCCGGCGCCGATCTGCGTACTTGACGAGGTCGATGCCCCGCTCGACGACGCCAATGTCGATCGCTTCTGCTCGCTGGTCGATCACATCGCCAAAACCACCGGCACGCGCTTTTTGGTGGTCACCCATCACCGGATGACCATGGCCCGCATGGACCGGCTGTACGGGGTCACGATGGCCGAACGCGGGGTGTCGCAACTGGTTTCGGTGGATCTGGCGCAAGCCGAGATCTTGCGCGACAAGGCGGGGCTCGAACCTACCCCTTAGGGGGAAGTCTCTCCTTGACATGGGTGGGCACGCCCACTAAGGTGCCACCGCTTTCGACCCCCCCCGGGGTGTGAGGATTGGTTTGCCATGCCGGAGGACAGGACGCCGTTTGACGACCTTGAGGCCCGCTTGCGGGCAGCGCGCGCCAAGCAGGGCGAGGGTGCGAAAGCAGAACCGGCCGGGACCGGGCCGCTGGGCGGCATGGGTCTGGGGTTGCGGCTGGGGGTGGAAATGATGGCCGGAATCGCCGTCGGCGGCGGGATCGGCTTTGGGTTGGACAGGGTGTGCGGGACACGGCCGTGGTTGATGGCGATGTTCCTAATCCTGGGCCTGGGGGCCGGTGTCGCCAACGCGTGGCGGGCCGCCCACGGCGTGGACGAAACGGTCGGTTTGCAAGCCGCCCGCGAGCGGGCCGGGCTGCTCGAGGATGACGGCGAAGGGAAGGACGAACGGTGAGCAATCCCATTGAACAATTCCAGGTCCACCCGATCGTTCCGCTCGAACTGGGTGGCGTGAATATTTCCTTCACCAATTCGGCGCTGATGATGGTGGCGACCGTGGCGGTAACCACGGTTTTCCTGACCCTGTCGGTGCGAAAGCGCGCCTTGGTGCCCGGCCGCTGGCAGTCGCTGGCGGAACTGATCTATGAATTCATCGCGGGCATGCTGCGCGAGAATGTCGGGCAGGAGGGGCGGCCTTATTTCCCCTTCATCTTCTCGCTGTTCATGTTCGTGCTGATCGGCAACCTTCTGGGGCTGCTGCCCGGCAGCTTCACCTTCACCAGCCACATCATCGTCACCTTCGTGATGGCCTCGGTGGTGTTCGTCGGCGTGACCGTTATCGGCTTCGCGCGGCACGGGCTGCATTTCCTGCGCATGTTCTTTCCCAACGGCGCTCCCTTGGCGACGGCGGTGATCCTGGTGCCGATCGAGGTGATCTCGTACCTGTCGCGCCCCCTCAGTCTGGGCGTGCGTTTGTTCGCCAACATGACGGCGGGCCACATCATTTTGACCATTCTGGGCGGCTTCGTCGCCATGCTGGGCGTGTTCGGCATTTTCCCGCTGGCCTTTCTGACCGGCGTGATGGTGTTGGAATTCGGCATCGCGATGCTGCAAGCCTATGTTTTCACGGTGTTGTCGTGCATCTATCTGCACGACGCCATTCACATGCATTGACGCAAGGGAGTTGAGTGAGATGGATATCGAATCCGCGAAGTTGATCGGTGCGGGCCTGGCGGCCATCGGCGTTATCGGTTCGGGCATCGGCGTCGGCTCGGTGTGGTCGTCCTTGATCGCCACCGTCGGCCGCAACCCGGCGGCCAAGGCCAATGTCGAACTGTATGCCTGGATCGGCTTTGCCGTGACCGAGGCGATCGCGCTGTTCGCGCTGGTCATCTCGTTGATGATCCTCTTCAAGTAAGCTGGTTTGGGTTTCGGTCTCGGAGACCAACGGGTATGCCTCAATTCGATCCGACGCTGTTTGCGCCTCAAGTCTTCTGGCTGATCGTAAGCTTCGTCACCTTGTACGTGCTGATGGCGACGCTGGCCCTTCCCCGGATCGGTGCGATCCTGGACGAGCGGCAGCGCCGTATCGACGACGATCTCGATCGGGCGCAACGTCTGAAGGCGGAAGCGGAGGTGGCGGTCGCCACCTTCGAACGCGCGATGACCGACTCCCGGGCCGAGGCCGCCGGAATCGTCAAGGAACGGGCCGATGAGGCGACGAGCCGGAGCGAACAGCGCGGGCGCGAGGAAATGGCCCGCCTGACCGATCGCGTTCACGCCGCCGAGGCCGAAATCCTCGGCGCCAAGAAAACCGCCATGGCCGAGATCCGGACCCTCACGGTCGATCTCGCGGCGGTGGCGATCGAACGTCTGATTGGCGGTGCCGCCGGGGCCAGCCGCGGCGATATCGAAGCGGCGGTCGAAGCCGCCTTCTTGGAGTGCGGCCGATGATCATCGCCACCGCTTATGCCGCCGAGGCCGCCGCCGAGCACGGGGGCCACGAGGCCTTTTACCTCGACCCGCACTTCTGGGTGACGGTTGCCTTTTTCCTGGTGGTCGGGGCCGCATGGCGGCCGGTGTCCGCCGGTTTGAAGGCCGCGTTGGATGCCCGCAGCGCCAAGATCCGAGCCCGCCTGGAAGAGGCGGAACGCCTGCGGGAAGAAGCCCAGGAGATGCTGGTTCACTATCGCCGCAAACAGCACGAAGTGACCAAGGACGCCGAGGAAATCATCGCGCGCGCGCGGGCCGAGGCCGACCGTCTGGCCGCCCACGCCGAAAAGGAACTGACCGAAAGCTTGGCGCGCCGTGAACGGATGGCGATCGACCGCATTGCCGCCGCCGAAGCCCAGGCGATCAAGGACGTCCGCGCCCTGGCCGCCGAAGTGGCGGTCACCGCCGCCGGCCGGCTGCTGGCCGAGAAACTGGCGCCGCATCAGGCGTCGGATTTGGTCGATGGCGCGATCCGGGATTTGGCTGGGAAGTTCAATTAGGCCAAGGTCTTTACCGGGCTGCCCTTTCTCCGCCGTCACCCTCGGGCTCGTCCAGAGGGTCCACGCGGTTACGCCAGCACGTTGTTTCCAAGGGTGTTTTCCACGGAGCCGCGTGGATGGCCGTGACAAGCACGGCCATGACGGTGAGGGGGTGCTAAGCCTTCAGCTTGGCCGCCAGCAATTCGTTGACCATCGCCGGGTTGGCCTTGCCCTGCGTTGCCTTCATCACTTGGCCGACCAGCCAGCCCATCAGCTTGTCCTTGCCCGCCAGGATTTCCGCGACCTTATCGGGGTTGGCGGCCAGAACGGCGTCGATCGCGGCTTCGATGGCGCCGGTGTCGGTGACCTGCTTTAGGCCCTTTTCCTCGACCAGCACCGCCGGGGGTTTGCCGGTTTCGACCATCAACAGGAACACTTCCTTGGCCAAGCGGCCCGACAGCGTGCCGTCCTTGATCAAGTCGATCAGGGCGCCCAGGTCGGCGGCGCTGACCGGCGGGTTCTCGATGGTGCGCCCGGTGGCATTCAGCGCGGCGAAGAAATCGCCCATGATCCAGTTGGCGGCCTGCTTGGCGTCGCGCCCCTTGGCGACCGCCTCGAAAAAGTCGGCGCTAGCTTTTTCCGAGACCAAGACCGTCGCGTCGTAGGGCGACAGGCCGTAATCGCGGATGAAGCGGGCGCGCTTTTCGTCGGGCAGTTCGGGCAGGGTGCCGCGCACCCGTTCGATCATCGCGGGATCGAGAATCAGAGGCAGCAAATCGGGATCGGGGAAATAGCGGTAATCGTGCGCATGTTCCTTCGAGCGCATCGAGCGCGTGATGCCCTTGGCCGAATCGAACAGCCGGGTCTCTTGCTGAATGGTGCCCCCCGATTCGTACACCTCGACATGACGGCGCGCCTCGAACTCGATCGCCTGTTGCAAGAATCGGATCGAATTGACGTTCTTGATCTCGCAGCGGGTGCGCAGTTCGGTCGAGCCCGGCGGGCGTACCGAAACATTGGCGTCGCAGCGCAAACTGCCTTCCTGCATGTTGCCGTCGCAGGTGCCCAGATAGCGCAGGATCGAACGCAGCTTGGTCACATACAGCCCGGCTTCCTCCGGCGAGCGCATGTCGGGTTTCGAGACGATCTCCATCAGCGCCACGCCCGAGCGGTTAAGGTCGATGAACGACTTGGCCGGGTGCTGGTCGTGC
>CAIULK010000026.1 GCA_903899885.1 uncultured Rhodospirillaceae bacterium
CTGCAATCATAACCGCCCTACAAAACCCCGCGACGCGGCGGGTTTTTTTGAAAGCCCTGACGGCGATTTCGTCGAAAGAGCGCATTGGGCGTCTCCCTATATATCAAGGTGACGCGGACGGTTCCGAACCGCCCGCGCCGCAGCATCAGCTCACCATTCCAAGCCGTTGAAGCTCGGGCAACACTTCCGCGAAGGTCGGGCACGGAATCCCTTTGGGCAGGTAGCGTGGCAGGACCTCGAAAGCCTCCCGGACATTGGCCGGGGCCTCGACGCGCACAGCCCGCATGAGTGGCAAAAGCCACGGCGGGGCGGTGTTCTGCGGTCGTGGGGGCGGAGGTTCGATTTTGGGCAATTCCGGCACCTGTTCTGCCCGTTCGGGTGTCGGCGCGGCGGCCTGGGGGGCTACCACCAGGGTTACCAAGGCGTCGAAGGCCCGGCGGGGAAGGCTGGAAAAGTGGAATTCGTGCCGCGCCCCGCCTTGGCCGGGAACCGTTCGGGTGGTCCATCTTTCGGCCCGCGCGTGACGGGTGACGGAGCCCCGCGTGGTCGGCAGTCCGGGCAGGCGCAATGCCGCCAGTTCGGCGGCGGAGAACCATTCCTTGATCCGCTGTCGCTCGCGCATGACCTGGATCAACACCGCCTCAAGATAATCCACCCGGCGCCGAAGGCGCGCCAGTTCCGCCGCCGGGATGGTGACCGACAGGTCAAAGCCGTCTTGTGTGCCATACATGGCAAATTCCCCCTGGAAACAAGAAAGGCGGTCCCGATGGACCGCCCCGCTTTGCCCGTCCACTTTAAGCGGAGCGGCGCAGTTCATCGTGTGCCCCGTCGCGGTTCACATCATCACGGACAGATTCGGTGAGAACCGGGGCGAAACCGACGAAAGAGGACGCGATATCCTCTTGGGGCTTAGAGGCCTCATCCGTGGCATAGGACGCCATCACTTCGTCAATAAAATTGTTTCGATGATCGGCGCTGATTTTTTTCATATCTCCCCCGGCATCGCCCCAACCGCAGTAATAGCCAGAAAGAAGTCCCACACGAATGCCCGCAAGACGGGCATCCCCGGACCCGACAAAGAGATCGTTCTCGGAGAGGCCGGCGGCATAACCGAGATTGAAATTCCGGCGAGAATCCGCTTCGGTCTCAGCCACTGTGGCTTTCAGCGCCTCAACTTCCTTGGCCGCGTCTATCAATCCGCAGTTGGCTTCTTCAAGGATATCGCCGACGAGGGTAAGGATGTTGTCCAGCCCATTGGCCGATTGATTGGAGAGGGAAAGCGCGGTGCCGGGGGCGCGTGAGGCCATCAGGTCCCCCACCAGGGAGAGGAGCGACCCCACGGTGTCGATGGCGTCGCGGCGGTTGGTGTCGTCGGTGATCAACATGGCGGTCACTCCCCCTTGCCGGTGGTGGCCGTCGTCTTGGCGACGAGGGCGCAGATTTTGGCGGCGGCGGTGGCGGGAACCTCGAATCCAGGCATCTGCATCCCCGTAACGGAGATGCAGGGGGAAAGCACCGGATAGGCCATCAGCTTTTTGTGCTGTCCGCCCCAATCCAGCCCCATGCCTTCGACAACTGGCTTCATCGCCACCAGCGTTTCCGCCGAGGTATCGCCCCGGCGCGCAATCAGCTTGGCACCGTGGAAGCCCACTGTGGTAATCATGTTCTTGGTCATGGCCGCTCCGTTTAAGCGGGTTGTGACAAGGACCCGGCTGGTAACCGGGGCCGATGAACCGGCGGCGGGGTTGGCCTTCAGAACTCACCCCGCCGCCGGGGAAGTGGCTATACACACACCACATTGATATATGTACGCCATTATCTAATGTTGCGTCAAGCGCCAACATGCGATAGCGTCGCTACATGCTAAACGCCGCTCAATGCCGCATGGCCCGCGCCGCCGTAAATATGACCGTCGCCGAACTGGCGGCGGCAGCCAGCGTTGCGCCCAACACCGTTAATCGCTTCGAGACGGGAAAGGCTATTCCTCACGTCAATAACCTCGCCGCCATCCAACGCGCCCTTGAAGCCGCAGGCGTCGAGTTCATCGAACACGGCGTGCGTTTGAAGGCTCCCCCGTCATCGGCGCGGGAAACATAGGCGGCACGGCCTGCCCCTCACGCTGGTCAGTCCTGACCATACGCGCGAAAATACTCAACGGAAACGCGGAACCTGTTCCGCGCGGAAATCCCAGTCAATATGGAATAGGTTCCGTGTCATGGAACATGACGCGGAAACACTCCTGCATTTACCCGGACTTCTTGGGGAACTCGTTCGACGGGGGTATCCAGAGGCCGCACTGATACTTGCCGGGGAATGGGGAGGCCAGAAGCGGTACATACCCAATAAGCCTGGAAACCTGCTTGCCGAATTGATCGGGCTGGAGGCCGCAGCGGTCGCCGCAGCTCTTTTCGGAGGGCGCGACCACGACATCCCCACCGGCAACGGTCTCAATGACCTGAAATCACGAATCCTCGCCCATCCCGGCACCACGCGGGAGACGGCAAAGGCGGTCGGCTGTACCGAACGCTACGTCAGGATGGTGCGGCGGGGCAGCTACGGCCAGAAACCGCCGAGCCGCAAGCAGCTTATCCTTTGGCAGTCGGGCACGCCTAGCGAGATTGCCGCCAAGCTGGGATGCTCGGTTACCTACGTGGCCGAGGTTCTTGCGGAGTCCCGCCGGGGCACCAAGATCGCCGACAAGGCCGTGCGTCGCCGGGCATCCCGCGCGGCGGAACGGCACCCCCTTCCCCCCAAGGAGAGCCTATGAGCGCCGGGGGCGAAGCGGGGCATCGGGGAGGTTCCAGATTCCCCGAGTGCGGGAAGGTTCCGGCGCTTGCCTCGCCGAACCTTCCCCGTCCCGCCTGTTACATCGCCGCTAACGCGGGGCTAACGCGGTTTCCGCCGGGGGGAATGCCCCGCGCAGCTATGGGTGCCCACGCGGCGATTCTTGGCCGCCCTTTGGGCGAAAAAACGCTTTCCCAAGTCCCCCCTGCTTTTTGACGCCTGAAAGGTTCATCCCATGCCCTCGTCCAACCCCATTTTGGTCCTGACCCGGCAGGCAGCCGCCGATATGACCGGCGCCCGCGCCGTCACCTTCGCCAACGGCTATCCGGCCTCGAACGGCGCCCGTGTCATGGGCGTGATTTTTTCAACCGGGGTCGCTTCGGGGGATTTCTTCCCGGTGGTGGTGGCGGGAACCGTCCCCGTCGAATCCGGCGCCGCCATCCCGGACGGTTCCGAAGTGATCGCCGATACCCAGGGCCGCGCCATTCCCGCCACCGGCACCGCCGGTGAGCAGGTTTTCGCCGACGCCCTCATGCCCGCCGCTCAGTCCGGCCAGTACGTCAACGTCCTGTTGCGCCGTTAGGAGGCTTTCGATGAAACACGACCCGTCCATGTGCGTCAGTGCATACGGCTATGTCCGGCTGGACAAGTCGGATGTCACCATTCCGATTGGCCGTATCGTCGGCAACCCCAAGAAAAGCGTCGGCGTCACCCTGGTTCCGGCGATGCCCGGCACCTCGTCTCCGGTGGTGGTCCGTGGCGCCGCCCTGGCCGAGGCCGGAAGCGACCTCAAACGGGGCGACCGGGTGACCGCCGACACCGAAGGCCGCGCCGTTCCCATCGGCGACGGAAACGATGAAGCCAGCGTCGGCTATGCCATGACCGATACTGTCAAGGGCGGTATCGCGACGATCAATCTGTGCCTTACGGAGGATTTCGAATGACCACCATTACCGGTATGATGTCGCCCGCCGACGCCCGCGTCGGCGATCCGGTTCTCACCAATTTCGCCCAAGGCTGGAAGCAGGCCCGGTTCGTCGGCTCCCTGCTGTTCCCCAGCGTGACGGTGTTCGTCAGCGGCGGCAAGGTGATCGAATTCGACAAAAGCGCCTTCCGCCGCTATGCCACCCGCCGGACGGCTGGGTCGGACGTGGCCGAAATGAGCTTCGGCTACGAGGGCAAGCCCTATGCGGTCGAAAACCACGCCCTCGACGCCAGCGTTCCTTCGGAATACATCCGGGACGCCTCGATCGTGCCGGGAATCGACCTCGGCATGCGCGCCGTTCAGCGCGTCATGGGCAGCCTGACGCTGGGGCTTGAGGCGGATCAAGCGCAGATCGCCAGCAACCCCGCCAGCTATCCGGCGTCCAACGTGGTCAACCTGTCCGATGGATCGCACAAGACCTGGGACGATCCCACCGCCGATCCGGCGCTTTCCATCGAAACCGGCATTGAGGCCGTGCGGGCGTCCACCGGCATGGTCGCCAATGTCATGGTCATGGGGCCGAAATCCTATCGCTATTTCAAGAACCATCCGCGCGTACTGGACCGATTCCGGGGCATCAGCGCCGAAAGCGTGACGGCCCAGCGGATCGCCGCCATGTTCGACCTGGAACAGGTCGGCATCGGCTATGCGGTCGAAGCCGGGCCGCACGACGATGACCCGTTCTCGGACATTTGGGGCAACAACGTCGTTATCGGTTATGCGCCGCAGGGTTCGCTTGGTCTGGAAGAGCCGTCCTTCGGCTACACCTACACGATGAACGGCCACCCGTTCGTGACGCCCCCCGCCTGGATCGCCAAGCGCCGCTCGTGGATTTATGGCGTCAACTTCGAGCGGGCGGCGGTGCTGACCGGACAGAGCGCGGGTTATTTGATCCAGAATCCGGTTGCAAGCGCCGCCCCGGCGGTGCCTCCGGCTCCGGCGGCATAAGGGGGGTAACGCGATGTTCGGAAACAAGAAAAATGCGGCTCCGAAAGCCGCCGTGGGCAAGAGCGGCACACTCAAGCCCATCGAGATTTTCAAGGCGGGCACCCACACGAACGCCGCTGGCAAAACGGTGGCGATGGATGAGGACGACCTTCAGGCCTGTGCCGACGCCTTCGATCCCGATGACGGACCGGCCCCGCTGGTGGTTGGCCACCCCAAGAACAACGCCCCGGCATACGGCTGGGTTCATTCGCTGGAATGCCGCGACCGCACGCTGTACGCGACCCCCGGTGACGATGTGGACCCTGATTTTGCCGATGCGGTGAATGCGGGCCGGTATAATCGGGTATCCAGTGCGTTCTACGCGCCCGGTAGCGCGAATAATCCGAAGAAGGGCACCCTCTACCTCAAACATGTCGGGTTTCTCGGTGTCGAGGCACCAGCCGTCAAGGGCATGCGGCCTGCCCAGATCGTGCCCGACGAACCCGGCCCCCTGCTGTTCTCGGAATGCCCTCTGGCGTTTTCCGAGGAGGCGGACCCGTGGCGACGAACCGCCCAACCGAACAGTTTGCGCGAGCGCGAGCGGGCGTTGCGCCGCCGGGAAGACGAGATGTTCACGGACAACTTGACCCGGCAAGGGCGCCTGTTGCCGCACCAAAAAACAACGGTCCTCGCCTTCTGCGAGGCGTTAGACGATGACCAGATGCTTGAGTTCTCGGAGGGTGGCGAGGAGCGGAAGGTCGGCATGCGCTCCGCCTTTCTCGATTTCCTGAAAAAAATGCCAAAGGTGATCGAATTCGGGGAAGTGGCCCATCGGGGCAACGACGTGATGGGGGACCCCGAATTTCTGGGGGTAAACCTTCCCAAGGGAATGACTGCCGATCCGGCCAGCCTGGAATTGCACAAGAAGGCCATCATCCATAAGGCAATCCACAAATGCAGCTACCCGGAAGCGGTGCGCGCCGTCGCGGCGAAAAACGGAGGGGCGTGATGGACGTTTTTGACCGCATTATTGAGCCCTTCCGGTTTCCGCTCGTCGCGACACCCGAGGGGGAGGATTTCGATCCGGCAGCCCAGGGGCTGTGCGTCGCATCCGCCATCGTCGAATTGCTGGCACAGCAATACGGTGACAACGTCGAATCATCCGCCAGGGTGCTTGGTCTGGCGTTAACGGCCATCGTGGGGGCAAAGGAAGCGCGTATCATCGTGACAGGCGACTGAGCAGGCCGGAGGAGGAACGTATTTGTGTCCGTACTTGGATTCGAAATCTGTCTAAAATCGGACGCCGATTTGTCCAAAATCTGACGCCGCGCTAGTGAAACCGCTCTTTTGGCGGAACCGAGCCGGTATCCCCGAGGATTCCCTGTCCCCTGGAATGTCCCCTAACGCCCCAAAAACGATCAAGGGGCCAGCCAATTTCTGAGCTAACCCCTTGAAAAATATGGTGCCGGCGAGAAGACTCGAACTCCCGACCCGCGCATTACGAATGCGCTGCTCTACCAACTGAGCTACGCCGGCCCAAGGCGACGGGACACTAGCGTCGTCAGGCACGGAATGCAAGCCGTTGATTAGGTCCGCATGCGGGTCAGGAATCCGGCGATTTCATTCTCCAGGTGATGGGCCATCCGCGACAGGCCGGTCATATTCGAAAACACCTCCTTGGCGGCCTCGCCGGTGATGCCGGCCGCTTGAGCGACGTTGCCGATGCGGGCGCAGACCTCGCGGGTGCCGCGCGCCGCTTCCTGCACATTGCGGCTGATTTCAACGGTCGCCAGTTCCTGCTGGCCGACCGCCACGGCGATGTCGCGGGCGTTGCCGTCGATTTCGCCGACCACGCCGATTATCCTTTGGATCGCCGATACCGTGGCCCGCGTTACCTCCTGCATCTGGCGGACTTGGGTATCAATGTCCCCGGTCGCCTTGGCGGTCTGATTGGCCAGGCTTTTCACCTCGCCCGCGACCACGGCGAAGCCCTTGCCGGCTTCGCCCGCGCGCGCCGCCTCAATGGTCGCGTTGAGCGCCAACAGGTTGGTTTGGCTAGCAATATCGTTGATCAGGCCGACCACCTCGCCGATTTTGTGGGCCGATTGGGTCAGGCTGGCCAGCGTGGCGTTGGCCTGCTCGGCCTCGCCGGACGTGTTGCGGATCAGCGTCGCCGAGGTTTCGACCCGGTGGCCGATCTCGCGGATCGAGGCCGACAATTGCTCGGTCGCCGCGGCGACGATTTCGACATTCAAGGTTGCCTGTTCGGCCGCCCCGGCCACTCCGGCGCTTTCGGCCTGGGTGTCGTCGGCCGTGCGGGTCATCTGCTCGGCGGTACCCCGCAACCGGGTCGAGGCCATCGCCACGGCCATGCCGACCGAATTGACATCGGTCTCGAAACTTTCGGCCATCGCGACATAGTCCGACACATCCTTCCACGACAGCATGGTGCCGACCACGCGGCCCTGGCGATCGTGAATGGCGCTGACCGTGTTTTCCACCGTCACCCCGGCCATCGAGAATTTGCCGTGATAGGGAAGATTGGCGGTGTCGGTGAGGATCTTGCGGACCAGCTCGGGATTGTGGTGGAAATCGAGCACGCTGGACCCGATGAGGTGCGACAGGTCCTTGGTCACCCGGTCGCCCATCCGCTCCAAAAGAGCATGGGCCGCCTGGTTGGCGTAGGTCACCGTGAAATCGGGCGCGCAGAGCATGACGGCGCTGGGTTGCCCGTCGATCATCTGACCCAGGCGAAAGGCATCGGCCACCGCACGCCGCAGCTCATCCAGTCCGCGCGCCAGAACCCCGATTTCGTCGCGGGCGCCGATATCGGGCACCGCGATATCGGAATTGCCCCGGGCGATGTCGGCCATCGCGGCGGTCAATCGCTCCAACGGCCGGACGACCCCACGCACCCCGACCAGGATCGTTACCGCCGCCGCGGCGGCCAGGCCGGCCAGCAGAACCACGCTCAATGTCAGGAATTCCGAGTGGTAGGCATTATCCACCACGGCGGCCAAGCGGGTGACCTCGTCGTTGCTTTGCTTGGCCAGAGCCTCGACGGAGGTGTTCAGTGCCGCCCGTACCGTGCGATTGGCGTCGTTGTCGCCGAACTCGCGGGCCTCGGGAAGGCCGACTTCGCGTGAAAGACGGACCAGTTCGGTACGGAAGCGGATAAATTGTTCCGTCGCCTGTTCGGCTTTCTCGAAATCGCCTTGGCGGCTGGGCGGTGTCCAGGCCCGCCAATCCGCCAGCGTCACGCGCAGGACATCCAGACTTTTGAGCAGAGGAACCGCGAACTTCTCGGCTTCGGCGCCCGAACGCGCCATATAGATGCCGCGCGAATCCATCACCGCCGACAGGATCAGGCTATTGACCCGTTCGGCCCGCACGGCGGCGTTCGCCGCCCCGTCCATCTCGTGAACCACCGAGCGATACGACCGCAAGCCGTTGATCCCCATCAGCCCGACCGCGACGGCGACGATCACCGTTACCCCGGTGGCCAAGCCCATCTTCCGCAGCAAACCGCCGTTCGACATCGCACCGCCCTCCATAAGATCCCCATTTCCGAGATTTGGGAAAGACCTCGGGCGATATCAACCGGAACGGGTTGGGTAAAGGAAGCAGAATCTCCGTTCTTTGGTAGTAGGTTATCGCACCGCGTTCGCCAGCAGATGGCGGGCGATGTCGGTGGGCTTGACCTTGAAGTTTTTCGGCGGCTCGCGGTTGTCCAGGGCGAAGGCAACCAGCATCGCGTTCTCGACGGCGATGACCGAAACCTTCACCACTCCCAACAGCCCCTTCAGGCGCGGGTAATACAGGGGATCGACCAGCTTTTCCTTGCGCGCCAGACGCTCGAGGATCTCGGCCTCGTCCTTGTCGGTTTCGGCGGTGGCCAGCACGGTCCAATCGCTTTCCCCGGCCATCCCGTCCGGCGCGGCGCCGTCGTCCGAGATCCCCACCTTGTACAGATGTTTGCCCAGCCCGACATCCGAGCCCCATTCGCCAAGCTTCTTGCTGGCCGCGACATACAGCACGCCCATCGCATCCTCTCCCTCTTTTCCAAGGAAAAAAGGCCGCGCGGTGGACACCGGCGGCCTTTTCCCGAAACAATGACGACAGCCCGGACTTAACGCTTCGAGAACTGCGTCGAACGCCGCGCCTTGTGCTTGCCGTACTTCTTACGCTCGACGACGCGCGGATCGCGGGTCAGGAAGCCGCCCGCCTTCAACGGCGGCCGCATGGCCGGGTCGAAGTAGGTCAGCGCCCGGCTGATGCCGTGGCGCACGGCCCCGGCTTGACCGGACAGACCGCCGCCGACCACCGTGCAGTGGACGTCGAACTGCTGTTCGCAACGCGCCGTCGCGAAGGGCTGGTTGATCAGCATGCGCAGAACCGGACGGGCGAAGTAAACTTCGACGGTCCGGCCATTGACGGTGATCTTGCCGCTGCCGGGCTTGATCCAAACGCGGGCGACCGCGTTCTTACGCTTGCCGGTGGCATAGGCACGGCCCTGAGCATCGACTTTGCGCTCGTAGACCGGATGGACAACGGCCGGAGCGACGCTCTTCAGAGCCGCGAGGCTGGAAAGATCGGCCATGGCTTACCTCTTATTCTTCGGATTCAACGCGGCGATGTCCACCACTTCGGGGGCCTGCGCCTCGTGCGGATGAGTGGGGCCGGCGTAGACGCGCAGATTCTTCATCTGCTGACGGCCCAGCGGTCCGCGGGTGATCATCCGCTCCACCGCCTTCTCGATGACGCGGCCGGGATAACGGCCGTTCAACAGCTGGCTCATCGTGCGGCCCTTGATGCCGCCCGGATGATTGGTGTGCCAATAGAAGGTTTTGTCGCGGAGCTTGTCGCCCGTCAACTTGACCTTTTCGGCGTTGATGATGATCACGTTATCGCCCATGTCGACATGGGGCGTGTAGGTGGTCAGGTGCTTGCCGCGCAGGCGCATCGAAACGACAACGGCAAGGCGGCCCAGAATGACGCCTTCGGCGTCAATCAGCACCCATTTCTTTTCAACCTCGGAGGGTTTTGCGTTAAAGGTTTTCATGGCTTTCACGTCGCAGTGCGGAAGACGGCGTTCATAAGCCCCGCCGCACGCGATGTCAATCCGAAAAAAACCTTCGAGAACAAAGCACTGGCGGGCGGTACCAGAGTACCGCCCGAACCGGCTAGGCGCTAGCGTGCGCCGCCTTGGCGTCGTTGCGCTGACGCGTGGCGAATTCCTTCAGCTGCCGTTCCATCGACTGGAAGGCATCGCGAAGGGCCACATAGATGTCTTCGTGTTCGTGCGAATCCTTGGGATCGCGGCGAACGACCAATTCCGTTCCCGGCACCGTCAAATCGATGCGGATGTGGAAAGGCTGACCCTTCTGGTGAAGGTTCGAGGTGTTGCGATGGTGCAACTCGATCGCCACCCGGCAGCTGGTGATGCGATCGTAGAACTGCTCCAACTTGGACACCTTCTCACGAACGCGTTCTTCAACGGCGTCCGAGTGGTCAAGCCCGTGAAAGGTGACCTGAAGAGGAAGCTTCATGAACGTCTCCCTGGGAATTCCATGCCGCCCGATCCGGCGGGGCCGGTATTCATAGCGATTTCCCTTGACGACCGCAACGCCCTATTTACTCGGCCCTAGCGATTGCCCGCCAGCCGATGTCGCGGCGGCAGAAACCCTGGGGCCAGTCCAAGCGATCCACAGCATCATAGGCCCTTTCACGGGCCTGCGAAACGGTTTTTCCGCGCGCCGTTACCCCCAGCACCCGTCCGCCGGTTGCCACCACCGCGCCCGAGGCCGCGCGGGCGGTGCCCGCATGCAGCACCACCACCCCCGGCACGGCGCCCGCCGCGTCCAGCCCCCGGA
Source organism: uncultured Rhodospirillaceae bacterium (assembly GCA_903899885.1). Lineage (GTDB taxonomy): Bacteria > Pseudomonadota > Alphaproteobacteria > Rhodospirillales > Magnetospirillaceae > CAIULK01. The sequence goes on from CAIULK010000026.1 coordinate 10,570, forward strand.
TTTCGGTGCCCTTCTCGTATGTCCCGGGATAGCCCCGGGCGGCCATCACCACCACCAGGGCGGTATCGGGGGACCATTGGGGGGAAACCCCGTCCAGGCAGCCTTCCGCCGCCGCCAGAAGGATGTCGAGCAGGTCCGAGTCCAGACGCGCCATCAGCACCTGACATTCCGGGTCGCCGAAGCGGACATTGAATTCCAACAGCTTGGGGCCATCCTTGGTGACCATCACGCCCGCGAACAGCACGCCGGTATAAGGGGTGCCCATCGCCGCCATCGCGGCCACCGCCGGTTCGATCAAATGGGTCAAAATACCCTGTTCCATCGCGGGCGTGGCGACCGGGGCGGGGGAATAGGCGCCCATGCCGCCGGTGTTCGGGCCGGTATCGCCGTCGCCCACCCGTTTATGATCCTGGGCGGCGCCCATGAACACGGCGCGTGTGCCGTCGCACAGCGCGAAGACCGAGATTTCCTCGCCCTCCAGATATTCCTCGATCACCACTTCGTCGCCGGCCGGCCCGAACAGCTTGGCGCCCATCATGGCGTCCACCGCTTCCAGCGCCTCGGCCTCGGTCATCGCCACGGTGACCCCCTTGCCCGCCGCCAGCCCATTGGTTTTGACGACGATCGGCGCACCCTTTTCGCGGATGAAGGCCTTGGCTTGGGTGATATCGGTGAAGCGGCGGTACCACGCGGTGGGAATCCCCGCCTTGGCCACGACATCCTTCATGAAGCCCTTCGAGCCTTCCAAGGCGGCGGCGGCGGCCGTCGGTCCGAACACCCGGATTCCGGCGGCCAAGCAGGCGTCGGCCAGCCCCTCGACCAGCGGCGCCTCGGGCCCCACCACCACCAGATCGACGGCATGGGTTTTGGCGAAGGCGACCAAATCCGGCACCGCCGACAGCGCCACGCACTCGGCGACCGAGGCAATCCCGGCATTGCCCGGCGCGCACCACAGCTTGGTCAGCTTGGGCGATTGCGCCAGTTTCCAGCACAAGGCATGCTCGCGGCCACCACCGCCCACCACCAGCACCTTCATGATCCACCTGTCCTTCGAAATCACCGGCGGCGTTGTATCACGGGGGTCGCGTTCCGCGCCATGATTCTGCCCGACCTTCTCGCCCCCGATCTTCGCCTCGTGCTGTGCGGCAGTGCGCCCAGCCGGGCGTCGAAGGAGGCGGGCGCCTATTATGCCCATCCCGGCAATCTGTTCTGGAAAACCCTGTTCGAGGTGGGGCTGACGCCGCGTTTGCTGGCCCCGGCCGAGTTCCGCGAGCTGCTGGATTTCGGCATCGGCCTGACCGACATCAACAAAACCGAATGGGGAGCCGACAGCGATTTATCGAAAGACGGCATGGATGTCGGCGCCTTTCTTGCCAAAATGGATCACTTTCGCCCCCAGGCGATCGGCCTGACCAGCAAATTCGTGGGCGGCTTGATCCTGGGCCGTAAGAAACTGGGCTACGGCCTTCAACCAGAAACCTTTTTCGGCGCCGTGGTGTTCGTTCTGCCGTCGCCGTCCGGCCGGGCACGGGGATTTTTCGACATCGGCCCCTGGCGCGCCTTGGGCCGCGCGGCTAATCTGCCTCTCCCATGACCGACACGCCCGCCAGCAACGTTCCCGAATTTTCCGTATCCGAGATTTCCGGCGCCCTGCGGCGCACGGTCGAGGAAACCTTTTCCCTGGTGCGGGTGCGCGGCGAGATTTCCGGGTTCAAGCGCCATTCCTCGGGCCACCTCTATTTCGCCTTGAAGGATGCCGAGGCGGTACTCGACGCGGTCTGCTGGCGCGGCCAAGCCGGGCGCTTGGCCTGCGTGCCGGAAGACGGGTTGGAGGTGATCGCCACCGGCCGGCTGACCATCTATCCCGGCCGCTCGAAGTATCAGATGGTCGTCGAGCGGATGGAGATCGCGGGCAAGGGCGCGCTTCTCAAACTTCTGGAAGACCGCCGCAAGAAACTGACCGCCGAGGGGCTGTTCGATCCCGCCCGCAAGCGCCCGCTTCCGTTCCTGCCCACGGTGATCGGGGTGATCACCTCGCCGACCGGGGCGGTGATCCGCGACATTTTGCACCGTTTGGCCGAACGCTTTCCCCGCCGGGTGCTGCTGTGGCCGGTGGCGGTGCAGGGCGAGGGGGCAGCCGAGCAAATCGCCGCCGCGATCACCGGCTTCGACGCTTTGGCGCCGGGCGGCGCCGTTCCCCGTCCCGATCTGCTGATTGTGGCGCGCGGTGGCGGCAGCATCGAGGACCTGTGGGCCTTCAACGAGGAAGTGGTGGTCCGCGCCGCCGCCGCCTGCCGGATTCCGCTGATTTCGGCGGTCGGCCATGAAACCGACACCACCTTGATCGACTTCGCCGCCGATCTGCGCGCTCCCACCCCCACCGCCGCCGCCGAAAAGGCGGTGCCGGTGCGTGCCGACTTGCTGGCCCAACTGGCCGAAACCGGCGGACGTCTGACCGGCGCCGCCACCCGCGGCCTCAGCTTGCGCCGCGAACGGCTCGACGGTTTGGCGCGCGCCCTGCCCAGCCCGCGCGCCGCCATCGAGGACCGCGCGCGCCGCCTGGATGAACGCGCCGAACGGCTGCGCCTTGCCCTGCCCACCCTGCTGCTGCGCCGCCGCGCCGAAGTGGATCGCCTGGCTCACGCCTTGGCCCGCGCGGTCGCCACCGCCAAGGCCCGCCTGGAGCGCGACCGCCTGCGCTTGACCCAAACCGGCGAGCGCCTGAAACCGGCGGTGGTCCGTTGCCTGGCCGAACATGGCCGAACCCTGGACACTCAAGCCAAGTTGCTGGAATCGTTGTCGTACAAACGGGTTTTGGATCGTGGCTTCGCGGTGCTGCGGGGTGAGGATGGAACGGTGGTGTCGTCGACCCATGGGGCCGAACCGGGCCAAGCGCTGTCGGTCGAGGTCAAGGACGGACGGATCGCGGTGCGGGTCGAGGGCACCCCGCGCAAACCGGCGGGAAAAGCTCGCACGGATCAGCGGCAGGCGGACCTATTTTAGTGCCGCCGCCGCCCGCCCGGTCGCCTCGCGGCGGCGTTTGCGCAACGGCTCCATCCGGTCCAGCACCGCCTTGGTCACGGCCGCTCCGGCACCCTCGGGGGAACCGGCTGAAAACGGCGGATCGGGGGCGTATTCCAGTTGCAACTGGATTTGCCGGGCCACGTCGTCGCCCGCCAGATGCGCCGCCACCCGCAGGGCGAAGTCGATGCCCGAGGTTACCCCGGCGCCGGTGATCCGGTCGCGGTCGAAGACCACCCGTTCCGAAACCGGTTCGGCGCCCAGCGCGGCCAATTGATCCAGCGCGGTCCAATGCGTGGTGGCGCGATATCCCCGCAACAACCCCGCGGCACCCAGGACCAGCGAGCCCGTGCAGACCGACGTGACGGTACGGCAGGTCCGGGCGGCGCGGCGCAGAAAATTCAGGACCTCCTCGCCCTCCATCAACGCCACCTGTCCGGGACCGCCCGGCACGCAGATCAGATCAAGCGGCGGGCAGTCGTCGAAGGTGGTGGTCGGCAGGATGGTCAGCCCGCGCTCGGTGCGCACCGGGTCCAATGTTTTCCACGGCAGATGCGTGGTCACACCGGGAATCCGCGCGAACACCTCGAACGGTCCGGTCAAATCAAGCTGGGTCACGTCCGGGAACAGCAGCAACCCGAAGGACAGAGCGGCGGTCATGTGATGACGGTCGGCGCCTTCCGCCCGGTCCGCGCCTCGATCTCGGCCAGTTGTCCGGCCAAGGCGATCAGGTCGGCCAGCGCCACCTGGGGGTCGATGTCGTGTTTGGCGGGGTCGGGTTCGAAGCGTTCGAGGTAAACCCGCAGCGTCGCCCCCTCGGTGCCGGTGCCCGACAGGCGGTAGACGATGCGCGAGCCGTCCTTGAAGATCACCCGCACGCCTTGCTTCTTGGAAACGCCGCCGTCCACCGGGTCGGTATAGGCGAAGTCGTCGTGGGTGGCGGCGTCGGGCAGGGACAGGCCGCGCAGATGCTCCATCAGCCCCTCGGCCGCCTTGGCGTCGATGCCCTCGTAATCGTGGCGGGAATAGACGTTGCGCCCGTAATCGGCCCAATGACCGCGCACGATGGCGGCCACGCTGTCCTTGCGCGCGGCCAGGACGTTCAGCCACATCAGCACCGCCCACAGCCCGTCCTTTTCGCGGACATGATCCGAGCCGGTGCCGAAGCTTTCCTCGCCGCACAAGGTGGCGCGGCCGTCGTCGAGCAAATTGCCGAAGAACTTCCAGCCGGTGGGGGTTTCATAGCAGGGGATTCCCAGCTTTTCCGCCACCCGGTCGGCGGCGGCGCTGGTCGGCATCGAGCGGGCGATGCCCTTCAGGCCCTTGGCGTAACCGGGGCACAGGGTGGCGTTGGCGGCCAGCACGGCCAGCGAGTCCGACGGCGTGACATAGAAATTCTTGCCGATGATCATGTTGCGGTCGCCGTCGCCGTCCGAGGCGGCGCCGAAATCCGGGCCGTCCGGCGCGTTCAGGCGTTCGACCAGTTCGTGGGCATGGACCAGATTGGGATCGGGATGGCCGCCGCCGAAATCTTCCCTCGGCGTGCCGTTGATCACCGTGCCGGGCGCGGCACCCAGGCGGCGTTCCAGGATCTCGACCGCATAGGGGCCGGTCACCGCGTGCATCGCATCGAAGCACATGCGAAAGCCGTTGGTGAACAGGGCGCGGATGGCGGCGAAATCGAACAGGGTTTCCATCAAGGCCGCGTAATCGGCGACCGGGTCGAACACCTCGACGGTCATGCCGCCCACGGTTTGGGTGCCCAACCGGTCGAGATCGATGTCGGGCGCCTCAAGGGTGCGGTAGGCGGAAATGGTCTTGGTCTTGGCGAAGATCGCCTCGGTCACCCCTTCCGGGGCCGGGCCGCCGTTGCCGATATTGTATTTGATGCCGAAATCCTCGTCCGGGCCGCCGGGATTGTGGCTGGCCGACAGCACGATGCCGCCGAAGGTGCCGAATTTGCGGATGACGCAGGACGCCGCCGGGGTCGATAGGATACCGCCCTGGCCCACCATCACCTTGCCCCAGCCGTTGGCGCAGGCCATTTTCAGGATGGTCTGCACGGCGGCCCGGTTGTGATAGCGCCCGTCGCCGCCGACCACCAGGGTCTTGCCCGCGAAACCCGACAGCGAGTCGAAGATCGACTGCACGAAATTCTCAAGATAATGCGGCTGGCGGAAGACCTTGACCTTCTTGCGCAAACCGGAGGTGCCGGGCTTCTGGCCCTCGAACGGCGTGGTTTGGATGGTTTGGATGGTCATGAGGTCACCCCAGGTTTTAAAGAATCACGGCAGCCGGTAGGCCGCCACTTTGCCGTCCATCATCATCGGCACCAACAGAAGGTTCCGTTTCACGATCACGCCGATATTGGCCGAACCTTCCTTCAGGCGCAGCAGTTCGCGGGCGGTGCCCGTGGCGCTTACCTGCCAGACGATCCCCTTGACGTAATCCGACACCAAGAATCCCCCCTTGCCGTCGGGCTCGACCCCGGACAAGGTGCCCAAATTGGGGGAGAGGTCGGCGATGGTGCGGCTGGCCAGCGACACCGCTTTCAAGCCGCCCGGCAGCTTGGCGTCGCCCTGAACCGTGCCCCAACTGGCGACGATCAGCCGCCCGCCGTCCACCTCCAGGCCGCTGGGAGCGGCCAGCGCCGGGTTGGACAGCCACTTTTCCAGACGCCCGTTCGACAGCCGCCAGATCGCGTTGCCCAAGGTGTCCGAGATATAAACATTGCCGCGCTCGTCGATCGCGACGTCGGCCAGCAGCTTGGCGCCGGGAATGGGAGTGGTTTCGACGGCCTTGCCGGTGGCGGTGTCGAACACCACCAAGCGGTCGATATCGGCGACATACAGACGGCCCTGACGAACCGCCATGCCTTGCGGCCCGTCCAGCCCCACCGCCCATTGCCGGGCGAGCACCGTTCCGTCGATCGACAGCGTCGAGATGAAGCCGTTGCCGTCCTTGTCGGGCGCGGCCCCGTTGACGTTCGAGACGTAAGCCACCTTGCGGTCGCCGTCCCACACCACCGATTCGGGGTTGGCGAACCCGCCCGTCTCCCACACCGCGTCGCGCGCCTCCACCGGAAACGCGATCAGCACGAGGAGAAGGGCGAGAACCCGTCCCATGAACGGCCCCCTAGGGCCGGCCGATGCCGGTGTAGGTAAAGCCGGCACCCCGCATCATCGCGCTGTCGTACACGTTGCGCAGATCGACCACCACCGGCGACTTCAGCAACGATTTGACCCGGTCGAGATCCAGCGCGCGGAACTCGTTCCATTCGGTGACCAGCGCCAGAACGTCGGCCCCCTTCATGGTATCGTAGGCATCGGCGCAATAGTCGATGCCGGTCATCATCTTCTTGGCCTCTTCCATCCCCTCGGGATCGAAGGCACGCACGGTGGCCCCCGCCTCGACCAGCGCCGGAACGATGTCCAGCGACGGGCTGTCGCGCATGTCGTCGGTATTGGGCTTGAAGGTCAGGCCCAACACGGCCACGGTCTTGCCCTTCACCGAACCGCCGCAGGCGGCGATGATGCGCTGAGCCATCGCCTTCTTGCGCTCGTCATTAACCGCGACCACGGTTTCGACGATCCGCAAGGGGGCGCCGAAATCGCGCGCCGTGCGCACCAGCGCCAGCGTGTCCTTGGGGAAGCACGAGCCGCCATAGCCCGGACCGGGATGCAGGAATTTCTTGCCGATGCGGCCGTCCAGCCCGATGCCGCGCGCCACGTCATGCACGTCGGCGCCGACCTTTTCGCACAGATCGGCGATTTCGTTGATGAAGGTGATCTTGGTGGCCAGGAAGGTGTTGCCCGCGTACTTGATCAGCTCCGAGGTCCGGCGCGAAGTGAACACGATCGGCGTTTCGATCAAGTACAGCACGCGGTAAAGCTGGCGCATCACCGCCTGGGCGCGGTCGGATTCGGTGCCGATCACCACGCGGTCGGGCCGCATGAAATCATTGATCGCCGAGCCTTCGCGCAGGAATTCCGGGTTCGAGACGACGTCGAATTCGCCGTCCGGGCGTTTGGCGCGGATGACTTTTTCCACTTCGTCGCCGGTGCCGACCGGCACGGTCGATTTGTTGACGATCACCGTGTAGCCGGTCATCGCCTCGGCGATTTCCTCGGCCGCCGCATAGACATAGGACAGGTCCGCGTGACCGTCGCCGCGCCGCGACGGCGTGCCGACCGCGATGAACACCGCGTCGGCCCCGGCCACCGCCGTTTTGATGTCGGTGGTGAAGGACAGACGCCCGGCCTTGACGTTGGCCGCGACCAGATCCTCGAGACCCGGCTCGAAGATCGGCATGACGTTTTGCTTGAGCAGCTCGATCTTGCGCTCATCCTTATCGACACAAACCACGTTGATGCCGAACTCGGAGAAGCAAGTCCCCGACACCAGACCGACATAGCCGGTGCCGATCATCGCGATACGCATGAGAAATCCCTCCCTAAACTCAGAATTTGAATTGGCGCAGCGCCTCACGGACGGCGCCGCCGATATCGTCGCGTTCGAGAGCGAAGGCGACGTTGGCTTCCAGCCAACCCACCTTGTCGCCGCAATCGAAACGCTTGCCCTCGAACCGCATGCCGTGGAACGGCACGGTGCCCAGGGTTTGAGCGATGGCGTCGGTCAACTGGATTTCACCGCCGGCCCCGCGTTCCATCTTGTCGAGATAATCGAAGACATCGGGATGCAGGATATAGCGGCCGATGATCGACAGGGTCGAGGGCGCCACCTCGGGGTCGGGTTTTTCGACCAGACCGCGCGCCTTGGCGATGCGCCCATTGTCGTTCTCGACATCCAGAATGCCGTAACGCTTGGTGTGTTCGCGCGGCACGTCGGACACCGCCACGACATGGCCGCCGACCTCGGTATGGACCGAGGCCATTTGCTTGAGCACCGGCACCTTCGACAAGATCAGATCATCGGGCAGCAGCACCGCGAAGGGTTCGCGCTCGACCAGATCGCGGGCGCACAGCACGGCGTGGCCCAAGCCCAAGGGCTCCTGCTGGCGGGTATAGGATACCCGGCCGGATTTCGGCATCCAACTGGTCACCGCTTCGACCAGATCGAACTTGCCGCGTTCCTTCAGCGTGCGTTCCAGGTCGGGGGCGTGATCGAAGTGATCCTCGATGGCGTTCTTGCCGCGCCCGGTGACGAAGATGAAATGCTCGATGCCTGCCGCCATCGCCTCCTCGACCGCATATTGGATCAGCGGTTTATCGACCACGGGCAGCATTTCCTTGGGCATCGCCTTGGTGGCGGGAAGGAAACGGGTCCCCATTCCCCCCACGGGAAACACGGCCTTGCGGACACGACGAGGCATCGGCGAAACTCCTTGACCATTCGAGCGGGGCATGTTGTGCCATGCCCGGAACCAGGACGCAACTAGACTAGCAAAATGCCGCCATTGGGAAGCGAACCGCCCTCTTCCCCCCCCGGCGATGATTCCCCGCTTTATCACATCCCGGTTGCGGGGTAGGCTGGCGTGTGCCGTAACGGGGGACTTGCCATGGGTAACCGCACCATTCACGTTGGCGGCAACGCTGTCAACAGCGTCCTCAATACCGGCGATCATGCGCGGATCGGAGGGAATATCGATCTTGCGACCGAAATCCGGGCCTTGCGCGAAGCGCTGAACACTCTGACCGGTCCCGATCACGACAAGATGACGCGGGCCCTGGACGATGCCCAAGACGAGGCGAAAAAAGCGGCCCCGGATAAGACCGAAGTCGGAAGCGCTTTAACCCGCGCCCTGAAATACGCCAAGACCGCCGCCGGATTCGCCGACGTGGCGGAAAAACTCGCCCCCCATCTGGCCAGCCTGGGCCATTGGCTGGGTGCGGCGGGGAGCTTGCCGTGATGGAGGGCGGGGCCAGAAACGTCGATATCCGCGGCAACGCCACCGGTTGCACTATCATCACGGGCGATAACGTCGCCCCGCTCCGCCTGCCCCTCGATTCGAAGCTACGGGAAAACAACGAAGCCACCCGGCTGGTGTTCGGCGCGCGGCGAACCACGGTGGTTGGGCGTGGCCCGGCCCAGGCCCACTTGAGCGCCTTTCTGGACGACAGCCGCCCGCTGTCGTGGTGGATCGTCGGCGGGCCGGGCGGGGCCGGTAAAAGCCGCTTGGCCTTGGAGTTGTGCGAACAGGCGAAACCGAACGGCTGGGACGCCGGTTTTCTCGATCATGGCACTCTTGGCTTCGGCTGGCGGGATTGGACGCCTGAAAAAGATACCCTGATTGTCCTTGACTACGCCTCGCAATCGCCGGAGGCGATCCGCAAAGCCATCGTCGCCCTGTATGAGCGGCGTGACACCCTGGGCCGGAAGGTCCGGGTTCTGTTGTTGGAACGCACGGCGGCGGGGCCGTGGTGGGATACGTTTTTGAGCACCGGAAGCAGCGACGGCGCCGCCCTTTTGGCCGCCGCCCACGCCGGAGCGGCGCCGCTTCTCCTCCCCGCCCTAGAGCCGGAGGATTGCTGGCGGATCATCCATGAGATCCTGGGCGAAAGGGAGCATGACGGCGAAACCGCACTCCTCGCCGCCCTCAAGGACATCGATCACGACGGCCGCCCCTTGTTCACGATGATGGCCGCCGACGCCCTTGCCGAGGCCAAGGACATCCGCCACTGGAACCGCAACGACCTGCTGGCCTATATTCTAAAGCGCGAGAAGGACCGCTGGGACAGCAAGGCCATCGGCGAGCCGGAGCGCGATCTGCTGTGTCTGGCGACCATGGTGTCGGGCCTGCCGGTGACCACCTTTGCCGGTCTACCCAGCAGCACCCTCGCCCTGCCCACCGCCTACCATCCGGCCGCCTACCAGTTTATGACCGGCGAGGGTTGTTTTGCCCAAATTCCGCCGCTGGAACCCGACATCGTCGGCGAAATCTTCGTTCTGGACCGCCTGAAACCCGTTCACGCCGCCGATTCCCGCGCCGCCGCCTTCCGACACGCCGCCTATGATACCAATTGGTTGGGGATGACGCAGTTTCTGTCGAAAGCCGCCCCCGATTTCAAGGATCACGCCACCCTGCCGATCCTGCTGTCCACCGCCGACCTAACGGAACAGCAGGCGTTTGGCCGTGCCCTGCTGGGGGTTAACCTGACCGCCCAAGCCGCCCCCCTCGCCGAAACCCGTGCCGCTTACGACGATCTCGCCGCGCTGGCCCAACGCTTCCCCGGCAATCCGGAGATCGCGCTGGAACAGGCCAAGGGCGCGGTCAACCTCATCATTGACACCGCAGAGGCCGGGCAACTCGGCGCGGCGAACGACCTGCTGGACGGAATCGCCGCGCTGGCCCAACGCTTCCCCGGCAATCCGGAGATCGCGCTGACACAGGCCCAGGGCGCGGTCAACCTCATCAGTGCCACCGCAGAGGCCGGGCAACTCGGCGCGGCGAACGACCTGCTGGGCGGAATCGCCGCGCTGGCCCAACGCTTCCCCGCCAATCCGGAGATCGCGCTGGAACAGGCCAAGGGCGCGTTCAACCTCATC
>CAIULK010000027.1 GCA_903899885.1 uncultured Rhodospirillaceae bacterium
CCTTTTGCGTCTGATGTGACGCAAAAGGCTTTACTATTCATATGCCCCTCGCCGGGCGGGCGCGTCCGCGCCCTTGGCCGCTCGCTCAATGCTCGCTAAAGCGGTTTGCGCCAGATTAAGCGCAAACCGCTTTAGCGGCGATGCCGAACACAATAAGCCGCGCCGCCGGACCCATGGATTCCCGCCTTCGCGGGAATGACGAGGGAAAATAGGATTTTTCCGTAACCTCTTAAAGCGATTTTAGAAAAGCCTCGACATCGGCGGGCGCGCCAACCGCGACCCCGGACATCTCCTTGTCGATCCGCTTGGCCAGACCGGACAACACCTTGCCCGCCCCCAATTCGACCAAGGTATCGACGCCCTGTGCCTTCATGAACAGCACGCCCTCGCGCCAGCGCACCGTGCCGGTGACCTGGGCGACCAGCAGCTCGCGGATGCGGGCCGGGTCGGTCACCGCCTCGGCCGTCACGTTGGCGACCACCGGCAATTTGGGAACCTGCATCGCCACCCCCGCCAGCGCCTCGGCCATGCGGTCGGCGGCGGGCTGCATCAGCACGCAATGGAAGGGAGCCGACACCGGCAGCAACACCGCGCGCTTGATCCCGCGCTCGGCGGCGATCGCCATCGCGCGTTCCACCGCCGCCCTGTGCCCCGACACCACCACTTGGCCCGGCGCGTTGTCGTTGGCGGCTTGGCAGACCTCGCCCTGGGCCGCCGCCTCGGCGATCTCGCGGGCTTGTTCAAAATCGGCGCCCAGCAAGGCGGCCATCGCGCCGACCCCCACCGGCACCGCCTTTTGCATCGCTTGACCGCGGATTTTCAACAACCGGGCCGCGTCGGCGATCGAAAAGGTCCCCGCCGCCGCCAGCGCCGAATATTCCCCCAGGCTGTGACCGGCGACGAACGCGCCGGACTTGGCAAGGTCGAAGCCCCCTTCGGCTTCGAGAACCCGCAGCACCGCCATCGACACCGCCATCAAGGCGGGTTGGGCGTTTTCGGTCAGGGTCAATTGATCCTCGGGCCCCTCGGCCATCAGGACCGACAGTTTTTGCCCCAACGCGTCATCGACTTCCTCGAACACCGCGCGGGCGGCGGGAAACGCCGCCGCCAGATCGCGGCCCATGCCGACCGCTTGCGACCCCTGACCCGGAAAAACGAATGCACGCGACATGCTTTTTTGCCCTCGAAACTGTTTCCGTCAGAGGGAACAGGTCCAGGACCGGACTTGTCAAGCCGGAACCGTGCCCTTGCGTTCGCGCCGGTTTGGGAACATAATTTTTACCTAATTGACGGCGGGGGAACGGCGATGACGACGATCCGTTGGTCGGATGATTTTTTGGTCGGCATGTCCGACCTCGACCAGGACCACCGCGAATTGGTCGAACGCATCACCCTAGTCCGCAACGCGGTCGAGGACAAAGCCGCGCCCCACCGCCTTCTGGCCATGGTCGATGCCCTGCTGGAATTGATCATCCGCCACATGGCGCGCGAGGACGCGCATTTGCGCCGGCTGTCCGAACCCGGCGGCGTCGAACACCGCCGCCGTCACATGGTCGAACACGCCCGCCTGATCTCGCGCGTCAATTCCGCCCGCGAATTGGTGGCCGCCGGCTATGCCGAAACCGACGAATGGGACGACATCGCGGTTCTGTTGACCGTCACCGAACTGATCCGCACCGATTTCGAAATGATCGGTCACCTGCGGCGCGAAGGCTTGCTGCACGCCGACAGCGGCACGGCGGCGGCGGGAAGACCGGTGAATTAGGAATTCGCCCGCGGTCGTCCGGATTCTTGTTTCCGCCGGTATAAAACCCCGCTTGCATCGCGCTTCGCTTTCTGTATAGTCCCGCGCTTCCGATCCCTTGCCGATCCGCGTTTTCGCGGGGCGGCTATGCCTGCCGTCCGTGGTGGACAGGTGGGAAGAGAAAATCCGGAAGGGGTAATTATGCCGTTGTATGAATGCGTTTTTCTCGCGCGTCAGGAAGTGTCGGCCCCGCAGGTCGAGACCTTGACCGACGAGATGTCGGCGATCATCACCTCGAATGGTGGTTCGGTCGCCAAGAAGGAATATTGGGGTCTTCGCAACCTCGCCTACCGCATCAAGAAGAACCGCAAGGCTCACTACGTTCTGATGAACCTCGACGCCCCTCCGGCGGCCGTCAAGGAAATGGAACGCCAGATGGGTCTGAACGAAGACGTCCTGCGCACGCTGACCATCCGGGTCGACGAGCTGGAGGAAGGTCCTTCGGCGATGATGCAGGCCAAGTCCGGTCGCGACGAACGCGAGGGACGCGGTGAACGGGGCGATCGTCCCCGTCGTGATTTCCGGGAAGACCGCGGCGATCGTCCGCGCCGGAACGAGGGAGGCGAATAATGACCGACGTCAGCATGAACGAGGAAGGCCCCGGCGGCGATCGTCCGCGCGGTGGTGCCAGCACCGGCGGTACCCGCCGTCCGTTCTTCCGCCGCCGCAAGACCTGCCCGTTCTCGGGCAACGATGCTCCGGCGATCGACTACAAGGACACCAAGATGCTGTCGCGCTTCATTTCCGAGCGCGGCAAGATCGTGCCGTCCCGCATCACGGCGGTGTCGACCAAGAAGCAGCGTGCCTTGGCCCGTGCCATCAAGCGCGCCCGCTTTCTGGGACTGCTGCCCTACGTCGTCAAATAGGGCCGGCGCCGGTTGGCGGCCCGGGTCGGCACTCCGGTTGCGGCCGGGCTCCTTGGGGCCTTGCTGTTCCTATCGCTGACCCAGGGCATGGCCAACGGGCCGCTGCTCGGCTTTCTGGCCCCCCTGCCGCTGATGATGGCGGGATTGTGGGGGGGACGGGCGGCGGCGGCGATCGCGGTGGGCACCGGGATGGCCGCGGTGACCGGGTTCGAGGGCGTCGCCTTCGGCCTTAGTTTTCTGGCGATGGCCTGTTTGCCGTCGCTGGTGGTGAGTGAGCGGGCGTTGTTGTGGCGCCAGGAAGCGGACGGCGGGATCACATGGTATCCGGCCGGGCGTGTTCTGGCGGCGCTGACCACTGCGTCCGGCCTGTTGTTCCTGACGGTGGCGGCCTTGTTGCCGCCGCATGCCGACGGGATACGGGGATGGATGGCCGAAACGCTGTCCAACACCCTGGCCGCCCTGGGCGGAACGGTGCCGGATGCGAACCGCGAGGCCGTCGTTCAAGCCTTGGCCGGCGTGTTGCCGGCGGTGGCGATGGGCGGCTGGTTGACGATGGCGCTGGTCAATGCCATGGCGGCGCAAGCGCTGCTGCGGCGGATGAAGCGGAACCGCCGTCCGAGCCCCGATTATCTGGGTCTGGATCTGCCGGACTGGATGGCGGGGGTATTGGTCGGCACCGCGACGGCGGGAATTTTGCTGCCCGGCGACACCGGGTACGTCGCGGCCAATCTGGCCGCCCTGATGCTGGTGCCGTTCGGCGCGCTGGGGGTTGCCTCGACGCACCGCTATCTGGCGAAGCGCCCGGGGGCGACGTTTGGGCTGATTATGCTGTACGGGACCTTGGCTTTGGTCCTGGTGTGGGTTTTGATCCCGGCGGCTGCTCTGGGATTCGTGACATATCTATATCGCCGCCGCCCGAAGGCCGGCGACAAGGAGGAAAGCGATGGAAGTCATTCTGCTTGAGAGAATCGAGAAACTGGGGCAGATGGGTGACGTGGTTAAAGTCAAACCCGGCTTCGCCCGCAATTTCCTTCTGCCCCAGAAGAAGGCGCTGCGCGCCAACAAGGGCAACCGCGAATTCTTCGAGAAGCAGCGCGCCCAGCTCGAAGCGGTGAACCTGAAGCGCCGCGAGGAAGCTTCGGCGGTCGCCGTCAAGATGGACGGCCTGAAGGTGTCGATGATCCGCCAAGCCGGTGAATCGGGTCAGCTTTATGGTTCGGTCAGCTCGCGCGACATCGCCGACGCGATCATCGCCGGCGGCTACACGGTGGAACGCCGCCAGATCAATCTGGACGTGCCGATCAAGACCCTGGGCAACCACCCGGTCAAGGTCAGCCTGCACCCGGAAGTGGCGATCACCGTTCACGTGACGATCGCCCGCTCGACCGAGGAAGCCGAACGCGCCATGGCCGCCCTGTCCTCCCCCGCCCCGGTGGAAGCCGAGGATGAGGAAGAAGAAGACACCGCCGAGGCCGAGGCGGACGAGAGCGCGGAATAATCCGTTCCGCTTTTCGCGAACACATGGAAAACGGCGGGGCTGGTCCCCGCCGTTTTTTGTTTGGATATTACCGCACCCTTCCCGATCTGCTACAGTCGCCGCCATGTCGGCTTTCCCCGCGTCCACCACCGAAACCGTGCCCTTCCGCACCCCGCCCCATAACCTTGAGGCGGAGCAGGCGCTGCTGGGCGCCATTTTACTGAACAACCGGGCTTACGAGCGGGTCTCGGAATATCTGCGGCCCGAGCATTTCGCCGATCCGGTGCATGGGCGGATCTACGGCGCCGCCGTCAAGCTGATCGAGCGCGGCCAAATCGCCAACCCGGTCACCTTGAAAACCTATTTGGAACAAGACGGCGGACTATCCGAAATCGGCGGTCCGGCCTATCTGGCGCAACTGGCCGCCGGGGTCGCCTCGATCATCAATGCCGGGGATTACGGCAAGCTGGTCCACGATCTGCATCTGCGGCGCGAATTGATCGCCTTGGGGACCGATGTCGTCAACGGCGCCTATGACGGCCAGATCGATGCCGACGCGATGAGCCAGATCGGCGAGGCCGAGGCCCGGCTGTACGATCTTGCCACCACCGGCCAGACCGAGGGCGGCTTCGAAACCTTTCAAACCGTGTTGATCGAGGCGGTCAATCAGGCCGAATCGGCCCACAAGCGCCAGGGCAAATTGTCGGGCGTGCCGACCGGGCTGGTCGATCTGGATTCGAAACTGGGCGGACTGCACCCGTCCGACCTGTTGATCCTGGCCGGGCGCCCGTCGATGGGCAAGACCGCGCTGGCCACCAACATCGCCTTCAACGCCGCCAAGGCCTACCGCGAGGACACCGACGCCCTGGGCCAGAAGAAGGCCGCCGACGGCGCGGTGGTCGCCTTCTTCTCGCTGGAAATGAGCGCGGAACAGCTGGCCACCCGTATCTTGGCCGAACAAGCCGAGATCCCCAGCCACAAGATCCGTCAGGGCGAACTGTCGAACCCCGAGTTCGAGCGTCTGGTCACCGCCGCCCAAGATCTGCACCGCTTGGCGCTGTTCATCGACGACACTCCCGCCTTGTCGATTTCGGCGGTGCGCACCCGGGCGCGGCGTTTGAAGCGCCAGCACGGGCTGGGCCTGATCGTCATCGACTATTTGCAGCTTCTGCGGGGATCGGCCCACCATTCCGAGAACCGGGTGCAGGAGGTTTCGGAAATCACCCGGAACCTCAAGGCGCTTGCCAAGGAGCTGGATGTCCCGGTGATCGCCCTGTCGCAGTTGTCGCGCGCCGTCGAACAGCGCGAAGACAAACGTCCGCAATTGGCCGACTTGCGCGAATCGGGCTCGATCGAGCAGGACGCCGACGTCGTGATGTTTGTTTACCGCGAACAATATTATCTGGAACGCGCCGAACCC
>CAIULK010000028.1 GCA_903899885.1 uncultured Rhodospirillaceae bacterium
CCCAAAACAACCTCGGCAACGCGTTTTTGCGGCTTGGCGAGCGCGAGCGCGGCGCTGCGCGGCTGGAGGAGGCGGTAATGGCCTTCCGGGCGGCGCTGGAGGTTTACACTCGCGACCGCGTGCCGCTCGACTGGGCGGGGACCCAAAACAACCTCGGCACCGCCCTTGCGAGGCTTGGCGAGCGCGAGAGCGGCCCGGCGCGGCTGGAGGAGGCGGTGACGGCCTATAAAGGGGCCCTTGATGCCTTCGAGCAGGGAAAGTCCGATTATTATGTTTCTGTAGTGCGCTCTGGATTGGCCAAGGCCGAGGCCCTGCTCGCCGAACGGCGGAAAACCGCTGCCGCCCCCTGACCAAACTGGTGTGTATCGTTGACACCGTATCCCCTCGTGTGTAATATACACACATGAAAAGCGCCGAGCTGATCCGCGAGATGATCGCCGCCGGGTGGGTTCTCGACCGTGTTCGCGGTTCCCACCACGTGTTCAAGCATCCGTCGCGGCCGGGGATCGTCGTGGTTCCGCATCCGAAGAAGGATCTGGGGCTTGGCCTCGTCGCCGCCATCCGCAAGCAGGCAGGTCTTTAAAAAATGCGCTATCCCATCCTTATCGAATCCGGCACCGCCGATACGGCCTTTGGCGTTGTCGTGCCCGATCTGCCGGGGTGCTTTTCGGCGGGCGACAGCTTGGACGAGGCCGTCGATGCCGCGCGCCAAGCGGCCGCCGCCTGGATCGACGCGGCGTTGGACGATGGAACACCCATCCCGCCGCCGTCCGGGCTGGGGGCGGTTCGTGCCCTGCCCGGCTATGAGGGGTGGACCGTGGGGGTCATCGATCTGTCCGAAACGCTGTTTGACGACACGATCGAACGGGTCAACATCACGCTTCCCAAACGGGTGTTGCGCCGCTTGGATGATCTGGCGCGGGCCGAGGGGCAAAGCCGTGGCGCCTTCATTGCGCGCCTGACCCTGAACGCGGGATTGTGAGACCCTACCCCCGATGCCGCGCCAACCACGACGGCGTGCGGCTCTTCGGGATCTTGTGGATGAAATTGAACCGCGCCACGTGATAGCTGGGATCGAAGCCGTAGAAATTCAGCCGCATCCGTTCCAACTCCTTGGCCCGGTAATCGGCCAGCGGGCGATCCGGCGGGGTGCGGCGTTTGGTCAGCGTGGGGGCCTTGGCGATCGCGTGGGCCACGACGTCGCCGTCCTCCGCCTCGTCGATCAGGCCCCATTGTTGGGCGGTATCGGTGCCGATCGGCAGGCAGGAATGGGCGATTTGATCGGACCGTTCCGCGCCAACCCGTTGGGGTAATAGATAGGTCCAATATTCCGACCCATACAGGTTCCCCATCCCCCGGTAATGCGGGTTCAGCACGATGCCTTGGCGCGCGAACACATAATCGGCGGCCAGTGCCATGAACACTCCGCCGGCGCCGGCATTGCCTTGCATCGCCGCCACCGTGACGTGGCTGGTGCAGGTCAGGATTGCCAGGCACAGATCGTCCATCGCGTTGATGGTCCGCCACGATTCGTCGGCGGGGCTGTCGGCCGCCTCGATCGCGCCCAGATGAATGCCGTTCGACCAAAAATCCGGCCCGCCGGTCAGCACGATGGCGGTGGTCGGGCGTTGGGTGGCGGTTAGAAACGCGCGGCGCAGGCTGTCGCACTGCTCGGCACTCATCGCGCCGTTGAGGAAGGGGAAATGCAGCAGGCCGACCGCGCCGTGTTCCTCGTAACTCACCTCGCCGCCGCCGGGTCCGGCGGGCAGATTCAGAACCTGGGTGGCGGGCAGTTTCAAGGTCAGGTCGCCCTGGGCGCGCAGATGGCCGATGCGCACCGCGCCATCGACAGTGGCGCGCAGGATGGCGGTGCCGTCGGTGCCCAGCACCGTGCCGGGCGGACCTTCGCCCGGCGAAGCCGTCGCGTCGAACAGATAAACCGGCTGGCCGTGGATATGGTCGAGGAGACCGGGATGGCCGTCGGCCGACCAAATCTTGCGCAGCACGGTGGCGGTGTCGTCGCGGGTCCAGTCGATCGCGCGGTCGATTTGGCGCAGAAAGGGCCGGGTGATCCCATCGGCGGGGCGAACCCCCTGGCGGCTGTCCAAGGCTTCACGCACCGCCGCCACGGCGGCGTCGGCCACTTCATGGCGGTACAGGCTGGCCTTGGTGCCCGGGCGCATGGGAAACCGGCGGCTGGCCCGCACCGGGCCTGCGTCCATTTCGGCTTCCGCCTCCAGCACGGTAACCGCCCATTCCTTTTCGCCGTTCAGCACCGCCCAATCCAAGGCCGAGGGGCCACGGTCGCCGATGGGGCCGGGGTGGACGATCCAGCAGGGATGGGAGCGCCACACCGCCTCGGGAATGGCGCGTTTGAGAAAGGGGGCCAGGATCAAATCCGGCTTGGCCAGCGCCACCGCTTCCAGGGTGGTCGCGTCGTTGATGTCGAACTCGACCGCGACCTCGTGCCCCCAGCCGGTCAGTTCGACGAACAGCCGCTGGCTGAGCGAGTTGAAGGCATGGCAAAGCAACAAGATACGCATCGGTAAAGTCCCCAGGCCCCGAGATGTCCGGGCCTAGGATATCACTCTTTCGCCGGTGCGGCGCCGTCGGCCTTGCCCTCGTCCTCCTCC
>CAIULK010000029.1 GCA_903899885.1 uncultured Rhodospirillaceae bacterium
CGGGATGGTGATCGCATCAACGCCATCCTCTGTGGCGCGGGCCACAACTTCCGCCTCATCCTCAGGTGGCTGAGGCTTCTTTTTGTCCTGATGATGGCAATGATTCTGAACGTCGAGGACCGGTGTCAGATGAAAGCCGCGTCCGCCTGAGGACCGACGGAGGGTTTTTCACGGACGACTCCATGGACCGGCCTCCATTCGGCAAGCAAGTCGAGGCGCTGGATGGCCATTTCGGCCAAGATCCGGCGTATATCCGCCCGATTGATTCCCGCCGACCAATCGAGGGTCATCTCGTCCAACGTGATTTTCGCCTTACCCCCGTCCGGGCACCGCGAATGGGCGGTCGTGGTCTAGGCAGGGTAGTTTGCGGCGCGCCTCGGTGACCCGCGCCGGGTCGATTTCGGCGATCACCCAGCCGGGCCGTTCCATCGCGTCGGCCAACACCTCGCCCCAGGGCGAGACGATCAATGCGTGGCCATAGGTCGCGCGGTCGTTGGCGTGGGGTGCCCACCTGAGCCGGGGCGAAGACGTAGCAGCCGGTCTCGATCGCGCGGGCGCGCAGCAAAACGTGCCAATGGGCTTGGCCGGTGGTCTTGGTAAACGCGGCGGGCACCGCCAGGAAGGCGGCGTCGGCCTTGGCCAAGGCGCGGTACAGATGGGGAAAGCGCAGATCGTAACAGATGCTCAGGCCCAGTTTGCCCCACGGCAGATCGGCGGTCACCGCTTGGCCGCCCGCCTGAAAGGTCGCGGATTCGCGGTAGGTTTCGCCTAGGCCGAGGTCGGCGTCGAACATGTGGATCTTGTCGTAGCGGGCGGCGATCACCCCGTCCGGGCGCAGCACGAAGCCGCGGTTGGCGACCATGCCGCCGTCCAGCAAGCAGGCCAGCGAGCCGATATGCATCCAACAGCCCAGTTCGCGCGCCAGGTCGCGAAAGGCCTTCAGAGCCAGATGATCCTCCTCCGGCATCGCCTTCAGCACGATGTTGCCCCGGCCCCATTCCATCATCGCGACGTTTTCGGGCATCAGAATCAGCTCGGCCCCGGCGGCGCGCGCCTCGACCGCCAGCAGTGACGCCGCCTCGATATTCTCCGCCATCACGTTCGAGGCGTTGACCTGGAGACAGGCGGCCTTAAACGGCTTCACGGGTTTTTGCTCAACATCGGATCAAGCTTGCCCGCCGCGTCCAGCGCGTGCAGGTCGTCGCAGCCGCCGACATGGACGCCGTCGATGAAAATCTGGGGCACGGTTTGCCGCCCGCCCGAACGTTTGATCATCCGCATCATCTCGGGTTCGTCGTCGGTGACGTCGATCTCGCGGTAGCGGGCGTTCTTCTTGTCCAGCAAACGCTTGGCGCGCACGCAGTAGGGGCAGATCTTGGTGGAGTAAATCTCGATCTCGGCCATCATCAACGCTCCGGCGGCAAAAAAGGACGGCACTATAGCGTCACCGAACCACCCGCGCCAGCGTCAGCACATCGACCGCCGCCGCTCCGGCGCGAATGAGCACCGCGGCGCATTCCGACACGGTCGCTCCCGTGGTCAGAACATCGTCGATCAACAACACCGTGGCGCCGTTCAACCGGTCCCGGTGGCGCGGCGTTACCTGAAAGGCGGCCTTGACGTTGACCTCCCGCGCCAAGCGGCCCATCCGCCCCATCGCCGGGGTTGGGCGGTGGCGGGTCAGCAAATCGGGGACGACGGTTTTTCCGCTGATCCGTCCCAGCGCCAAGGCGAGAACCGCCGCCTGATTGTACCGTCGCGCCAACAGCCGCCAACGGTGCAAGGGCACCGGAACGATAAGATCGGCATCCTCGACCAATTGGCCCCCGGCGCGCGCCATCCAGCGGGCGAAGGCGGGGGCGCCGTCCAACCGGTCGGCGTGCTTGAAGGCCAGGACCAAGGGCTTGCTAGCCTCGTCGTACAGGAACACCGCCCGCGCCCTGCGGTACACCGGCAAGCTTCTCGCGCAAGCGCCGCACAGGGCGTCGCCGTCCAGCGGCACCTCGAACGGATGACCGCAGACCGCGCAGGCCTGCGCCGAGAGGAATTGCACCCGGTTCCAGCAGGTAGCGCACAGCGTTCCGGCCGCCGCCACCTCGGCCCGGCAGGACAGGCACAGATGCGGCAACACGAAGGTTACCAGGGTATCGAGCAGGCTCCCGATTTTCGTCACATTTTCGTCTTTCCAGCCGCCCGCGCCCGTGCCATACAGCTTTATGGGCTCTCCCTTGAGAATCTTCGATCGCTCGGTGGTGCGCAAGCGCCGCGACCGCGCCGCCACCGGTTTCGCGCAGCACGATTTCCTGGTCCGGGAAGCGGCCGAGCGGTTGGCCGACCGGCTGGACGACGTCGTGCGGACGTTTCCGTTGGCCTTGGATCTGGGCTGCCACACCGGCATCCTGGCCGAGACCCTGAACGGGCGGGGTGGCGTGCAAACCTTGATTCAGTGCGATCTGTCGCAGGCGATGGCGGCGCGCGCCGGCGCCAACGGCCGTCCAACCCTGGCCGCCGACGAGGAATGGTTGCCGTTCGGCGCCGCCAGCTTCGATCTTGTGCTGTCGTGCTGCGCCCTGCACTGGGTCAACGATCTGCCGGGGGCCTTGGCGCAAATCCGCCGGGTGCTGAAGCCCGATGGCCTGTTCCTGGCGGTCTTGCCGGGCGGGGAGACCTTGCGCGAACTGCGCTTGGCGCTGGCCGAGGCGGAAATCGCCCAGGAAGGCGGGCTGTCGCCGCGTGTTTCGCCGTTCGCCGAGGTCTCGGACCTCGGCCGGTTGTTGCAGCGCGCGGGATTCACCGGCCCGGTGGCCGACAGCGACACGATGTGGGTGTCCTACGGCGACCCGATGCGCCTGATGGCCGATCTGCGCGGCATGGGCGAGACCAACGCCGTCGCCTTGCGGCGCAAGGGGCTGACCCGGCGCGCCACCTTGTTTTCGGCGCTGGCGCTGTATCAGGATCAATTCGCGGGCGGCGACGGCCGTTTGCCCGCGACCTTTCAATTCATCACCTTGACCGGCTGGGCGCCCTCGGCGAGGGTGTCGGCGACGGCGCCGCCGCACCGCGTTCCCCCGGTGCGGCTGGGCGTCCCTGATGATGACGGTTTCGACGAAGGACCTTCTTGCGATGGCTAAACCCGGTGTGATTCCCAGGCACGGACCCGAGGATTTCGAAGGCATGCGGCGGGCAGGCCGGCTGGCGGCGATGACCTTGGATTTCATCGCGCCCTATGTTCAGCCCGGGGTGCCGACCACCGAGCTGGACCGGTTGTGCGCCGCCTTCATCGCCGAGGCCGGGGCGATTTCGGCGCCGCTGGGCTATCGCGGTTTTCCCCGCTCGATCTGCACCTCGGTCAACCACGTGGTTTGCCACGGCATTCCCGGCGACAAGCGGCTGGAGGAAGGCGACATCGTCAATATCGACGTCACGCCGGTCTTGGATGGCTGGTACGGCGATTCCAGCCGCATGTATTACGCGGGCAAGCCCGGCGTCAAGGCGCGCAAGCTGGTCGAGGTCACCTATGAAGCGCTGATGAAGGGGATCGAGGCCGTGCGGCCCGGCGCCACGCTGGGCGATGTCGGCCACGCCATCCAGATGCATGCCGAACGCGCCCGCTTTTCCGTGGTACGCGAGTTCTGCGGCCATGGTTTGGGCCGGGTGTTCCACGAGCCGCCGAACGTCATGCATTTCGGCAGCCCCGGCGAAGGCGTTGTGTTGGAGGAAGGAATGTTCTTCACCATCGAACCGATGATCAATGCCGGACGCGCCGAAACCAAAGTTCTGTCCGACGGTTGGACGGCGGTGACCAAGGACAAATCGCTTTCGGCGCAGTTCGAACACTCGATTGGCGTGACGGCGACCGGATACGAAATCTTTACCCTCTCCCCCACGGGCCAGAATTGCCCGCCCTACGCGTGACCGGAATGCACGAATGTTGACACACACTCGTGTTTTTCCGATAAGCTATAAGAATTGACGGGGGTTACGATTGTCTCGTCCGATAGTGTTCGGGCGTTTTGATAGGAGAGTGACCGCATGGCGACGGAAGTCGACAGCGCGACGGCGATACGGCGGGTGAACGACACTCTGCGCGGGCCGGTCACGGATGTCTTCGCCGATCTGATGCCCGAAGTGAAGGGCTTGCCCCGCGACCAAGTGTATGATCGGGCACTGGACGATCTTGGGTTGTTGAAGCGCTGTCTCGACGTCTTTCGCCGCGAACGCAAACATTTCCGTTTCATTGTCGTTGATGCCCGTTATCAGCCGGTGACCGACGACGACACCCAACTGTCCTGCGGGCGGACCTTGCGCGAGGTGATCGCCATGGTCATCCGCACCGCCGCCAAACGCTATTTCCGCCGCAAATTGTCGGGTGCCCGCGAACAGATGTCGCTGACCAAGCGGCTGCCGGTGCTTAAACGCACGGGTGGCTCGACCGGCGAGAAGCAACATGGCGCGGCCGACGACCTGTACGACGCCATCAACACCTATCTGCTGCACGAATGGCAGGTGCCCTTGGTGCCGACCTATGCCGACATGACGCCGGGCTTGGTGCGCACATTGGGGCCGCGTCTGCTTGATATCCGCGAGGAAAAGGAACTGCGCCGGCTGGTCGATGATCCGGCGGCGGCCGCGCAATTGGCCCGCCAGCCCCGGGCGGAACCCACGGCCGAAGCGGCGGCGGCGGAAAGTGCGGCGCGCGGGTCTTCGGCCTCGGCCGATCTGGGCGACGAGGACGACGCCGAACCCATCGATTTGATCGAGGATTTCCTGACCGCCGACGGCATGGCGCTGAAGGCCGAAGCGTTCACCGCCATCCTGCTGCGCCCCGACGTGCGCGCCGAAATGCCATCGGGCGTTCTGCGGCTGAGCGATACCTTGCGCGGCGTCGGCTCCACCGCCGTGCGCCAAGTGATGGGCGATCTGCAATTTTCGGCGGCCCAATTGGCGGTGTTCCTGATCCACGCCCACGAGGAAGTGGGCGAGGACGTGTTCTACCGGATCTTCGGCCAGCCGGGGCAGCCGCAATTGATCGCGCGGGTGGTGAAATACGCCCAGGCCGCCAAGATCGGCCCGCAAACCCCGCTGCACGATTGCGCCACCTTCGTGCGCAAACTGCTGGCCCAGGCGGCGGCGGCTAGCTCGCCGCAGAAATAAAAGCGTTCGCAATATCCCGGCTTGCGCCGGGCACGGAACGGCGGCACCCTTCTTGCGGGAGGGGCCATGACCGTTTCTCGCTGGACCAAACCGGTGCCCGAACGGCCGCCGCTGGACAAGATGGTCCAGGCGGCCAACGAGGTGGCGCAAACCGCGCGGACCTTGCTGGCCTCGATGCTGGCGGCGGCGATCACGCTGAGTGCCACGATGATCGCCGCCACCGACGAAGCCCTGTTCCGCGACGCCGCCAAGGTGTTCCCGTCGCTGGGTGTCGAAATCCGGCTATCGACCGCCTATACCCTGGCACCGCCGCTGTTTTGGTTCCTGCATGTCAACGCCCTGGTGCAATTGCATTTGCTGGCCAAACGATTGCGGGCCTTGGACGTGGCCATCGGCCAGCGTCACGCCGACCGCGCCGCGTGGCGCGGCCAAGTCCACGGCATCGCCTTCGCCCAGTTGCTGACCGGCGAGTCGGACGGAAACCTTCACCGCCCGCTGCTGCTGCTGATTACCGTGCTGGCGGTGGCGGTCATCCCGGTGGCCCTGCTGCTGACCGCTCAAATCAGTTTTTTGCGCTACCAAAGCGAGACGATCACCCGGGTGCATCAGGTGGTGCTGTTCCTTGATCTCGGGGTGCTGCTGTGGTTTGGAGAAAACATCCGGCGGGCGGAGGCGGCGAAATGGCCGGGACGGCTGGCGGCGGGGCTGTTTATCGCGCTGCTGGAAACGGTTAGCTGGCAACAAGCCGTGCCGATCGAGCATCCCGAGCGGCCGGGGTACAATCTGTTCGATGACCGGCTTTGCCGCACCGAGGGCTTCCACTGGACCTGCCGCTGGCTCGACCTGTCGAACCACGTGCTGATCAACACCGACGCCAAACCCGATTTGCTGGCGGTGTTCGGCGGCGGCGAGGAGGTGCAAGCCGAGGCGCGCCGCAAGATGACGGCGCTGGCGCTGGCGGGACGGAATTTCCGGCGGGGTCGGTTCGACGGGGCGCAGTTGTTCTCGGCGGATTTGTCGGGCGCCCATTTCGAGGGGGCTTGGCTTTATGGAGCCAACCTTCGAGAGAGCAACCTTAATGGAGCCCATCTTCAGCAAGCCGTTTTGTCGTCGGCCCAATTCGTGGGAGCCGATATGTTATCCGCCAACTTCGACGGCGCAGACCTAGAGAGTGCGCAGCTTCAAGGAGCCCATCTCACGCTCGCGGATTTCCGTGGGGCAAACCTCGTCGATAGCAAGCTTCAGGGGACCGGTCTCGTCGGTGCCGATCTCCGGGGGGCACTCCTTATGGGCGCAGATCTCCGGGGAACGGACTTTAGTGGTGCCCAGCTCCAGGGAGCAAACCTAGAACTTGCGACATTGACCCTGGCAAGGGGTGATCACCTCTTCTTGTGACGCGGTTTGGACGCCGTCGCTTCGTGGCGACAGCACCACCCCGGAAATTCTGGACGGCACCCTTGCAGAAGCGGGCGTCGGTACGGCAAGACGGCGCGAAATTCACGATAACGTGTCATCGAAACCGGCCCGCTGCCGCGATGGACACATTCTGGCTTTGGACCGCCCGCTTCCGTCGCCCTCCGCGTTGCGCGACGTGGCGTGCGCCGATTCGAATGCAGCGAGGGGCATCCTGGGGCGCCTTACCAGTCCATTGCTGGATCACTCTCTTGCCAAGGTGGCACTTGATCGCCTCGCCGAACCCGCCGGGGCCGACTGCCCCGGCTTACAAGGGCTGTCCGCCGAGATCGCCGAGGGCTATTCCAGCCTCAACGGCGTCACCCCTGCGACCCAAACCTCGCCGCAATAAGGAATTCCTTATTCCCCTCCGGCCCCTGGATCGGGCTTTCCGTAATCCCCAGCACCGTCCACCCCGGCAGTGCGCCCAACCAATCCCGGATCATCGCGCAAACCTCCTCATGCAAGGCCGGGTCGCGGACGACGCCGCCCTTGCCGACGCGGGCCTTGCCGACTTCGAATTGCGGTTTGATCAAGGCCACCAGAAAAGCCCCCGGCGCGGCCAGGGCCAGGGCGGCGGGCAGCACGGTGCGCAGGCCGATGAAGCTGGCGTCGCAGACCACCACGCCGGCGGGCTCGGGGATGTGTTCCGTGGTCAGCGTGCGGGCGTTCAGGCGTTCCAGCACCACCACCCGGGGGTCGGTGCGCAGTTTCCACGCCAACTGGCCGTGCCCGACATCGACGGCGTAAACCTTGGCCGCTCCGCGCGTCAGCAGCACGTCGGTGAAGCCGCCGGTCGAGGCGCCGACATCGATGGCGATCCGTCCGCTCGGGTCCAGCCCGAAGGCATCAAGCCCGCCCGCCAGTTTCAGCCCGCCGCGCGATACCCAGGGGTGGTCTTGACCGCGCAGCTCCAAGGCCGCGTCCTCGGCCAGGGCCGTGCCGGGTTTGTCGATGCGGGTTTCCTTGGAAAATACCAGCCCGGCCATGACCAACGCTTGGGCGCGGCTGCGGCTTTCAACCAGGCCGCGTTCGACCAGGATTTGGTCAACCCGCTTCTTCGGCATCGCGCACCAACACCGCCATCTCGGCCAGTTCCCCGGTGATCGCTTCCGCCGCCTTGGCTTCGACGCGGCGGTAGATGTCGATCACCTGGCGTCCGGTCTCGGTCAGGGTCGCCCCGGCGACGCTGGTGTCCAGCACCGGGTGGGTCAGCGCCCGGTTCATTTCGTCGATCAACAGCCAGGCGCGGCGGTACGACATTTTCTGGTCACGCGCCGCCGCGCTGATCGAGCCGGTGCGGTCCACCGCTTCCAGCAAGTCCACCTTGCCCGGCCCCAGCGCCGCGAAGGCGCACAGTTTGATCCGCAGTTTCAGGATGCGCGCCGCCATCGCCGGTTACTCGCCGCGTTTTTTCATTA
>CAIULK010000030.1 GCA_903899885.1 uncultured Rhodospirillaceae bacterium
CTGACGTTGGTCGGGCGGGACTTCCTGAAAAGGGATGTCTCCCCGTTTCGCTGCACCCGGAAATTCGCCGCTGCGCGAGCAAACGAGAGACAGCGGATCCGCGTCACGCCCCCATCAGCGCGCGGACATGTTCGCGCACGCTGGCGGACAAGGCGGGGATGTCGTAACCGCCTTCCAGGACCGAGACCACCCGGCCTTGGGCGGTGGTTTCGGCAACCTCCAGCAGGCGCCGTGTCAGCCAGCCGAAATCGGCGGTGGTTACCCGCAGCTGAGCCAGCGGATCGGCGACATGGGCGTCGAATCCGGCCGAAATGATCAACAATTCCGGCGCGAAGACGTGCAAGGCGGGCAGGATGGTGCCGTCCCAGGCCGCCCGGAACGCCTCGGACCCGCTGCCGGCGGGCAGCGGCACATTGACCATGCGGCCCAGGCCGCCACTCTCCTCGGCCAATCCGGTCCCGGGATAGGCGTGCTCCTGATGGGACGAGGCATAGAACGTCCCCGCCTCGTCCCACAAGATATGCTGGGTGCCGTTGCCGTGATGAACGTCGAAATCGACCACCGCGACACGGGCCAGCCCATGCGCGTCGCGGGCGTGCAGCGCGCCGACGGCGGCATTGTTGAACAGGCAAAACCCCATCCCCGCATCGCGCTCGGCGTGATGACCGGGGGGCCGGACGGCGCAGAACACGTTGCGCGCCTCGCGCTTGATCACCGCATCGACCCCGGCCACCACGGCGCCCGCCGCCCGCAACGCCGCCTCGCCGGAATTGGCCGACAGCACGGTATCGGGATCCAGATGATGATGCGCCTCGCCGTGCGGCACGGCATCGAAGACATGCTCGACATAACTCATCGCATGGGCCCGCAACAGCTGTTCGCGCGTCGCATGCGGCGCCTCGTCGCGAAGCAGATACGCGAACTCCTCGGCCTCCAGCGCCGAGAGAACGGCGCGCAACCGGTCGGCGCATTCGGGATGCTCCTCGCCGGTATCGTGATCAAGGCAAACGGGATGGGTCAAAAGCAGGCTATGCATCGGCGACGCCGTATCCGTGACAGGTGCGTGACGCGTTATCTTGGGTGAACCCCCACCCGCGCGCAAGGCCGCGCATTCCGGATTTTAGTTTATTCCCCCCCGCTTCAGCCGATACCCCACTCCGGGGTCGGTGACCAGCAGGACCGGATTGGCGGGGTCGTCTTCCAGTTTCTGGCGCAGTTGGTTGATGTAAACCCGCAGATAGGCGGTATCCTCGGTATGAGCCGGGCCCCAGACGTCGGTGAGGATCTGCCTATGGGTCAGCACATGGTCGGCATTGCGGGCCAGGATCGCCAGCAAATCCCATTCGCGGCGCGACAGATGAACCTCGGCCCCGCCGCGCGTCACCACCCGGCGGGCCAGATCGACCACCAGGGCGCCGACGTCGATCACCTCGCGGTTACCGAAGGGGCGAAGGGCCGCGCGGATACGGGCCATCAATTCGGCCACCCCGAACGGCTTGACGACGTAATCGTCGGCGCCCCGGTCGAGCGCCTCGACCTTGTCGAATTCGTGGGCGCGCACCGACAGCACGATGATCGGCACCTTGGAATCGGCGCGGATGCGGCTGATGACGTCTTGCCCGTCGAGATCGGGCAGGCCCAGATCCAGGATCACCAGATCGGCGCGGGCCGCCGCCAGCGCGCCGTCGTTGCCGGTTTCGGCCTCCTCGACCAGATAGCCGTTGGCCGACAGTGAAATCCGCAGGAATTTCCGGATCTGCGGTTCATCGTCGATGATCAGGATGCGGGCACTCATCGCCCGGCATCGACGTCGAGAGCGGGCGGCAACGGCAGATGGATCAAGATGCAGGTCCCCGCCCCGTGAATGCCGGGTTCGGCCTTGATGGTGCCGCCATGCGCCTCGACGATGCCGCGGCAAATCGCCAGGCCCAGCCCCGTTCCGGCCGGATTGGAATCGGATTGCGCGGCCCGGAAGAACATATCGAACACCTTTTCGCGGTCCTCCGGCGGAATGCCGGGACCTTGGTCGGCCACCTCGATGGCGATGTGGTCGGGGGTCGGCATCGCCCACACCTTGATTTGGGTTCCCTTGGGCGCGTATTTGCAAGCGTTGTCGAGCAGATTGAAGAACACCTGTTCCAACAGCACGCCATCGACCTGCAACAGCGGCATGGTCGGCGCGATCTCGACCCGGATGGCATGGTCGCGCGACAGGCGCCGCGCCCGCTCGACCGCCGCGCCCACGATATCACGCAGATCGGCCCAATCGACGCGCGCCTTCAGAGCACCCGCCCCCAATTTGGTCATGTCGAGCAGATTTTGCACGAAGCGGTTCAGGCGTTCGGCCTCGTCTTGAATGGTCTGGGCCAGATCGCGGCGGTTTTCCGGCCCCAGCATCGCATCGTAGTCGATCAAGCTGGACGCCGCCCCCATGATCGACACCAGCGGCGTGCGCAAATCGTGCGACAGCGACGACAGCAAGGCCGAGCGCAGCTTCTCGCGTTCGGTCGCCACCCGGGCACTTTCGATATCCGAGACCAAGGTGGTGCGTTCGATCGCCACGGCGGCTTGATCGGCCAAGGTTTCGAGCAGACGGGTCTGTTCCGGACTGGGCAGATCGGCATCCTCGGTCATCTGCACACCCAGCACGCCGACCGCCGAACGCACGGTCTTCAAGGGCAAGAACAGCCACAGCGAGGCAGGCAGCGTCGCCGAGCCCCGCCCGGCCGGTTTGCCGTGCGTCCACGCCCATTCCGCCGCCCCCGCCGATTTTTCATCCAATTCGTCCTCGGGCGGATAGCCGGCCCGGATGCGCAGCCCGCCCTCGGTCGGCAGCAGCACCAGCGACTTGCCGCCGATGGTCGCCGCGACATGGTGAACCACCGCCCACAACACGTCGTCAACGGTCGCCGCCGCCGTCACCTTGCGGCTAAAATCATACAAGTTCCCGGTGCGCCGCGCACTTTCGCGGGTCGCCTGCACCTGGGCGCGCAATCGTCCAGCCAAGTTCGAGACGATCACCGCCGCGATCAGGAAGAACACGATGGTCAGGATGTTTTGCGAGTCCGAAACCGCGAAGCTCCAGCGCGGTTCGGTGAAGAAGAAGTTGAAGGCCAGGAAACTGGTCACCGAGGTCAGGATCGCCGGTTTCAACCCGGCCCGCATGGCGACGACCAGCACCGCCATCAGGAAGGCGACCGAGATGTTGGCGGTCGGCAGCCATTGGTCGATGACGAAGCCCAAACCGGTGGCCACGGCGGTGCCGATCAGCGCGAAGAATGGACCGCGCCAGTCCAGACCGGTCGAGGCGACACGCGTGCGGATCTGCGGCTGGGTCTTTTCCTCGGCCCAACTGCCGCCGACCACGAAGACGTTGACGTCGCCGCTGCGCTCGATCAACCGGTCGGTCACCGTCCGCCCGAACCGCCAGCGGCGCGGACGCGGACGGCCGACGACGATTTGGGTGGCGTTGCGTTCGCGCGCGAAGTCCAACACGCAGCTCACCACGTCGTCGCCCTGGATGACCGTGGAGTCGCCGCCCAACTGCTGGGCCAGACGCAGCGCGCGGGCGATGCGGTCGCGTTCCGATTCCTTGGCGGTCAGGGAATTGGGGGTTTCGACGGTCACCGCCATCCAAGCGGCGCCGCGCCGCTCGGCGGCCCGCTTGGTGACCCGCACCAGGCGTTCGCCGTCAACCCGCCCGTCGATGCACACGACGATCCGTTCGCGCGCCGGCCAGGGACCTTGAATGGCGTGGGCACGCATGTAATCGACCATCTGGGCATCGACCCGCTCGGCGGCGTGACGCAGCGCCATCTCACGCAAGGCGGTCAGATTGCCCGGCGAGAAGAAGTTGTGAACCGCCCGGCGCGCCTGTTCGGGCACATAGACCTTGCCCTCGTGCAGGCGCTTGATCAAATCCTCGGGCGGAAGGTCGATCAATTCGATTTCGTCGGCCGAGGCCAGCACCCCGTCGGGCAGGGTTTCACGGACCTTGATACCGGCGATCCGCTCGACGACGTCGTTCAGGGATTCCAGGTGCTGAATATTCAGCGTCGAATAGACGTCGATCCCCGACGACAGCAATTCCTCGACATCCTGCCAGCGCTTGAGGTGGCGCGAGCCGGGAATGTTGGTGTGGGCCAGTTCATCGACCAAGGCCAGTTTGGGGCGCCGCTTCAACAGCGCGTCCAAATCCATTTCCTTGAATTCGTGGCCCCGGTATTCGGTTTGGCGTTGCGCCAAGATATCGACACCGGCCAGCAGGCGTTCGGTTTCGCGCCGCCCGTGGGTTTCGATCACCCCGGCCACCACGTCGATGCCGTCCTTGACGCGCTCGTGCGCGGCTTCCAGCATCGCATAGGTCTTGCCGACGCCGGGGGCCGCCCCCAGGAAAATCTTCAGGCGCCCGCGCGCTTCCTTCTTGGCTTCG
The DNA here is from genome assembly GCA_903899885.1 of uncultured Rhodospirillaceae bacterium. GTDB lineage: Bacteria > Pseudomonadota > Alphaproteobacteria > Rhodospirillales > Magnetospirillaceae > CAIULK01. Next base: position 4,433 of record CAIULK010000030.1, read on the forward strand.
GCCAACAGGGCATCCGGGGATGGCCGCGCGTCATCATTCATCGGAACACGTCCTAAACGGGGTCGGGCCGGGCCTTATTTAAGGCCCGGCCCGCTGTTTCATGTCAATGAGCGATCGGCCATCGCTGGTCGAGGGCGAGGTTCAAGTTCAAGACATTGACCACCGGCTCCCCGATCATCCCGAACACCGGCCCCGCAGTTTGCGCCGCAACCAGGGCGCGGACCTCGGCTTCCGGCGCATGACGGGCCTGCGCCACCCGCGCCACCTGGAATTCGGCGGCTTCGGGCGAGATATCGGGGTCGAGCCCGCTGCCCGAGGCGGTGACCAGATCCACCGGCACGCCGCCGTGCGCCTTGGGATTGTCGGCATGGGCCTTGGCGGCGGCGTCGCGGGTCGCATCGACGAACGCCTTCGAGGTCGGCGCCGCGTTCGATCCCCCGGAATTCGCCGCGTTATAGGGCGCGGGCACGGTCTTGGTGGGGTCGTTCGGATCGGCGGCGGTGGTCGCCGACGGACGGGGGTGGAAATAATCCGGCCGGTCGAAGCCTTGGGCGATCCGTTCCGACCCGACGACGGTGCCGTTGCGTTCGACCAAGCTGCCGTTCGCCTGAGTGGGGAAAACGGTCTGCGCGATCTTGGTCACCGCCAAGGGATAGGCCAAGCCGGTCAGCGCCATCAAAAAGATGGTTAGCAGAACCGAAGGAATAAGCTGTTTGATCATGAGAGATGCTCCTTCAGGCCAGGCCGAGGACGGCGATCAGCATGTCGATCGCCTTGATGCCCACGAAGGGAACGGCAAGGCCGCCCAGGCCGTAGATCAAAAGATTGCGCCGCAGCAGCGCCTCCGCCCCGGCCGGTTTGTAGCGAACGCCCTTCAAGGCCAGCGGGATCAAGGCGATGATGATCAGCGCGTTGAAGATGATCGCCGACAGAATTGCGCTTTGCGGACTGGCCAGCTTCATGACGTTGAGCGCCTGAAGCCGCGGGTACGACGCGATGAACAAGGCCGGGATGATGGCGAAGTACTTCGCGACGTCGTTGGCGATCGAGAAGGTCGTCAGCGCGCCCCGGCTCATCAGCAGCTGTTTGCCGATCATCACGATTTCGATCAACTTGGTCGGATCGCTTTCCAGATCGACCATGTTGCCCGCTTCGCGCGCCGCCTGGGTGCCGGTGTTCATCGCCACCCCGACATCGGCTTGCGCCAAGGCGGGGGCGTCGTTCGACCCGTCGCCGCACATGGCGACCAAACGCCCGCCGGTCTGTTCCTTGCGGATCAATTCCAGCTTGGCTTCGGGCGTCGCCTCGGCCAGGAAGTCATCGACCCCCGCTTCGGCGGCGATGGCGGCGGCGGTCAAGGGGTTGTCGCCCGTGATCATCACCGTGCGGATGCCCATCTTGCGCAGCGTGGCGAAACGTTCGCGGATCCCCGGCTTGATGATGTCCTTGAGGTGGACCACTCCCAACGCCTTGCCGTCACGCGCCACCAGCAGGGGCGTGCCGCCCGCCTTGGCCACCCGTTCGACCAATGCGACCGATCCTTGGGCTGGCCGCCGGGGGTGCGCCCGGATTTGTCGGCGACATAATTGAGGATGGCGTCGGACGCGCCCTTGCGGATCTCGGTGCCGTTCATATCGACCCCGCTCATCCGGGTGTGGGCCGAGAACGGGATGAACGACATCGCCGAGGCGGAAACCGGGTCCTTGAACCCGAAACGCGACCGCGCCAGGGTGACGATGGATTTCCCCTCGGGCGTGTCGTCGGACAAGGACGACAGGAACGCCGCCTCGGCCAGATCGCGTTCACCGACCTGGGCGATGGGCAGGAATTCCGCAGCCTGACGCGCCCCCAGGGTAATCGTGCCGGTTTTATCGAGCAGCAGCACGTCGATATCGCCCGCCGCCTCGACCGAACGGCCCGATTTGGCGATGACGTTGAAGCGGACCAACCGGTCCATCCCCGCGATGCCAATCGCCGACAGCAAGCCGCCGATCGTGGTGGGGATCAAGGTAACCAGCAGGGCGATCAGAAACACCATCGGCACCACCGTGCCCGAATAGGACGCGAAGGCCGGCAGCGTGGCGACGACGATCAGGAACACCAGGGTCAGGCCGACCAGCAGGATCGTCAGTGCGATCTCGTTGGGGGTTTTCTGACGCTTGGCGCCCTCGACCAGCGCGATCATCCGGTCCAGGAAGGATTCGCCGGGATTGGCGGTGATCCGCACGACGATGCGGTCCGACACCACGCGGGTGCCCCCGGTCACCGCCGACCGGTCGCCGCCGGATTCACGGATGACCGGAGCCGATTCGCCGGTGATCGCGCTTTCGTCCACCGTGGCGATGCCCGCCATGACGTCGCCGTCGCCGGGAATGACGTCGCCGACCTCGCAGACCACCAGATCCCCCGCCCGCAGATTGGCGGCGGCCACTGTCGTCCAGGTCTTGGAGTCGGCGGAAGCGACCTTCTTGGCCTGGGTTTCGGTTTTGGTCTTGCGCAAGGAATCGGCCTGGGCCTTGCCGCGTCCCTCGGCCACCGCCTCGGCGAAGTTGGCGAACAGCACGGTGAACCACAGCCACGCCGCGATTTGACCGACCACTTTGACGAATTGACCGCCGAACGCCACGTCACGGGCGAACAGAATGGTGGACAGCAGCGCCACCACGGCGGTGGTGAACATCACCGGGTTGCGGACCAGATCACGCGGGTCCAGTTTCTTGAACGAATCGGCGATCGCCGATTTCAGGATGCCGCCTTCAAACAGATTGATGGCGTTTGGGCGATGAATGCTCATGGCTCTGTCCCTTTAAAACAGGGTGCCGGCGGCGAGCATCAGATGCTCGACGATCGGACCCAGGGCGAGAACGGGGAAGAAGGTCAGCCCGCCGATCACCACGATCACGGCGATCAACAAGATGATGAACAGGCTGCCATAGGTCGGGAAGGTTCCCGCCGACGGCGGCACGATCTTCTTGGCGGCCAACGACCCGGCGATCGCCAAGGTCGGCACGATCACCAGATAGCGGCCGATCAGCATGGCGACGGCAAGGCTGGAGTTGTACCACGGCGTATTGCCCGACAGCCCGGCGAAGGCCGACCCGTTGTTGCCGGTCGCCGAGGTATAGGCGTACAGCACCTCGGTCAATCCGTGCGGCCCGGCGGCCGACATTCCGGCCAATCCGGCGGGAAGCACCATCGCCGCCCCGCCCAGGCCCAGGATGGACAAGGGGAAGATCAAGATGCACAGCACCGCGAATTTGACCTCGCGCGCCTCCATCTTCTTGCCCAGATATTCCGGCGTGCGCCCGACCATCAGCCCGGCGATGAACACGGTGACGATGACGAAGATGATCATCCCGTGCAGACCAACCCCAACACCGCCGAAAACCACCTCGCCCAACATGATGTTGACCAGGGGCACCATGCCGCCGATCGGCGTGAAGCTGTCGTGCATCGCATTGACCGCGCCGTTCGACGTGCCGGTGGTGGTGGCCGCGAACAGCGCCGAATTGGCGATGCCGAAGCGGACTTCCTTGCCCTCCATATTGCCGCCGGAATTGGTGACCGAGGTCACCATGTCGATCCCCGCCCCGTTCAGCGCCGGATTGCCCTGGGATTCCGCCCAATAGCAAACGCCGATGCCGACCGTCAGCATCACCGACATCGCGATGACCAGCGCGCGGCCCTGGCGCGGATCGCCGACCATGCGGCCGAACGCGAAGACAAAGGCCGCCGAAATCAACACCTGCCCGACCATCTGCGCCAGATTGGTCAAAGCGGTGGGGTTTTCGAAGGGATGGGCCGAGTTGGCGTTGAAGAAACCGCCGCCGTTGGTGCCCAGATGCTTGATCGCCACCTGCGAGGCCACCGGGCCCTGGGCGATCAATTGCTTGGCCCCTTCCAGCGTGGTGGCTTCGGTATAGTCGCCCAGATTCTGCGGCACACCCTGCCACACCAGGAACAGCGCCATGACCACCGCCATCGGCAGCAGCACGTACAGAATCGAGCGCAGCGCATCGACATAGAAATTGCCCAGCGTGCGCACTTGGCGCCGCGTGAAGCCGCGAATCAAGGCCACCAGAACCGCCATGCCGGTGGCGGCCGAGGTGAAATTGTGAACCGTCATCCCCAGCATTTGGGTCAGAGTGCTCATCGTGCTTTCGCCGCCGTAATTCTGCCAATTGGTGTTGGTGGCAAAGCTGACGGCGGTGTTGAAGGCCAGATCCGGGGCGACCGCGGTTTGCCCGGCCGGATTGAACGGCAGGTCCGCCTGAAAGCGCATCAGGGCGTACAGCGCGAAGATGCCGACCAAATTGAAGACCAAACACGCGAGCGCGTAGACCGTCCAATGCTGCTCCTGGTCGGGATCGACGAAACACAGCCGCAGGATGCCCCGCTCGACGGGGGCCAGGAAGGCGATTTTGCCCTCATACACCCCGGCCAGATAGCGCCCCATGGGAACCGCCAGCCCGATCAGAAGAACGAAATACAGAATGATTTGCAGAATGCCGGTGGCGATCATGATCAGAACCTTTCCGGGCGGACCAGCGCGTAGACCAGATAGACCATCAGGCCCACCGCGGTCCCCGCGCCAAGAATGATATCGAGTGTCATCGCGTGCGCTCCCCTTTTAGATGCGTTCGCAGGCGTAAACGAAAAGCACACCCACACCGAAGAAGGCGAGGGTGGCGACTAGGAACACGGCGTCAAGCATGACGGCCCTCCGGGCAATGAGTTCACCGAGGGGGATGATACGGCCGATCGGGATAAGGGTGCGAGAGGGGGGGGTGTAAAGGGGGCGTAAAGGGCGGGGGGGGGGATGGGAGTGATAACTAGGAATTATGCGGCATAACGTTATTTTCAGATCGGAAG
>CAIULK010000031.1 GCA_903899885.1 uncultured Rhodospirillaceae bacterium
CGCCGCGCTGGCCCAACGCTTCCCCGGCAATCCGGAGATCGCGCTGGTACAGGCCAAGGGCGCGGTCAACCTCATCAATGCCACCGGAAAGGCCGGGCAACTCGGCGCGGCGAACGACCTGCTGGGCGGCATCGCCGCGCTGGCCCAACGCTTCCCCGACAATCCGGAGATCGCGCTGAGACAGGCCCAGGGTGAGGCGGTTTTGGGGCTGGCGCTTGCCAGCGCCGGGCGCGAGGCGGAGGCCCGCGAGGCGTGGCGGCGCGCGCTGCCGGTCCTGGAGCGAATGGACCATCCCGCCGCGCCGCTGGTGCGCCAAGGACTGGCGGCTTTAGGCTAGCAACACGTCGCGCGCTTGGTTGAGCCGTGCGGCCACCCAGGTCGAGCCGCCGTGATCGGGGTGGTTGACCCGCATCAGGCGACGGTGGGCTTCCTTGATCGCTTGTTTCGAGGCGCCGGGCGCCAAGCCCAGCACGGCGTAGGCTTCGTCCCTGGTCATCCGGCCGGTCGTGGGGGATGGACCGGACGAGGCGGGACGCGGCCCCCGCAGCATCGACCATAGCGTGTGCAGCCGCATCGCCCGGAAGCCCCATGGCGCCAGACCGGCGGCGATGGCGATCAAGCCTTCCAGCTTGCCGGTCAGGGTCAGCCAAATCCCAGCCAGCACCAGGGCCGCAAGCCCCAGTGTTTTGAGAAGACGGCTCACCCGCTCGGGCGGGGCCTGCGCGAACCAGCGCAGGCCCCACCACAAAAAGCCGAGAAGGGCGGCGGCGATGAGGGCTCGAAACAGCATCGCCGTGGACTATAAAACAGGCGAGCCACGGAAGCGACTCGCCTGAGTAAAGTTTTGCGCGGCGCCATCGTCACGACGCGCGTATGGCGCCGACCGCTTGGCCGACCTCCTGATGCAAGGTGTCCGCCTGTCCCGAAATTTCACCACTGGCGCCGACCACCTGTTTGGATGCCGCCTCCACTTGGCAGACCACCCCCTTGAACCCATCGACACTTTCGGAAACCAATTTCGTGCCATCGGCGGCGCGCTGGATGTTGCGGGCGATCTCCTGGGTTGCCGCGCTTTGTTCCTCGACGGCCGAGGCGATGGCGGAGGAAACCGCGCTCATCTCGCCGATCACCGCGCCCACCGATTTGATGGCGGAAACCGCGCCGTCGGTGGCTTTGCGCACCGCCGCGATCAGATTGGCAATCTCGCCGGTGGCGCGCGAGGTCTGGGTGGCAAGGTTCTTCACCTCGCCCGCGACCACGGCGAACCCCTTGCCGGCGTCGCCGGCGCGTGCCGCCTCGATGGTGGCGTTCAGGGCGAGCAAGTTGGTCTGGCCGGCGATATCGGTAATGAACTGGACGACCTCGCCAATCTTGGCGACGGCTTGGTCCAATTCCGAAATCCGATGGTCGGCGTCACTGGCTCCGCTGATCGCCTTGCTCACCACCGTGGACCCTTCCGTCGTCCGGTGGGCGATTTCGCTGATCGAACTCGAGAGTTGCTCGGTCGCCGCCGCGACCGTCGCGACATTGCCCGAGGCCTCGCCGGCCGCCGCGAAGATGACGTCAACGCGTTCGCGGGCCTGCTCGACCAGCTGATCAAGATTGCCGGCGGTGTCGAACAACGAGTGGGTCGCTTGGCCCAGACAGTCCGCGACCGAGCCGATCCTGGCCGAGAGGGTGTCGGCGACACCGGCCATGGTCCGCCGGCGTTCACCCTCGGTTTGGCGGCACATGGCGTCCTGCTCGGCGACCAAGCGGCGGTTTTCTTGGCCTTGATGCTTGAACACCTCGACCGCGCGGGCCATTTCGCCGACCTCGTCGCGCCGGGTGGTGGAGGGGATTTCGGCATCGAGATCGCCGGCCGACAGATGCCCCATGGTGTTGGCGATTTCCATCAATGGGCGGGCGATTCCACCGGCCAGCATCCAGGCGGCCGCCAAGCCCAACCCGACGACGATCGTGGACAGTGCCACGGCCAATAGGCGCGCCGACGCGATCTGCTGGGCGTATTCGCTGGCGTCCATGGTGATTTGGGCGACCGCCGCCGTCTTGCCGGAATAATCGGGCACGGCGGCGGTCAGAATGGTTAACGGCTTTCCGTCGCGGGTTTCGCGGTGGATCGCCGTCTGGCCGTCCCATGCCTGCTGGAACACATCATCGGGCGGCGCCGCGGTGTCGGCGGAGCTTCCCGTGCTTTTGGGTTTCCCATCTGGACCGCGGATATAGAGCGCGAGATCGACATCGAAGCGATCCTTGAAGGCGACCGCGAAATTCCGGCCGAAATCGAGCCCGAAATCCACGGTACCAACATACTGGCCCTTGTTCGCGACCGGCACGACCGCGCGCACGGAAAGCGCGAGCTTGCCCCCCTCCAACCCGACCACCGGCTTGTGGTCGCGGTTGGCCTCGACGACCGTCTTGCGAAAAGCCGAAATGTCGTCGTCGAAGAAGCCCGGCTGGTGGACCCGCAGGACGGTGGTGGCCGGTGGGGTCTGGAAGTTGAAGTTTTCGGTGCCGGTGTCGGCCTTCAACGCCTGGAAGCCGGGCACGAACATCTCGGTCAGCCGTTGGCGGTCTCTCGTGGCCACGGCTGCCTGCACGTCCGGCAGGCCAGCCAACAAATGGCCCATCGCGGCGGCGGTGCCCGTGCTGGCGGTGACGGATGCCCTTAGGGCCTGCAACTTGCCATTCAGTTCGCGCTCCTCGGCGCGCTGGATCGTGGCGGACAGGCGATTCAACAACACGGGCGCCAAGCCAGTGACGGCAAGGACCAGCATGATGAAAAAGCTGCCAAGGAGACGCTTGCGAATGGTCAAGGATATCATCGTGTCATATCTCCTCGCCTAAATTATTGCGCGATGTGGCTGAGCGCGGCGCATGGTTGTGGTTACGGCTTCAGGCCGTTGATGGGTCGATCCGTGGGGGTGACAGCAAGGTGAAGTGAAAAACGCTGCCCTGGGAGGGAACGGATTCCACCCAAACCCTGCCGCCCCGGCTTTCCACCGCCTTCTTGACGGAGGCGAGGCCGATGCCGGTGCCTTCGTAGGCGCTGCGCGGGTGCAGGCGCTGGAACACCTGGAAAATCTTGTCGAAATAGGCCTGATCGATGCCGATGCCATTGTCGGCCACCCGGAAATGCCAAAAACCGCCTTCGGGTTCGGCATCGACGGTGATCGCCGGCGCGCGGTCGGGCGAGCGGAACTTAACGGCGTTGCCCAAAAGGTTGAGGAAGACACGCTGCAACTCGGCCGGTCTCATCACCACGTTCGGCAAGGGCGAGGCCACGTTCAGGGCGAATGAGCGCGAGGCGAGTTGCCGCGCGGCGTACTCCACCGCCGCCTGGGCATCGGCGTGGGGGAGTTCGGCTTCCTTTTCGCCTTGTCCCAATCGGGCGTACTGGAGCAGGTCCCGAATCATGGCCTGCATGCGCCGCGCGCCCTCGACGGCGAAGCCGACATATTCCCGTGCCTCGTCGTTCAGATTTTCGCTGTAACGGCGCTGGAGCAGTTCCATGTACAGCGCGATCATGCGCAACGGCTCTTGCATGTCGTGGGACGAGATGTAGGAAAATTGTTCCAACTCGCGCTTCGACCGCTCTAGTTCCGCGATCAGGGTTTGCTGGTCCCGGTTGGCCTGTTCGCGTTGGCGGGCAAGCCGCATGGCGCCGATCATGCCGCCGATGGCCATGACGACGACGTCCATGCCCTCGATATCGCACCCCCGCGTTTTGTTCCGCCCCCGGGCGAACATCAACAGTCCGACCATCTCGCTGCCCAAGGTCAACGGGACGGCAATGGCTTCGTGCGTGCCCGCCTGAACCTCGACCATTTCGGGCGTCCCGGCGCGGTCAACCGCCTCCCAGCCGTTGGCCAGCAGTTCCCGTGCCGAGATCGGCGTTGCCGGAAGGCTGGGGCCGCCGACGGCCAGCGGCAAACGGTGGCCGTCGGCGTCCACGAGGCCGACCGCGACACGGTCCCAGCCGCAATGCCGGGCCAAGTCGTCGGCCAGCGACTGGAAGGCGCTGACGTGAAAGGGGTCGGTGGTGGCGATGAAGTCGTTCTGGGCCCGGCGCAGAATTTCATCGCGTTGCCGCGTTGCCTTCCAGCTGCGCAGAAGCGCCGAAATGCGCTGTACCCCCACCAGCATCAGGACGGAAACCAGCAAGGCCAGCAACTCCGCCGCCGGATCGATGGGGTGGTTGTTCACGGCCATGTCGGCAAGCGAGGCCGCCCGCCGTCCCGCCATCACCAGCAAGGCCATGGCGATCATCACCCAGGCGGCGCGCCATCCCGTCACGCGGATCAGCCGCAGGGCCTGGATGGCCGTCAGCATCTGAAGGCTGATGGAGAGGAGGATGATCGACAGTGCCATGAGTATCAACGCGCCTTCTGGGTCGGCCCCCTTGGGTAGGGCTGGAAACAGCGCTGTGTTGGCTCCATCCGATCCCCATGGGCGATTATGTTGCGATGTACACGCGTGTCAATGGCTGCCGTGCGCCTAAAGAGCGCGATTCGGTTATAGGGCAGCCGGTCGAGCCAAGGCGCCGGTTGAATGTGTGTGTTGATTCAAGCCGTTGTGTGTGGCGGCGTGAATGAACGGGTATCGTTGGCTGCTGTTTGGCCCGGCGGTTTCTTGTCGCCGCTCGCCCCGCGAAAGCGATTTTCACCAAAAAATCAACAGATATGCCGGGTGCGAATGTGCATGCATGCCCGAAATGCGGGTGGTAATGCATGCAAGTGACATTAAAAATGCACTAGGGTAATCACATTATTCTTTACATCGCCGATCGATATCGATAGATACCGCTCACCGGGTAGCGATACCACGCAAAACACACGAAACGTTATGTCGAGATCAATACGGCAACCAAAGCGGGTTGTCGTGGCCCATTGCCCTCAAGAAGAGAAGGAAAAAGCGGTGTTAACTGTTGTGACCAAGAGCACCAACGTTGTTCGGCATGCCCAGACGATTACCCGTGATCACAGAGCATCCACTTTGGGTCATCGGAACACGGTCCTTTGGTTTACCGGTTTGTCTGGTTCCGGGAAGTCCACCCTCGCTCACGCGGTGGAGGAGGAACTGCATCGTTTGTCCTGCCTGACCTATGTCCTGGATGGTGACAACGTGCGCCATGGGCTGTGCCGGGATCTGGGCTTCACCATCGAGGACCGGGTCGAAAATATTCGCCGGGTGGCCGAAATGGCGAAGCTCATGCTTGATGCGGGCGTCCTGGTTCTGACCGCTTTCATTTCGCCCCTGCGGGCGGACCGTGCCCAGGCGCGCGAGGTTCTCGGCAACGGCGAAATGGTCGAAATTTATTGCCGCGCCACCATCGAGGACTGCGAGGGGCGCGACGTGAAGGGCCTTTACAAGCGCGCCCGCGCCGGTGAAATCCCCCACTTTACCGGCATTTCCTCGCCCTACGAGCAGCCGGAGAACCCCGAACTGGTCGTCGATACCGGCAGCCGGCCGTTGCAGGAATGCGTGAACCAGGTGATCACCTACTTGGCCCATCGCGGCACCATCCTTCTCCAAGACGAGGCGACGCAACGCCTTGCGGGGTGAGTACACGGACCCCGCCCGATGCGGCGGGGTCCGGTCCATCGCAATTCGAAAAAACAAGAAAGTCGGCACGACATGAAACGCACACGCCGTTGTGCCGCGAAAGCGGCGCCATGAGCTATTCCCACGCATCCCTTTTGCCGGCCTTGGAGACCGTGGCGCGCCAGGCCGGCGCCCTAATTCTCGACGTGTACGCCGGGGATTTCGCCGTCGAGAACAAGGCCGACGAATCTCCGGTGACCGAGGCCGACCGCCGGGCCGAGGCATTGATCTTGCCGGTGTTGGCCGGTTTGGCTCCGGGCGTGCCGATCATCGCCGAGGAAGAGGCGGCGGCCGGACGCCTGCCCGCGGTTGGGTCCGGCCCCTTCTGGCTGGTCGATCCGCTCGACGGCACCAAGGAATTCGTCAAGCGAAGCGGCGAGTTCACGGTCAATATCGGTTTGATCGTGGACGGCGCGCCGGTTCTGGGCGTGGTTTTCGCTCCGGCCCTGGGATGGCTGTGGTCGGCCGCCGGTACCGCGACGGCGGTTGGCCCCGACGGGGTTCGCCGCCCGCTGACCTGCCGCCCAATTCCGCGAAGCGAGCCGGTGGTGCTGGCCAGCCGCCTGCACGGCAGCGGCGAGTTGCTGGACCGGTTCCTGTCCACCCTGCGCCGCCCCACGATCGCCCGCGCCGGGTCATCGCTGAAATTCTGCCGCATTGCCGAGGGGGTGGCCGACTTCTATCCCCGCTTCGGCCCAACCTCGGAATGGGATACCGCCGCCGGCCATGCCGTCCTGGCCGCCGCCGGCGGCGTGGTGACCTTGCCCGACGGAGCGCCCTTTACCTATGGAAAGCCGGGATTCCTCAATCGCGACGGCTTCCTGGCCCGGGGAAGAACCAGCCCCTGATTGCGGGCCACGATATGCGAAAACCTTAAAGGAACAAAAGGAACGGACGACATGGTCAACTCACCCAACATCGAAAATAAAAAGCGCCCGACCATCGTTCAGATGGTGCCGTTGCGGCGATGCGGGAGCCACGCCCTGCGTCTGAGGCTGAACCTGAATAAGGAATTCTACTCGCCGTATCCGATCCACATGGTCGACTTCATGCCTTTGGTAAAGAAGCACTACCATGATCTGTCCGATGACGACGTGTATTTCCAGCTCATCCGCGACCTTATCGGCGTGCAGGATGCCCTGATGGTCCGTTGGGGCGATGTCGCCTTCGATCCGGTGGATATTTTCGAGCGGATCAAGAACGAGAAACGGAGCGTGCTGCGGATTGCCATGGAAATGCTGATCCTGGCGGGCCAGCGCCATAATGCGTCGGTGGTGATGGAAAAATCCCTCGACAACATCCATTATGCCGACGAGTTGATCGATCTGTTCCCGGATATGCGGTTTCTTAATGTCGTGCGTGACCCCAGGGCGCAGATCGACAGCATGAACCGGGCGATCATCCACCGCTTCGATACCCTGCCCAACACGCGCATTTGGGTGAAGGCCTACGATGCGGCGCGGCGTTTGCAGCAAATGCATCCGGAAAAGGTGATGACGGTGCGGTTCGAGGATTTCCTTGCCGACCAGGAAGCCGTGATGCGCCGCATCAGCGGATTCATGGGGATCGAGTACGCTTCGTCGATGCTCGACGTCGGCAAGTCGGAGGAGGCGCACAAACTGGCCCACCTGTCGTCGCTGTGGGAGTCGAATACCTTCGCCCCGGTTCTCGCCAATGCCGAGAAGTTCCGTAAGAACATGAGCATGGAGGAGATCGAGTTGATCGAGACCCTCACCGGTGAGCACA
>CAIULK010000032.1 GCA_903899885.1 uncultured Rhodospirillaceae bacterium
CATCACACCCTAAACTTTATATCTTGTCCCTCGCCGGGAAGGCGCCTCCGCGCCCTTGGCCGCTCGCTCAATACTCGCTGAAGCGCCATGCTTCATATTTGAAGCACGGCGCTCTAACGCCCGATCGCCCCCGCCAGCCTTTGGCCGTCGGCCCCCTCCCACTCGCCGGTGCCGATCAGACGAGCGGTTTCGCGGCCATCGGCACCAATCACCACCGACACCGGCACCGCCCCCAGCCCCAAGGCGCGGGCGAGCTTGCGTTTCGCATCGAAGCGCATTTCCAGATGCGGCAACGGCGGATGATGGTCGAGATAGGGCTGAACGTCATCGGCCCCACCCCGGTCCTCCGACACCGCCACCACGGGAATCGCCAGCCGGGCGGCCAGCGCATCGAGGGCGGGCAGCTCCTCGCCACACGGGGCGCACCATGTGGCCCAGAAATGCAGGACCAGCGGCGGCTTGGGCAGATCGCCCAATGTCACCACCGCCGGTTCGGGCGGAATGATCCATTGAGCGGCCGAGGGCGCCTCGCCGGCCCAAACCGGACCGGCGAGCAATGCCGCCAAAAGAAACACCGTGACACGCATGTTAGAACTTATGATGGATGCCGACCGATGCCGAATAATCGGGCACCAGTTCCAACCCGCCAACCCGCTGATAGACCGGCAGCTGCACGAATCCGTAAAGGGCGGTGCCTTCGGCGACATTCACGAACAAGCCCGGGCTGGCATAGATCACCTCGCCGCCGCTGTTGGGAATGTCGGCGTTCCGGCCCCGATCGCGCCAGCGGTTCTGGGCGTTGATCTGGAACTGCGGCGTGAAGGTCTCGGTCAGGGTATAGCGGACGCCGACGCTGCCGTTCAGCTTCTGGCCCTCCGAAAAGCCGTTATGCTGTTCCAACGGTTTTTGCCACAGTTGCTGGGCGAACCAGCCCAGATCATCGGTGATCTTGCCGTTCTGATTAAAACCCAACAACGCGTCCCAGGTGCCGCTGCCCGGTTGCAGGCCGCGATCGACCAAGCTGCCGGCCGTCGGCCCGCTGTCGAAATTGTGCCCGGTGCCACCGGTCGGCAGCTTCATCCCGGCCAACAGATTGACGGTGACCGGCAGGCCTTGCGTCAGGTCATAGCGGCCCAGCAACCGCAGATCGCCCAGCGCGTTCCACTGGGATTTCGACTGCGTCCAATCCGCGCCGTCGTTGTTGGTGCTGTGGGTGCGGTATTGCGCCGGAACCGCCAAATTGACGCCCCAAGCGCTGTCCGATTGATAGTCGATGGTCGTGGTGTAAAACAGCGTCGTGGTGTTGTTCTGCACCTCGACCGAGGCCGGATTTTGCTGCGGCGCGGTGTTGCCGCCGATCATCATCCGGTTTTGATTGACGTAATCGACCCGTTCGTCAACGCTCCAGCCCGGCCCGGCATCGTTTTCGTCGGTATCGAGGTTGCAGCCGCAGGCCGAACAGGCGAACGCGTGATAAGGCGCGCCGATAAAAGCGGCCGTCGCGACCGCCAGCAGATATTTTTTCATGAGACGTCCGTCCCCATTCCTAAATCGTCACGAAGGGCCACCCCACCGGACGGCCCGCGATCACCCCAAGACGGACGGAATGGGGGGACCGCGCGCCCGCACGGCGCTGGGAACGCCGGGCCGCAAGCCCGTGATGCCGGGGACGAGGTAATCCACCCGATCGGCGGGAACGATCCGGCCGGTGACGGCCGGGACGACGGGAACCAGCAGCCGAGTATCGGTCTGCGACAGGCAAAGCGGGCAATGATGGTCCGCGGCGTCACGGCCAACCGGCGCCGGAGCTGCGGGACCGCCCGCATGACAAATGAACGCGCCCTCCCCGGCCGGCACCGCCATCGCTTGGGCAACCGCCAAGGGAACAAGCAGATTAACCAGCAGCGCCAGCAATCCCAGGCACGCGGTCAAGCGCCGCCGGAACGGCGGCCCGGCGATCATCGGCGAAGGGAAAACGGCCATGCTCACGCGCCAAGACATCCAAGGGAATGACATGCCCCATTCACGCCCGCAGCGGTTCGTGATGTCAACGGCTTTCAAAAAAATTCCGTAATGTCCCCCGTCTTGACCGATGCCCCCCAGCCGGGTAGTTTTCATATCGCTCTTTCTTCCCTGCGGGTCCCACCGATGCCCAGTTTCCAGTCGCTGATCCTAACGCTCCAGCAATTCTGGGCCGAGCGGGGATGCGTGATCTTGCAGCCTTACGACATGGAAGTGGGTGCCGGCACCTTTCATCCGGCCACCACCTTGCGCGCCCTGGGGCCTGATCCCTGGAAATGCGCCTATGTGCAGCCGTCGCGCCGCCCCAAGGACGGGCGCTATGGGGAAAACCCCAACCGGCTGCAACATTACTACCAATTCCAGGTGCTTCTGAAACCCAGCCCCGAGAATTCGCAGGAACTGTATCTCGACAGCCTGCGGGCCTTGGGCATCGATCCGAACGCGCACGACATCCGCTTCGTCGAGGATGACTGGGAAAGCCCGACCCTGGGCGCCTGGGGCCTGGGTTGGGAAGTCTGGTGCGACGGCATGGAGGTAACCCAGTTCACCTATTTCCAGCAGGTCGGCGGCATCGAATGCGACCCGGTGGCGGTGG
>CAIULK010000033.1 GCA_903899885.1 uncultured Rhodospirillaceae bacterium
CCGCCGCCGCCAGGAACAGCACCATCGGCGCCATCGCCGCCCCGCTCAGACCCAGGCTTTGACCCCGGCGGCGCAGGATGATCATAGCCACGGCGAAACCGCCCAGCAACAGCGTGGCTTGCAGGGTGAACAACGCCGCGTCGGGCAACAGGGTCAGCAGCATCCGGCGGTGATACTCCAGCGCGTCCGGGATCCCGTGCGACCCCAGGGGATCGAGCAGGACATAACCGGCATTGGCGCCCTCGCGCACCAAATGGGTCAGGTTATGGGCGATGTGATCGGTAAAGGCGACCGGCAGCACGGCGAAGGCCAGGTTGGCCGACAACGCGCGCCCCCCCCGCCCGGTCAAGCGCGCCATCACCGTGATCACCCCGGCATAGACGGCCAGCGGCAGCGCCAAACCGGCCGCCATCGCGATCGAGAAGCTAGCCAACAGCCGGGTGGAATCGCCGATCAGGCGGCCCAGCGCGCGCACCGCGTCATCCCACAGCGGCAGCATCGTCAATCCGTGGAACGAGGCCAGGGCGAGCAGCCCCAGCATGAACCACGCCTCGTCGCCATGCGGGCGCGCCCCTTGCGCGGCCTCGTCCGCCACGCCGCGCAGGCGCCACGCCACGTTGGAGTGGGGACATCCCGAAACACAGGCGCCGCACGACAGGCAATAGGTGCTTTGCGCGAACCTGCCCATGGTCAGACCGGCCGGACAGGGCGGGGTGTCGGGGGTGCCGTGATAACAGTCCAGCGTCGTGCAGCGATCACAGACATCTTGGTCGCGGGGGCGAAGGGCGATCGGCGCCAGTTGCGAATAGCAGCCCAAGGTGCGACCCACCGGGCAGATGTGGCGGCAAAAGGCGCCGCGCTCGAACACCGCCAGCGACAAGGTGGCCAAGATCACCATCACCACCGCCAAACTGGCGGTCGCCACCGGGCTGAGGGTGACGCCGACCCCCAGTTCCAGCCATGTCAGCCCGCACAGCATCGCGAAGGCCGGCCAGACCGAGCGCAAGACTCGCGGCACCTTCAAATCAAGGGTCGAGTCCGACGGGCCGGTGCCGCCCAGGCTTCGGCGCACCAGCAGCACCGCCAGGGTGTTCCACGGGCAGATCGCGCACCATGCGGTTCCGGCGGCCAACACCAAAATGATCACCACCGTCCACCACACCGTCCAGGTCAGGACGGTGGCGATGTTCGAACTGGGAACCGGCGTGCCGATAAACCCCGCCGTCACCAGAAACAAAAAAGCCAACAGCACGACAAGCCGCAGCACGGTCAAGGTCAAGCCGCCGGGCGGCGTCAACACCGGCCCGCGCCACGCCGCCCGCGGCGGACCAACCGGCCGGAGCATCGCCCAAAACGCCAAAAGCACCACGCCCAGCAACACCGGTCCCGCCCACATCCACGGCAAGCCGGGGTGAAGCATGGTGGGATCGATCCGGCATATCACCGCCGCCCCCGGCGCTTTTTAATCCAGGGAATGGCCAACAGCAGCGCAAACAACAACCCGCCCGCCGCCGCCAAGGGCGCGACCGGCGCCGGTTTGCCGACCGTCACCGGAAAGTCGATGACATAGGGTTCCTTGTCGGCCTCGAATTTGGCGGTGATGATGTAGTCGCCGTCGCGGCGGAATTCCATGATCTGATCGAAGACGCCATTGTCGTTCATGGCCTGCTCGCCTAGCACCTCTTCATCCGAGGGCAGCCAGGAATCATCCTTCACGCCGAAGGTGACGGTGCCGTCGAAGCGGGTGCCGCCGTCCAGGCGGGTGGCGTACAGCTTGATCCGCACCGGCTGGCGGGCCCGCAATTCGAATGGAAAGGCCATCATCGTGGCGTTGAACTTGCCGATCTGGACTTCCAGCGAAATCGACGGCGGGGTCGATGAGTCGCCGTTATAGGCATAAGCGGGACGGCCCAGCACATGATGCGCCGAAGCCGGGGCGGCCAACAGCGTCATCATGATCAGAACTAGGCCGAGAACCCGTATCGCCATGGTCTAAACCTCGGGGTTGGCCTGTCGGCCGAGCGAACGGTCGACCACGCGGATCGGCAGGCTGGGATGCGGACAAATCTGAACGCAAAGGCCGCAGCCGACGCAGCCGTCCCTGATCACCGGACGGTAGACATTGGCGAAGGCGAAGCCGATGGCCTTCTCGCCCAACGGGCAGATGGTCGCGCAGGCACCGCACACCCCCTTGTCAACCCAGGGATAGCAGGCGGACCGGTCGATCTGGGCATAGCCCATCGTCACCTTTTCGCGCGGGACATGGGTCAATGCGTCGGTCGGGCAGATTTTCATGCATTCCTCGCACAACGTGCAGGCACGGTCGCGGGGATTGATGTACGGCGTGTTCACCTTCGAGCCGCCTTCGCGGCCATAAAACTTGATGGCGCCGACCGGGCAGACCTCGCCGCACAAGGCGCAGCCGGTGCAGGCTTCGGTAAAGGCGGCGTCGTTGGTGATCGCCCCCGGCGGGCGCAAATGGGTGATGAACGGCGTATCGGCGCCCTGGGCCGCCGGGGCCAGCAGGCGGGCGAAGCCATAGGGCGCGCCAGCCGCGCCAGCGGCGGCCAGGGCTTGGAGAAAACGGCGCCTAAGCATGGGGTGTCCCCTTGTTTTTCTTGTAAACACTGCCCAAATGGCCGGGACCTTGCGGTGGCCCGTCCTTGCGCGCCCACTCGAAGACCAGCGAACCGGTCGGGCACACCGCGATGCACGCGCCGCAGTTGTTGCACTCCTGCCCGAAGCCATCGGCCATCGGGTTAAGGTCGAACATGCAGGTCTGATCACACTTCTTGCAGTCGTTGCACAGATCGACCTTGCGCTGAACGCGGAGCAAGCGGTACCGCCCCAGCAGGGAATACAGCGCGCCACCCGGGCACAACACCCGGCAGAAGCCGCGCCGCGCCACCAAAAGATCGAACAGCAAGGTCACCGCGAAGAACGCCGTGCCCGCCCCCGCGCCCGCCGTGGCGATCAGGTAATAGGCTTCGCGGCCGACGATCGCCGGGGGATAGATTGCCGACATCGCCACCGTGCCGCCCCAGGCCGAGGCGATCACGCCCACCGCCAGCACGCCGTATTTCAGGCGGCGATCAAACCGGCGGTCACCCAGCGGCACCCCGGCGCGGCGCAGCCGTTCGGCGATCCAATCGGCGAGTTCGTACAACAGATTGGCCGGGCACAGCCAGCCGCAGAAAAACCGGCCCAGAATCACGGTGGCCAGCACCGGCAACAGAACGCTCAGCAGCAAGGGGCCGTGGAGATGGGTGTGGGCGGCGGTCTGGCTGAGCACCGCCAAGGGATCGCTGAGCTTGAAGCCCCAGAAGGTCGCCGACCAGGTGGTGCCCTTGACGACGTCGAATTGCTTGGCGTCGGTGATGAAATTCCCGGTCAGGAAATTCATCACATCGTACAGGCGCTGGTCGCTGGCGTTCAGCATGTCGTAGGCATGGGCGGCCAGAAAATGCTGATAGATCGTGCTGTAGGGCAAAAACACCAACGGCACGAAGGCCAGGGTCAGCACCACCAGCCGCAGCGCGTTGACGTATTTCCAACGGTTCGGATACCGGCTCATGCTTTTTGCTCTTTATCCAAGGAGGGAAGGATGCGGATGGCCTGGGGCATCGAAATGCACGACCGTTCGCACAGACCGCAGCCGATACAGGCCTCGGTGACGATGGGTTGTTCCAGCATGCCGCATTTCATGGCGATGTCTTGCAGCGGACAGGCGCGGTAACACACGCCGCAGGTCTTGCCGTTATAGGACAGGCACAGACGCTTATCGACCACCGCCCGGCCCATGCGGACCCGGCCGAGGATGTCCTCGGCCTCGGCGGGAATCTTTTCCAAGGCGCCGCTGGGGCAGATGTCGCCGCATTTCATGCACAGGATGCAGGCCTGTTCGCGCGGCGTGATGAACGGGGTATCGACGGCGGACAAACCGTCCTCGAACTTAAAGTAATTGATCGCCTGATTGGGGCACACCTCGCCGCACTGACCGCAGCGGATGCAGGTGTTGAGAAATTCCTCTTCCGCCTTGGCGCCGGGCGGGCGCAGGAAGCGCAGCCGCGCGACCTCATGCGGGGCCGCCGCCAAGGTTTTCGACATCCCCCCGGCTGCCGATAAAGCCAATGCCCCCATCGCTTGAACGAAGCGTCTGCGGTTCATTTTATGTATGTCCTTTGGCCCAGACGCGCCCATCCGCGCGCTTGACGGCCGACACCGGCGGGCGATGGGCCCGCCGATGCCGTTCGCTTTAAATCTTCTCGACGCGAGCGGCGAGTTTCTTAAAGTCCACCTGACCGGACACCAGATCCCACACCCGGCTGGAGGTTCCGTTGACCAGCCACTTGTTTTTCTTGGGATCGGCGCTATCGGCCACCGACAGGTTCCACGGGCTGAACAAATAGCCGCGCGGCACGCTGTTACGGGCCGGTTTGACGATCGAGTTGGTACCCACCTGGGCCCGTGCCTCGAAATTACCGCGACGGGTCACCAGGCGAACCTTGTCGCCGTCGGCAATTCCCAGATTCTTGGCGTCGTCGGGATGCATTTCGACATACATCTCGGGAACCAGACGCCGCAGCGTCGGGCTGCGCATGCATTTGGCGGTGTGGAAGTGCTCGTACACCACGCCCAGGCCCAGCCAGTAGGGATATTTGTCCTTCGGCACCTTGTCCCAGGCCATTTCGATGAGGTCCTCATCGGGCAGGTCGGGGGTCATCGCGGTGTCGCGCGCCTTGGTGATCAGCGGAATGTTGTCGATGGTATAGTGGTCCTTCTTGACCCCGAATTCCATCAACAGATCAGTGGTCGCCTTGCGCTCGCTATAGTCTTGCTGGCACAGCTTGAAGTGCATCTTGCCGTCCGCCGGACGGAAGGCACCATAGGGCTTGCCCGGCCAGTTGCCTTCCTGGCCCATGTAGCGCCGCTTGGTGCCGCCCGCCTTGGCGATTTCATAGGTCGGCGCGGGCCACTGGATGCCGCGCAGCGTGCGGATCTGTTCATACGGCGTTTTCTTGTCGCGCTTTTCGACTTCCAGAATGCCGGTCAGATCGCCGTCGGTTCCGGCCGAGGCCGCCAAAATATCACGCAGGATTTCCTGGGAGTCGTAGAAGCCGTCGGCCTTACGCTTCCAGGGGAAGATCTTGTCGCCTTCCAGCCCCAGCAGATTGGCCACCTCGCGGCCCTTGTCGACCACCATGTCGAGGTCGGGACGGCATCCCGGCGGCGGTTCGGCCGCCTTTTCGATGACGTGGATGCGCCGTTCCGAATTGATGTAGCACCCGGTCACCTCACCCCAGGTCGCGGCGGGCAGAATGACGTCGGCATACAGATTGTTCGGCGCGTGGCGATAGATTTCCTGCGCCACCACGAAGCATTTGGACAAGGCCGGGCGGACCAGATTGTGCTGGTCGGGCAGATCGATGTGGGTGGCATAGATCAAGAACATCGCCTTGACCTCGCCCTTCAGGGCGCGCTCCATCATGCCGACCGCGAAGCCGGTGTTCTTGGCCTTCGACGCGGTTTCCAAATTGGCCAGCGGCACCCGCCACGCGGCCGCCATGTGCTCGCGGTGCTTGGCGTCGTCGAGACCAATATTGAAGGGCAGACGGCCGGTCAAACCGCCGGTGAACCGCTCGCCCATCGCGTTGGGCTGCCCGGTCATCGAGAACGGGCCGCAACCCGGCTTGGCCAGATTGCCGGTCAGCGCGCACAGATTGACGATGGAAATCACGTTGTGCTGGCCGTGGATGTGCTGGTTGTAGCCGATCCCCCACATCACCACGACGCCGCCGTGCTCGTTGCCTTCCTTCTTGCGGGCCAGGCGCTTGCGGGTGGCGTCGGCGAACATCCCCGCCACCTTGCGGATCAATTCGGGGGGCACCGGATGGAACTTGCCGCCCATGCGGTCCTGCACCTGCTCGGGGCTGTAGCTGGCCAGCACGCCGTCGGTATATTCCTTCCAACCGGCCGTGTTGGCCTTCATGAAATCCCAATCGATGACGTCGGGATGCTCTTTCAGCAAGACGTGGGCGATGGCATTGAGAAAGCTGATGTCGCCGTTCAGAATCGGCACATGCACGGAATTGTTGGGGTTGATGTCGCCGTAGCCTTGGGCCGTGCCGGTGGCGCGGGGATCGACCACGACGGTCGGGATATCGTTCTTCTTCTTGTGGTCGGCGATGCGCCAGAAGATGATCGGGTGCGATTCCCGCGCGTTGTGCGCGAAATGCATGACCATGTCGGCCATTTCCAGATCGTCATAGCACAAGGGCGGCGTATCCGATCCCAGGGTCGCGATATAGCCGGTGACCGCCGAGGTCATGCACATCCGGGCATTGGCCTCGATGGTGTTCGAGCCCAGCACGCCCTTCAGGAACAGATTTTCCAGATACTGGCCTTCCAGCGACAACTGGCCCGAGCCGTACAGGCCGATCGAGTTGCCGGTGTAGGCCTTGGCGAAATGCGCCAGCTTGTGGGTGATCATTTCGGCGGCCTGCTCATACGGCACGCGCACGAAATTTTCCTCGTCGAAATTACCCTTGGTCTGGGTGATGTAATCCAGATTGCCGTGATCCGGCTTGTTCCATTCGGCCCACACATCCTTGCGGACATAGGTGTCGCCTTCCATCCGGTCGACATAGATCGGTTCGGCGGCGGTCAGGCCCTTGATGCACTGCAAGCCCTTGTTGGTCGGATGGTCCTTGTCGGGACGGATGCCGACGATCTTGCCGTTTTCGGCCTCGATCATCGTGCCGCAGCCGACGCCGCAGTAGGGGCAGGCGGCCAGCACGGTTTTGCGGCCCGAAGGGACGGGGGTCGCCTCGGCGGCCTCCAGCTCGGGATTGGCGGCGGTCAACAGGCTGGTTCCGGCGGCGGCGGCGACGACGAACGAGCTTCCCTTCAGGAAGTTGCGGCGGCCCAGATTATCGCGGTCACGTTTCATAGCGGGGAGTCTCCCTCGAAGAAAATGCGTTATTGGCCCTGACGTGAACGCAGGTAGGCGACGATGGCGTCGATCTCCTGGTACGACAGATTGGCCAGCGCCGAAGCGCCGATAAAGCCGTGCATCGGCGTGTTCGAGCGGCCTTCGCGGATAGTGCCGCGGATAAAGCCATCCGATGCCTTGCTCAGGAAGCCGGCCTTGCCGATGGCGGTGCCGCTGCCCTCGGCCTCATAGCCCTCGCCGTTTTCACCGTGGCAGGAGGCGCAGATTTGCGCGAACCGGTCCTTGCCCAAGGCGACGTCACCGGCCGATGGGCGTTCCTTGTCGATATCGTTGCCCTGGCTGGGCTCCTTGGCGAGGGAACGCAGATAGGCGATCACCGCCTTGATGTCGGCGGGTTTTAGAACGTCGGCGAAGGACGGCATCGGCGTGTCGGGACGCCCATCCGTAATGGTTTGGGTGAAGAAACGGTCCGATCCGTAACGGAGCAATTCCTTGGCACGAAGCGAGGGCGCCGTCCCCGGCAAACCCACCGCGTCCGGCTGATGGCAGGCCACGCAATTTTCGTCGAACACCGCCTTGCCCTTGGCGGCTAACGCCGCTTGCTTGGTATCGGCGGCATTACCGGTGGCGCAGGCCAGTGCGAAAATCACTCCGGCGCCGGCCAGCACGGACAGTCTACATGTCATGGTTGTCCCCCTGTTCGATGGACCGTCCCTTTTCGGGATCGAAACTCAGCCTATCAACAGGGGGCCGGACAAGACTTTAACTTTGGTCAATTCGACAGAAAGGA
Source organism: uncultured Rhodospirillaceae bacterium (assembly GCA_903899885.1). Classification (GTDB taxonomy): domain Bacteria; phylum Pseudomonadota; class Alphaproteobacteria; order Rhodospirillales; family Magnetospirillaceae; genus CAIULK01. Next base: position 7,743 of record CAIULK010000033.1, read on the forward strand.
ATTTTTCTTTTTAGCTGTATTGAGATGGATACAATAAGTTCGCGCTCAGGATTTCACCCGGTCCCGCGCAACCGTTTCATCGAGGCCCCCAGTTCGCCGCGCAGCACCTCGGCCTGATGGGCGACGTCACCACCGGTCGATAGGGCGGTGTCGGCGGCGCGGCTGGTTTCCTCGACCGCGCGGGCGATTTCGGCGGCGTTCGCCGAAACCTCGCGGGTGTCGTCGGCCGCCGCTTGAATGCTGCGCGAGATTTCCGCCGTGGCCGCGCCTTGCTGATCGACCGCCGCGACGATCGACGAGGATACCGAACTCATCCGTTCGACCACGCCGCTAATCGCGGAAATCGACGACACCACGCCGCCCGTGGCGGTTTCGACCGCGCCGATCAAGGCGGTAATCTCGTCGGTGGCCTTGGCGGTTTGGTTCGCCAGATTCTTAACCTCGTTCGCCACGACCGCGAAGCCCTTGCCGGCCTCGCCCGCGCGCGCCGCCTCGATCGTCGCGTTCAGGGCCAGCAAATTGGTTTGCCCCGCGATGTCGGTGATGAACGACACCATTTCGCCGATCCGGCGCACCGCCGACCGCAATTCGCCGATCCGCCCATCCGCCGCCGTCGCCTCGGACACCGCCGAGGCGGCGACCCGCGCCGCTTCGTGGGTCTGGCGCGAGATTTCGTGAATCGACGAGCCCAATTCCGCCGTCGCCACCGCGACGGTGCCGACATTGTTCGAGGCATGCTCGGCCGCCGACGCCACGGTCCCCGCCCGTTGGCCCGATTCCGCCGCCAGCCGCCCGACCTCGCGGGCACAGGTCAGCAAATTGGCGCTGTCGTGATTAATCGCCTCGGCGACCCCCCCGATCGAGCTTTCCAAATCGGTGGCCACCCGCGCCATCATCGTCCGGCGTTCGTTTTCGGCCGATAGCCGCAGACTCTCCTGTTCTTGGTGCAGCACGCGGTTCTCGTCGGCGTTGCGTTTGAACACCTCGACCGCGCGGGCCATTTCGCCCACTTCATCCTTGCGGTCGAGCGACGGCACGGTGATCCCGGTTTCGCCGTCGGCCAAGCGGTGCATCACCGCCGTGATCTTTTCGAGCGGCGCCGACAAGGACCCGGCCAGCCATCCGGCCACCAGCAACGCCAGCACCAGAATCCCGGCCATCGCGCCCAACGCGGTCGTGCGGGCGGAGCGGATTTGCGCCGCATAGTCGCGGGCGTCCATGACGATCTCGGCCACCGCCACCGGCTTGCCCGAGAAATCCTTCAAGGCCACCGCCTGGGCGGCGACCGGCAGGCCGTCGCGCTCGCCGCGCCGGATGACCGGCGCCCCGGTCCGCGCTTGGCTCCACTCCTCGGATGTCAGGAAGGGGGTCATCTGGCCGGACGCCACGGTTTTGAAGCCGCCCGCCTTGTCGTCGGGCACATGGATGGCGACATCGACGCCGAAGCGCGCCTTGAAGGTATCGACCAGCGTCGAACCCAAGGCCATGCCCAACTCGACCGTTCCCGTCGCATCGGTATCGCTGGCCGCGTTCGGGCGCCGCACGGGCACCACCGCCCGCATCCCGATGCCCGCGACTCCCTTTTCAATCCCCAGAATCGCGCCGTGAGTTTGATTGGCCGCCACCACCGTGGCGCGGAACGACGAAAGATCGTCGCCGAACTTGGCGGGCAGATGCACCCGCAGGAACGAAATCGCCGGGGGAAGATGGAACTGGAACTGATCGACGCCGACCGCAGCCTTCAAATCGGCGAATTCCGGCACGAACATCCGTGACAGGCGGTCGCGATCCCCTTCGGCGAAAGCGGCGCGGACCTCGGGAATCCCGGCGGCCATCCGGGCCATCGCGGCACCCGTCGCGGCACTGTCGGCCAAGGCCGCCTCCAGCGCGCCGTGCAACCCGGCCAGTTCGCGCGCCTCGGCCCGCTCGATGGTCGAGGAGAGTTCGCTCAACACCAACGGCACCAAACCGGCCGCCACCAAACCCAGAACGGCGCCAAAGCTGATGATGAGGCGGCCCTTGATTCCCGACAACGACATACCAACAGCACTCCATGACATACCAC
>CAIULK010000034.1 GCA_903899885.1 uncultured Rhodospirillaceae bacterium
GAAGCTGGCCGCCGCCTGCGCGGCGGTTACCTGATTGGCCAGCAGCGTCGAATTCGGAATCAATACGCCGGTATAGTGTTCGACAAAGCCGCTGGCGGTCCCCGGCCAAGCTGGTCCTTGTGCGGCGGAGACCACCACGTTCTGGGCGTTGGTCACGGTCAGCGTGACCGATGCCATCGTCGCCGAAAGCTGGCCGGATGCCGTGTTCCGTGCTCGCGCGCCAATCACCCACGTTCCCGGAGGGACAGAGGCGTTTGTTTCGGACGACCCCCGCAGCGCCTCGTTCAGCATGGTCATCGCCGCCCAATTCGTGGTGCCGCGCGGCCCAAAGGCGAGATCGACAGCGTAATCTGCCAAGGCGTTCCAGCCGCACTGCACGACGGCCCCGGATTGTTGAGCGGTGAATCCGGTCACCGGCGGAGGCGTGGGAGGTCCCTGAATGGTGTAGGAATAGGCCTCGACCGCGCTGATGTCCTCAAGGCCGCCGCCAAAGAGATTGTAGCTCACCAGCTTGATCCAGATCGTCTGGCCGATCCTATCCTTGGTGTAGGAATAGGCCAGCAGCGCCTTATCGAGGCGCACGAACGGCGTTCCTGCCGCATGGGCCGAAATCGGGGTGTTATAGGCACCACGCCGGAGATAGCCGAAACTGTACCTGCCGCTGCCCGTCAAAGTGGCGGAAGCATAACTGACCATCTCGCCACCCGCCCAACAAAGGGTGTGATAAGCATCGGCGTCGGCTTGAGTTCCCGAAATCATCACCCCGCCGCAGGCGGATATGTCGACCGCCAGCGTGTCGGTGGTGTCGGGATCGATCCCGACCGCAAGTGCCGCCGTCAAGGTCCCCATGCGGGCACTTCCGGCGATCATTCCGGCACGGGCGTAGGTCACGTTGTCGCTGGAAATAAACACTTGGCAACCGCCCCAATTCGGGCCGCCCGCCGTCGCCAGCCACACTTCCAACGATCCGCCGGTCAGTTCGGTCGGAGCATCGAAAACAATCGGCGCCAACGCGGACCCTGGATCGACGTTATAACTGGGAACCGAACCTTGAGCGGTAGCGAAGCCGTGAGCTGCCGCAGTCCCGGCACCGGAGGGAATTTCCTTGAAGGTCATGGCCAGACTGTTGTCGGCCTGCTCGTCGATCTGAATGACTTTGACATAACGCGGGATGATGCCTTGGATGACCGAGCCGATCCAGCCCCGGTCGCCGATATCGAGCGCGATATTGTTCTCGCCCACGGTGCCTTGCCAGACATTGGCCGCCGCAGCATCTTGAAGAATCAACTGGGCGCTGGCGCGGGCGGCTGTGCCGGTTGAAAACATGTGGGCCTGCTTGGTCTTTTCGGCGCGAATTCCGAAGCGGCGGATCGAGGCTGTGTCGCGAGCGGTGATCGTCTCAGGGCTGTACTGGTTGGCGCGGTTAAGAAATTCAAGCGTGACCTGATTGACGATGGTGTCGGGCCGCGCGCGGTTCACCACCAGCGGATCGGCCGCCGTGGTGCCAGAGGAAGTGGCGGCTGGGTTGCTGGTTGTCCAATCGTCGTCGGTAAATATGAAGGCGACCGAAGGCGGTGAAAATGAGGCACCGTTGGCAACTACCGGCTGGTCACACCGGGGAATCAGGGTCAAGGTATCCGTCACGGCTACGTCGCTGTTGGTAACGTCGGCGAGGTCGGAAAGCACTTGAGCCGCTGTCTGCTGTTCGCTGTAGACGCAACTGATCACCAAACCGCTAGCGAGGCAGTAGGCTTGATAGGCGGAGAGGCTGCCAACTCCAGACGCCGGAAACAGCGTTCCGATGCCCCACCGAGGGTCGGTCAGCAGGCCGCGCACGAACAGGCTCGGATCGGCGTCGCCCGGTGAGGCGGGGGCCGAAGTGCAATAGAAGCCCTGGATCTCGAAATTGTTGTTCGGCGAGTTCGGCGATTGGCCGAGATCGAAGTCTGAGGCGGCGGCATAGGCGAGGTAGGAATAAGTCAGGCCACGCGACGGCGGTTCCTGATTGGCCGAGGTGTATTTGAGGGTGATCTCTATCCCGGCATCGGTCGCCGCGAAGGTATAGGTCCCGGCGCTAACGGAATATTGACCGGCGGTAGGGCCGCTGGCGACGGCGGTCCAGGTTTCACCGGTCTGGGCATCGACGACGCCGCAATCGGTTACCGGCGTGCCCGGCCAATCAACGGTAACCTGGAACGGCGCGGTCATGGGGATGATGTGCGGTTCCTGCACGACCGCCTGACTGGTCAACCATCCCCAGGGTTGTTGGGCCTGAGCGCCCGTAAACACGGTGAGGCCGAGGGCGGCGGCGTTGGTCTCAGTCTTGGCCGACCACACCGTTCCGACACCGGAAATCGGCCCGTGACAAAGCCCGAAAACGAACATGGCAGAATAGGTGGTAGTGGTCGTGCCGCCGCTGTCACCACCGCCGCCGCCCTTGCCGCCGCCGCCGCTGCCGCCTCCCCCCGAACTTTGAGTGTGAGTTTGGAAATTGCCATAATCAAGGAGGTTTGGGGGGGCCTTGGCGGTCCCCACCACCACAGAAATGATCTTGCCGTAACAACTGGTCTGGATCGTAACGCCGCCCGCCGCCGCAGGCTGTTGAGCCTGGGGCTGTTTGATCTGAGGGGCGAAAAGGCCAGCCATTACACCGTGTCCCAAAGCGTGAAATAGCGGGGTTCGCGGTCCGTCAGCAGCTTCTTATCGAAGGGGTCGCGGAGCGCATCGCCGAGAATGACTTCACCAGCCCGCGCGGCGGCATGAATGATAACTGGCCACTCGATCACGATGGCCCCGTGCGCCCACCGGCGCCCGACCTTCCACAGCACGAAGTCAGCCGGACCAGGGGGGCCAGAAAACTCGCGGGCGTATTCCAGAACGCGCTTGAGATAGCGTTCGGTATCGGGATCGTCCGAGTTGCAATGCAGATGCCATTGGGCCGAATATTCTTCGGGCGGGATTTCCGGGATCATGCCTGCGGCGGCATAAACGGCGGCGGGAAGATTGGCGCAGTCCACGCCCGCCCCCTTGGTCCGCTGGTTATGATGATACGGCGTGCGAAGCCAGGTCCGCGCCTCGGCCACCACCATTTCCCGTTGGCGCTGTTCGATGATGTCCATGTCAGTTCGCCGTCGAGGGAGGGGGAACGAATGGGTGGCCCCGGAAATTGGCCAGATTGCTGAATTTCGGGCAGCCGCCCGCGTCCATCGTGCCGTCGCAGCCGGGGTGAAGTTGAAAGGCGTCTCCGATGCCCGGCACGTGCGGGAACGGGGTCATCAGGGTAAGGGTGCCATCGGCCCAGGCGCGGATCGACCGCGACTGCCCGGACAGAACACCGCTTGTGAAGGCGATATCGCCTTGATCAAACCAACCGGCGGCCTGGGTGAGCGAAGCGGCGATAACCAACGCCGTCGATCCGGCGGCGACTGTGCCGGTCACCAGCCATTGCGTCAGATTGATGCCGCAGGCCGCGTCCCCCAGCACGTTTAGGCACCCCGGTTGGTAAACCGCAGGCGGCCAGGGCTGCTGAAGGATATCCGCGATCGAGTTGACGCAAAACGTCACCACCGATCCCCCGGCCGGACTGATGTCACCGATTCGGCCGTAAAACTTCCGCACGCTCCCCGTGGCGGGAAGCGGCCAGAACTGAACAGAGGTGGCGAGGGGGAGATAGGCGCGGCGGTATTCCAGCCATGCCCCGTCGAATACCCCGGTCTCGACCGCCTGGACGAACGGCGAGCCCTCGACCAACGCCGTTCCCGGCAGCACGCTGACGGTGAGGGTCTGAACGTCGGTGCCGAGTTTCCAGTGGCACTGAGCGTTATCGCCGACCAGCCCCCAATAGGGGCCCGTCCAGCCGCCGCAGGGATAGCGCACGCCGCCATCAAGGACATCGGCATCACCGCCCGAATAACGCAGCACGGCACCATCGGCCAAGGTGATCGTGTAGAGATCAATGACGATGAACTGCCGGGTGGCTAACAGGGATTGAAGAGCGGCAGAAAGGGCTTTCATGGCTCACTTCACCGTCCGAAAGGGGATCTTCTCGGCCGAATAAAGGGCTGCGAGGAACTTCTTGAAGTCGAGCCTGTCGGCCTCGAACCGGCATGGGAAATAGAAGCTGAAATTCGCAACGATCGCCGCACCTTGCGGCGGGGGCGATGCGAAAGTGATCACGCCCGGAGCAGCCGATCCCCAAGAGGACACTGTCCAGTTCGTCGCGGATGGACGACCGCACGACGTATCTCTTGACCGGGGCTTCGGCCTTGTCGGCCGGGGGGCTGTTCTTGGCCATGGTCGGCCTCCTTACACCGCGCCCTGGATCAGGAAGCCTGCCTGCGCGCAGGTGATTACCGGCGCCCGCTCATAGACCGTGGGATAAAGCCACGACCGCACCTGACGCTCGACATAGGGCTGTTCGACGTGCGGATTGCCTTCCATCGTGTAGGTGAAGGAAAAGCTTGGTTCTTCCATGCCGCTCGGGCTGTCGGGGGAATAAGAGAGCAGGGCCATGTTTCCCCACACGTCGCTCATCGTGCCCTGATCGTCGGCGGAAACCGCGCGACCGACCACCACCTTGCCCATGTTGAAGTACTTCGCCAACATGTCCTCGGTGATGCTGTCGGCGCTGGTGTACTTGAACTGATCCTTGATCTTGGGGTGGTTTTTCAGCGCGTTGAACACCATCGGTCCAAGCGTGAGGAGGTTGGGGTAAACCCCCACCGACGCGCGGATCGCCTCCTTGGCGGCATCGACATCGGCGACCGGGTTGGAGTTGACCGGGTCGGACCATTTGGAACCGCCCGACAACACCACGGTGTGATTGCCGTCGTAGAGACCAGCGTTGGTGACCAGATTGGCCTGCTCGATTTCCAGGCCCAGCGTCAGGACGCGCATGGTCAGGTTGACCGCCCGCGTGCCGAGGTCGATGCCCGGAACGATGGCGGCATCGCGCAACCATTCGAACGGAACCTTGCCCTCGACGCCGTCTTGGACCAGGGCGTATTTCTCGCCAAGATAACCGAGATCGATGCGGTGCATGCGCGCACCCGGCGCCCGGCGCAGATTCCGCGCCATGAAGGCTTCCTTGCCGAATTGCAGCACTTGACCGCCGGAGATCTGGACGGGAACGCGCGGGCAGACGATACCGCCGACGAATTCGGAATTCTTGTAGCCCAGCGCGATGTTGGACAGGATCGGATCAATGACCCGGACCTGAGAAGCGTTCATGGTCATGGAGGCGTTCCCTTACTTCAGCAGGATTTCGACGAACTGGCCTGCGGCGGATGCCGCCTGCAAGGCATGACCGATCAGGAAGTCCGCCCCGCCCGATCCCGTCAGGATCGAACCGTTGGCGGCCGAACTGGTCACCGGCGTCTCACCGGCGGCGACGGCCAGCGGCGCACCGACGATGGCACGGCCCTGATTGTCGGAGATGATCGGATCGCCGACAGCAAAGGCGCCACCGGCCTCGACGATCGAGGTGCCCTTGGCGGTCACAGCGATGGGCTGACCAGCCGCCGTGGCGGAATATTCGGCGACGCCCTTGACCTTTTGGCCCTGAACGCTCGCCTGATTGTCGTCGAAACCGACGAAGCGGTTGGCGCCGATGGCCCCCCCGGCGACGGCGGTCAGGGACAGAAGGCTGTTGCCGGTTTTGCTCACGGCATTACTCCTTGCTTACGGCCTTGACGGCCTGGGTGTAGGACAGGTCGGGATGCTTGGCCTGATAGGCGACCGCCATGCCGTGCAGCCGCAGGCGGTCGGGATCGACGATCGCGCCCGGCGGCGACGAGAACTCGACCGAGGACGCGCTCGCGCCGTCGCCTCCCGCCACCTCGCCGAATTCCACCACTTTCGGCAGGGCCGAAAGCTGGCGCTTATAGGCATCCAGCGGGTTGACGTTTGCCTTCTTGCCATCGGATTCGGAGAACTCGATCACCTGATTGCTGGCCGCAAGGCTTTCCATGAACGCAAGCGTGTTGGTCTTCTGGGCGGGAAGAAAGCGGCCCTGTTTGACCAAGTCGTCGAGGAACGCCTCGTTATCGCGGGCGCGCTGCTTACGGTCGGCCTCGGCGAAGGCGATTTCCTTCTCCTTGAGGGCCGCTTCACGGGCGTCCAGTTCGCGGCGGCGGGTGTCGGTGGCATCGGCCATCACGGTTCCTTTCGTGGTTTGGGAAAAGCTGGGGGGCGATGCGGTATCGGTGGACTCGTCGTCGTCGGTTTGACGGTCGGCGTCCTCGGCCGAGGAAACGATCCAGCCGGGCAACGCTTGGTCAGCCTCGGCCAAACCGAACTTGCCGATCAACCAATCGCGCAACTGACGGAACACCGGCCCCAGCGGCATGTCGCCTTCCCCGAATTCGATGAAATCGGTATCGACCGCCGCGAAATGCAGCGGCTTGAGGCCCGAGACCGCCGGGGGCATCGCGCCCAGACAGCCGACATGGCGCAGATAGTACTGGCCGGGTTTAGGATTGGACATGGATGTCGGCGAATAGAAGGCAGCCGAAACCTTCTTGTATTCTCCGCGCCCGACAGCGGCGGCGAATTCCGGGTTGACCTGACCGACCTCGGCCAACAATCGTCCATCGGAGAATTCGACGCGCGTCACCCAGCCTTGTGCGGGATCGTCGTGCTTAGGATGGCCCGCGACCAGCGGCGCTTCATGCAGTTTCGGATCGTAGGCGCTGGCGATGGCGGCCAGATCGGCGGCGGAAAAGGTGATCTCATCGCCCGACCGGGTCGTGAAGGTCCCCGGACGGAAGATTTCGATGGTCTTCTTCGGCGCGGATGCGGGCACGGCCTTCGTCCTCCTCGGGTTGTTTGTCGAGGGGACTTTGACGGTTTTGCGGATGCGGCACCGCGCGGAACGGGTTCCGCTTCAGCGACGACCGGTGAGGAGGGAGGGGCGGTGCTGCCGACTGCGGCGGCACTCGGCGACCCCATGCTGCCCCCAGCCGTTCCCCCGCGCAAGCCCCGGCGCGTGCGCGCCCCGCTAACGGGGGGTTAACGCGCCAACGGCTTGGGAAAGGGACAATAGTGGTACATCGCCCTATCTCGATGCGTTTCAGCCTTCCAACCACCCCCTACCGGCGGCGCGCATTCGGTGCTATAATGCGCCTGCAGTCGGCTGGTAAGGCGCACCCTTGGCATCAGACGGCGGGCGACGTGGCCGGTGCGCGGACCATAGTCTTTTTCATTCGTCCACCGCTGCCGCCGCCTCTTCCGCTCCGGTTCCCTCATAGACCCGCAGACCTGTGCGCAGATTTTTCAGTGCGGTCACGCCGCCCCGGAAGAAGGTCATGCCGGACCATCGGTTATCATCGGCGTCCGCGACGAGAGCGAGAACCTCGTTCTTGCCGATCATCAGATATTTCACGAATCGGCGCCGCAACGATACCCGCCCCGATGCGCTTTCGGCGAAGCCCACCCAGATTTCCTGGGGCGTCTCGATCAATTCCGGGATGAAGGGAAAATATCGCTCGCGGCCATCCATGCGCGACGGCGTTTCGATCATATGATCGACGATCGCCTGACCGACCGAGATCCTTTCGCCAGAGGGGTCGGTCAGGATGACCTGGTCAGCGCCGAGGGCGTCGCGGAGACCTTGCCGAAGCGCATCGACGGTGTCTGGGGAGATCGGGGTTGAAGGGCGCCGAAAGTGATCCGTCAGCACGGGATCGACGGGCCGTGTGGGCGTGGGAACCGGCTTAAGCGGCGTATCGGCTTGTCGGATGCCCGCCGGAACCTTCAATTCCGTCCACGGGCCATGCCGCTCGATTGCCACGCGGTCGGCGCCGCGTCCCCAGGCCGCCTTGCCGACATTGTAGCCGAAACCGGTGTCGATTCCCTCGGGCACGCGGACCATTTCCACGCCGTCCGGCGTTTTCAGCGGGCGCTGTTCCCAGGCAACGGCGGGGATGTCCTCGTCCTTGGTCGCCGACCATCCGTAGCGGGCCAGTTCATCGTCGGTGAGGAACTGGATGGAACAGCGGCAGTTCCAACCGTTAGGCGGGTAATGAGTGTCCCAGAACGGGTGATCAACCGGAAGGATGAGGCCGTTCCACTCCCGGTGCAGCGGGCGGGTCCGGCTGTCCAGAACGGCGGTGTACCGAATGTACACGTTCCCGCCGTTTTCGGTCAGGCGCATTCCTTGTGCCCACCGGCCCGCCGCCACCGCCATGCGCATGTTCGTATTGTAAATCACCGCCGATCGCCAGTTGCGCGACCCTTTATAATCCCAGCCGTGCTTCGCGACGATGGTATCGAAATCCCGCCGGAAATCGGCCAGGGTGACCCCCTCGGCGATGGCCCGGTTGATGGCGTCGTGGAAATCGGCGATCAGTTGGGCTTCGATCGCCCCGGCCACCACGAAGGCCCGCGCATGCATGGCTTCGCGGATATCCGTCCAGGCGGCGGTCGGGACATTCAGCTTAGTCCGCAGAAAGTCGATCGCCTCCTGAAAGGGCAGTTTGAAGGCGTCACGGGCCATTGACGATCTCGGACCGGCCGGTCAGCTCGGCCATCGGCATCGACATTCCAGGCGGATGTCCACACCTCGGGACCATTCCGGCGCCCATCGACCGCCGCGATGGATGCCGCCAGGGAGATGATGTGCCGCGCCAGCGCCAGCGCTCCGCTGCGGTCAAGGCTGATGGATAGCGTCCGTCCGCCACGGGGCGATCCAGTTCGGCTGTCGCCCATCCCCGGTTCGGGCACACCATCATCCTCAATTAACAGAGAGGGATTATCCATCATGCCACCGCTCCCCGGTTGGCAAGCCACTCAACTAGGCTCAACGCGTCGGCTACGGAGGATCTGCGTTCAGGATCACCCCGATAGATCTGCGCGGCCTCAAGCAGCAGATCGGC
>CAIULK010000035.1 GCA_903899885.1 uncultured Rhodospirillaceae bacterium
ATCCGCACCTCCCGCACCAGAACCTCCGGGGCGACCGAGCCGCGTTTGCCGGGGACAAGCCGGACCAAGCCGTACTGGCTCATCGTCTTGAGGGTCCGTGACAGGTTGCTGGCCTTGCGGCCGGACAGCGCTCCCAATTCGGCAAGCGACGAGGGATGTTGCTCGCTGATGATCCGAAGCAGCTTGCGGTTGGGTTCGGATAACACCTTCGCGAAGGATTCCAACGACGTGAACCAGATTTTCGGCTCGTCTGGCTGGCGTTGGCGTTCTCCCCGCGCGATTTGCAGCGCACGCTCGCGCAGTTCCTCGTGGGTGGCAATGCCGATCGTGATCTTTTCAGCCATCGTTCCGCTTCCTTAAAATACGCCCGATCTCGTCGAAGAAATCGGCAATCAGGGTTTCGGCGTTCACGAAAAGATAGGGTCGTCCCTTGTCCATCTCGTCACGATGCCAGTGGTCGAAGGCGGTCTGGGGCTCGACGAACCGGCCGCCCCGATGCGAGACCCGATGAGCATTGTCATAGCCCATCAACCTGCGGCCGTCGGCTGCGTGAAAGGTCAGCGCATAGGAGACTCCATGCGGTTTCTCGACCGACACACCGACCCTTCGAACTCGAAACCGGGCGACATAACCGCCGTCATAGATGATCTCCTCGCCGTCAAGGTCGAGCAAATAAGCGAGCGTACCATCCTCGCCCATGACCTAACCAATATCACTAACTGATATGCCATCCAACCTAATCTTAACGGCCGCCCGCACGACCGCCAGCGCCAGACACGGCGCCTCGGCCTCGGACCGCTCGTCGCCCTTGCTTAACGCCGCATAGGGAAACATCCCGGTCGCCCCAAACCCCAGATGCAACCGCCAGTCCGGCAACAGGGCGGCGACCAACGCGCGGGCATCCTCGACCGAGGCGGTGTAGGCGGCGGCGGGAAGGTGATAGGCTTCGGCCAAGGCGGCATCCAGGGCCGGATCGGCTCCCGTCGCCGCCGCCAATCGTTCCGCCAAATCATGCATGACGGATCAGTCCTGAAGGGGTTCGACGGTAACCCGTTGTTGAGCGGGAGCGGGAGCCGAAACCGGCGGCGGCTCGTCATAGGTCACCGGCGCCGGGGATGACGGCGCGGGCGCGCCGGACTGCGGCGGCGAGGACGCCGTTTGGTCTTGCCTGTGTTCATAGGCCTTGACGCCGTGCGCCACCAAATCCGGCACACCGCACCCGGTCAAAACCGACAGCAACGCCAATGTCAGAATCCGTCGCATCATTGGCGGATGATATCATCCGTGTTGCAATTTCGCCAGATCGATCGGCAATGGTTTACGGGCGGCAACAGAGCGAGGCAATATGGCCCCGTCGCTGTGAAACCCAGGAAAGGGGCGATCTCCGCCATGATGCAGACGCATGAAATCGAACAGATGTGTATCGTCGCCCAGGGGCCAAACAACGGCCCGGCGCCGATCCCGCAAGAAGGGCGATGGACCAAGGCCAAGGAAATCAAGGACATCTCCGGCCTGACTCATGGGGTAGGCTGGTGCGCGCCGCAGCAGGGGGCTTGCAAGCTGACCCTGAACGTCAAGAACGGCATCATCGAGGAGGCCCTGGTCGAAACCATCGGCTGCACCGGCATGACCCATTCGGCGGCGATGGCCGCCGAGATCCTGCCCGGCAAAACCATTCTGGAAGCGCTGAACACCGATCTGGTCTGCGACGCCATCAACGTGGCGATGCGCGAACTGTTCCTTCAGATCGCCTATGGCCGCACCCAGACCGCCTTTTCCGAGGGCGGCCTGCCGATCGGCGCCGGGTTGGAGGATTTGGGCAAGGGACTGCGCAGCGTGATCGGCACGATGTACGGCACCAGCGCCAAGGGGGCCCGGTATCTCGAGATGGCCGAGGGCTATGTCACCGAAATCGCGCTGGACCCCGATAACGAGATCATCGGCTACAAGTTCGTTCAACTGGGCGTGATGATGGACAACATCGCCAAGGGCATGGATGCGCAAAGTGCGCTGACCAAGGCGACCGGCACCTACGGCCGCTTTGCCGAAGCCGCCAAGACCATCAACCCCCGCAAGGAATAAGGAGGCCCGTCATGGCAAAGTTCGAAGGGTATGATCGCCGGATTCCCCAGATCACCTCGTTTCTTGCGGGCCACGGCATCGCCTCGCTCGACGATGCCGAGGCCTTGTGCCTGGGCAAGGAGGTCGATGTCCGCAAGATCGTGAAATCGATTCAGCCGATCGCGTTCGAAAACGCGGGCTGGGCCTATTTGGCCGGGGCGGCGGTCGCCATTAAAAAGGGTCAGACCACGGCCGCCGAGATCGCCGAAACGCTGGGCGCTGGATTGCAATCCTTTTGCATTCCGGGGTCGGTCGCCGATGACCGGCAAGTCGGGCTGGGCCACGGCAATCTGGCCTCGATGCTGTTGCGCGAGGAAACCGGCTGTTTCGCGTTCTGCGCCGGGCATGAATCCTTCGCCGCCGCCGAAGGCGCCATCGGTTTGGCCCGTTCGGCCAACAACGCGCGGACCAAGCCGCTGCGGGTCATCCTGAACGGATTGGGCAAGGATGCCGCCCAGATCATCGCCCGCGTCAACGGCTTCACCCATGTGGCGACGGCGTTCGACTATGCCACCGGAACCCTCTCGGTCACCAAGGAAAAGGCCTATTCCAGCGGCGAGCGCGCCGCTGTCCGCTGCTATGGCGCCGATGATGTCCGCGAAGGCGTGGCGATCATGCATCACGAAGATGTCGATGTGGCGATCACCGGCAATTCGACCAATCCAACCCGGTTCCAACATCCGGTGATGGGCGTTTACAAAAAGGAACGGCTGCTGGCGGGCAAGAAATTCTTCTCGGTCGCCTCGGGCGGCGGCACCGGCCGCACGCTGCACCCCGACAATATGGGCGCCGGTCCCGCCTCCTACGGCATGACCGACACCATGGGGCGGATGCATTCCGATGCCCAATTCGCGGGCTCGTCGTCGGTTCCGGCCCATGTCGAGATGATGGGGCTGATCGGGATGGGTAACAACCCGATGGTCGGCGCCTCGGTCGCCGTGGCGGTGGCGGTCGAGATGGCGATGAAGTAAGTGGCCAAAAGCTCCTCGCGGGGTCCGCGAGGAGCTTTGGTTTCCTTCTTTTGGCGCCGCCCCCTACCGCCCGATATTCAGCCGCAGCGCCACCGACAAACCGTGGGCGCTCAACCCCTCGGCCCCCGCGAGGCGCACCGCCGCCGGGCCGATTCGGCCCAAGGCGGCCGCGTCGCAGCCCAGCAGGGTGGTTCGTTTCATGAAATCCAGCACGCCCAGGCCCGACGAGAAGCGCGCCGAACGCGCGGTCGGCAGCACATGGTTGGGGCCGCCGACATAATCGCCGACTGCTTCCGGGGTATAGCGCCCCAGGAAGATCGCCCCGGCATTGCGCACCTTGGCGGCCATCGCCTCGGGATCCGCGACCGCCAATTCCAGATGTTCCGCCGCGATGGCGTCGATCAGGGGAAGCGCGCCGTCCAGCGAGGGGACGACAATGATCGCGCCGAAGGTTTCCCAGCTTTCGCGGGCCATCACCGAGCGCGACAGGGTTTTCAGGTGTCCCTCGACCGCCGCCGCCACCCGATCGGCGAAGGCCGCATCGTCGGTGATCAGGATCGACTGCGCCGCCGCGTCGTGTTCGGCCTGGCTAAGTAGGTCGGCGGCGATCCATGTGGGATCGTTGCCGCCGTCGGCGACCACCAGAATTTCCGAGGGGCCGGCGATCATGTCGATGCCGACGATGCCGAACACTTGGCGCTTGGCCGCCGCGACATAGGCGTTGCCGGGTCCGACGATCTTATCGACCGGACGAATGGTTTGGGTGCCATAGGCCAGCGCCGCCACCGCCTGGGCGCCGCCGATGCGGTAAATCTCGTCCACTCCGGCAAGGCGTGCCGCCGCCAGCACCAGCGGATTCAACGTGTCGTCGGGGGTCGGCACCACCATCACCAGCCGCTCGACGCCCGCCACCTTGGCCGGAATCGCGTTCATCAGAACCGACGAGGGATAGGCCGCCGTGCCGCCCGGCACATATAACCCCGCCGCCTCGACCGCCGTCCAGCGGCAGCCCAGCCGTACCCCGGCGGAATCGGTATAATGGTCGTCCACCGGCCGTTGGCGGGCGTGGAACGACTTGATCCGCTCCGAGGCCAGCGAAAGCGCATCCAAGGTCTCGTCATCGACGGCGGCAACCGCCGCATCGACCTCGGCCGCCGTGATCGGCAGGCCCTTTTGCGCGGGGTCCAACCGGTCGAACCGCCTTGTATAGTCGATCACCGCCGCGTCGCCCCGCGCCTTCACGTCGGCCAGGATCGCGGCGACGGTGTCGTTGACGTCGCGGTCGTTCTCGCGCTTCATCGACAACAATGCGGTGAAGGCTTGCGCGAATTCGGGGGCCGTGCTGTCCAGACGCTGGTGCATCCTTATTCTCCGCAAGCGGCGCGAAAACGCTCGACCCAGCCGCCGATCTCGTCGGGACGGGTCTTGAGCGCGGCGCGGTTGACGATCAAACGGCTGGTCACCTGGGCGATGACCTCCACTTCCTTCAGCCCGTTGGCCTTCAGCGTCGAGCCGGTCGAAACCAGATCGACGATCCGGCTGCACAGCCCCAGCGAGGGCGCCAGCTCCATCGCGCCGTTCAGCTTGATGCATTCGGCCTGCACGCCGCGCGCCGCGAAATGGCGCCGGGTCACCTCGGGATATTTGGTGGCGATCCGCACATGGCTCCACCGCCGGGGATCGTCGATTTCGGCTAAATCCACCGGCTCGGCCACCGACAAGCGGCAGCCGCCGATCCCCAGATCCAACGGCGCGTACAGTTCCGGATAGTCGAATTCCATCAGCACATCGTTGCCGCAGATGCCGATCTGTGCCGCCCCGAAGGCGACGAAGGTGGCGACGTCGAACGAACGCACCCGGATGATGTCGATATGCGGATGATTGGTGGCAAAGCGCAGCAACCGGCTTTTCGGATCATCGAACGCGGGTTCGGGCAAAATGCCGGCGGCGCGCACCAGCGGCATCGCCTCGTCGAGGATGCGGCCCTTGGGCAGGGCCAGCACGAATTTCGAATTGTTGGACTGGTTCATGTCACAGCTTCGGAAGGGTAACGCCGGTTTGGCCCTGGTACTTGCCCGCGCGGTCGCGGTACGATACCTCGCACACCGAATCGGCCTTCAGGAAGATGAACTGGCAGGCCCCCTCGTTGGCATAGATACGGGCGGGCAGTGGCGTGGTGTTGGAAAATTCCAGCGTCACATGGCCTTCCCATTCGGGCTCCAGCGGCGTGACGTTGACGATGATGCCGCAGCGGGCATAGGTCGATTTGCCCAGGCAAATCACCAAAACGTCGCGCGGGATGCGGAAATACTCGACCGTGCGGGCCAGCGCGAAGCTGTTGGGCGGAATGACGCAGACATCGGTTTCGCGATCGACGAAACTGGCCGGCGAGAATTGCTTGGGATCGACCACCGCCGAATCGACGTTGGTGAAGATTTTGAATTCGCGGCACACCCGGGCATCGTAGCCATAGGACGACACGCCATAGGAAATCACGCCGTCGCGGCGCAGATTTTCGGTGAATGGCTCGATCATGCCGTGCTCGGCGGCCATCTTGCGGATCCAGGTATCGGGCATCACGGGCATGAACGGGGCTCCCTCGCGTCGCGACACCTTTTAGCGGAAGCGGACCCCAGCGACAAGAGTTACGCACCCCGATCCAAACGCGCTTGCGCGACCGGATCGGCTGTGGCATAAAGCGCGCCTCGCACACGGGCGCTGCCGTAGCTCAGTCGGTAGAGCATACCCTTGGTAAGGGTAAGGTCGGAGGTTCGATTCCTCTCGGCAGCACCAGTTTCCCGAAGAAAATCAACGAATTAGAAAACCGCCTTGTGGGGGCGTCCGTCGTTTTGGATTCCGGCAATCACGGCCAGGAGAATCGCATGACGATCAACATCGTTGATGACATGACGGGGTTATACCCGGCGAAAGAGCTGTCCGGCAAAGGGGGCGCGCCCATCGGGGTGGTTCCACCAAGGGTCAAGGGCGACAGCCGCGATCAAGTCGCCGTAAAATGACAGAGTCAGCCGACGGTCAAGGGGAGATTCATGGCGCCATCCCCACTCCCCTTGCGTAAAGCCGTGGCGGATGAAAACATCGTCATAAATCGGCGCGTCCTGGGCGGGGGCCGAGAGGAACCATGCGGTATCCGCATCCAGTTTCACCGGAACATAGAAGGTCGGGCCGTTTTTCACGCTTTCGGTGGTTGGGGTGATTTGTACCAAGACGTAGCCGGGAACCGGCATCGGCACGGCGCCGCCTTCGTAATGGCAGACTTTTCCCTTTTCATCGACGCGCAATGACAAGCGATTCCCCGTGAAGCGAACCTCAATCCGGGTGTTGTCGGCGGCGGCGAAAACGCCGTCGGAAAAAGGTGCGACGAAATCCTCGTCCGTGAACAGTGGGGATGAACTGGTCGTCACGAAGGAGCAACTCCCGAGAAGGAGTGCTGAAAACAACAAAATGGCGCGCTTTATCATGTCGCGATCATATCGCCTTGGGTCGGCGATGCCAATCCGCCGGAAGGGTATTCCTCCCGGCGGCGGCAATGATTACGCCCGCAACTGGGCGCGCAGCGCATCCTCCTTGGCTTTCAGATTGGACCAATCGGCGGCGGTCGGGCCGGTGGCCGAGGTCGAGACCGACACGGCCCATTCCACGAACGGGGCGATGTTTTCGCCGGCCTCGACAAGGGTCGGGATCAGCTTAAGGGCGGCCAATGCGAACGGCATGGAATGTCTCCTTCAGTTGGGGGCGTAGAGGGTGATGATCCGCTCGGCGGCGTTCACCGCATCCTGGGCGGCGGCGATCAGATCGGCCGCGTCCGTCGTGGGATGGTTGACCACCATGTCCTCGGCGGCGTCCAATGCCGCTTCGGCCGCCGTGTCGGCCTTGATGATCTGGGCCACCACCGCCGGATCATGGCAGGGGCTGTTGTCCGTCGCCGGACAGACCGGCAGTTGCTTGTAGGCGACCGCTCCGGCCAGGGCCGAATCGTAGCCCGCCCGCAGATCGAACAAAACCGTGGCGGGCGACTGGTTGGCGCAGGCCGACACCGAGACGATTCCGGCCAACAGCAACGCCACCACCGCGCCCGCCGGTTTGGGCGGCGGAACGTTGACGCCGCCGCCGTCCTTGGCGTGCAGGATGTTGAGCGCGAAGATGTCCAGCACTTGGTACAGTTTTCCCCAAACGCTGTTGGGGGCGGGGGTGGGGGTGGCCGCCGCCAGGGCCGAGGCCGCGGCGACGATATGGCTGGGATCGGCCAACAACCAATCCAACAAGCCGCTGATGAATTGCAGCGTGGTCATGATTTTCCTTTCGTGGGCATAAAAAAACGCCGCCCCCGGTTTGGGGGCGGCGGACACAAACGCGCGAACGGCAGGTTACTTCCACAGCAGGGCGTAGCCGCCGATCTCTTGGGATTTGGCGGTCGTCACCAGTTTCATCTGAACAGCCGTACCGCTGCCCGCCAAACTGGTGGAACCGCTCAGTACGTGAAAGCCCGACACGGTGTTGCCGGTATTGCTCAAGGTTACCGCCGTCCAGGTGCTGCCGTTCTCGGTGACATAGGCGGCCAAATCGGTGTTCAGCGCCGCCGAGCCCGACAGATCGGTCCACAAAACCTCGATCTGCGCCGAGACCGGTGCGGTGACGGCGGTGGCGGCGGGGGTGATCAAGGTCATCGCGGCGGAGGGTGGAGCGAAGTATTGGACCTCAGCCAAGGTGGCGGAGTTGGTGGAGCCAACGTTGCTTACCGCTACCCAGAAATATTGATAGGAGGCAGGCGTGAAAGTAAACGTCAGGGGCTGTTGACCGATATTGTCGTTGATGGTCTGACTGGACAGCAGCGTCCCGGCGGTGGCGTCGGCGGGCAGCGTGTTCGACCCGTAAACGGCGATCGTGATGCCGGTAACACCGTTAGACCAAGTGTAGCTCCCATTCCGATCCGAGCAGCCCCATGTCTTCACCTGGGACAGGGTTTGCGGAGCGGCAAATGCCTTGCCGGCATAGCCCGTCGTTCCGCCCGTCGGACACGCCGCACAGGCAGTGGATACCTGCGACGTAACCCCGTCGAAGGCGGCCGCAAGCCCCGCTGCGTAGGTCATGTTGCCGAACGTCGCCCCGGTGGCGGAAACCAGTGTGGGAGAGCCCGAATTGCCGTAATACTTACCGCCGCTGTTGTAGCTCTGCCCCGTCGTGCCGCTCACCCCCGACAACGTGTCGGAATTGAAGGCGTCGAAAACGCCGCTGCTCATGCCGCCCGCCGCGACGGCGTTGAGCTTGGCGGTCATCAGGTACAGCTGCATGTTGTCCTGACGCGCCACCGTGTCGATGATCGCCGGAACGTTGCTCAGATCGGTGTACGAGCCCGAGGCGGCCACCGCCGACAGGCCCAGATTGCTCCGCGCCGCCGCGGCGCTGTTCAGGTCGGACAGGTTGTTCGCCGCCAGCAGCGAGCCCGTGGCGTTCTGTCCCGCCGGGCCGGTGGCACCCTTGGCGGCCAGCATGTTCCAGATGGTTCCCAGATTGGCCAAAGGCGCCGAACCGCTGTTGGCCGCGACCGCGACATAGCTGTTGGAGCCGTCGGTGACCGCATCGTTCACGGTGTAGCTGGTGCTGGAACTCCAGTTGCTGCGCCACGTCAGCCCAGCCGGACCGGTTGGCCCGGCGGCGCCGGTATCGCCCTTGGCGCCCGTCGGACCGGTATCGCCGGTATCGCCCTTGGCGCCCGTCGGACCGGCGGCACCGGTATCGCCCTTGGCGCCCGTCGGCCCGGCGGCACCGGTATCGCCCTTGGCGCCCGTCGGACCGGTATCGCCGGTATCGCCCTTGGCGGCCAGCAGATCCCAATACACCGCGTTGGGCGGCGTCTGGTTGATATTGTCCTGGCGGCAGATATAGGCGGACCCGCCGCGGCTCACCGCGTCCGACGCCGCATAGGCGGTCGCCGCGTCCCAGGCACCACGCCAGATGATCTTGGCGGCCTGGGCTTCCTCGGCCGATTGCGCGGCCGAGGCGGCGGCTTGGGCGGCCGCCCGCAGAATGGGGGAGGTTTCAAACGAACATGCGTTCATGATTTCAGTCTCCTTGGGGTGAAGAAAAAAAAGCTCAACCGGTGATGAATTCGGCCAAGCGGTCGCACCAGCCGGCGGCGAAGACCGCCTGCGAGGGGGTGCGGGTGATCAGGTTGCCGATGAAGCGCAACCGGATGGACAAAAGGCGCTGGAACACCGTGCCCGGCGGGGCGACGGCCAGGGCACTGCGGGTGAAGGGGCCGAACACGCCGTCGGTGCGCTGGCCCAAGGCCGCTTGCAGCCAGCGCACGACGGTGCCGGTGCCGTGCAGAACGGCGCAATCGATCACCAGCCCCTGAAGGCGCGAATCGGCGATCGCATCGAAGCCTGGGCGGCGGATGAACAGCTCGCCGTAAATCGAGCGGGCCTCGTCCTCGGTCAGCGCCACGATGTCGGCGCGTTCGCAGGGGTGGCCCCGCCACGCCGCCAGGGTTGGAATTGTGATGCCGAATTTGGTGGGACCGCCCGCGTCGTCGGTGCGGTCCACGAAGCCGCCTTCGCGGCGCAGAATATCGGTGACCGGGTCGCTCATGACCTCTCCTCCTTCCTTTGATTGTTGGGATGAAAGGGGCAGGTCTGGCAGCCCCTTATGGTGTCGCGCATGTCCTCGACCACTTCGGCCAAACGGCCGACCTGGCGCGAGAATTCCTCGGTGACGCTGACCATCACTTCCGCCGGAACGGTGCCCTGGTCCTCGTCCTTGTCCTTGTGCGTCATCACCCAGGCATAGATCGCGGCCAGCGCCACCAAGGTCAGCGCGGTGATGAAGGCCAGTTGCACGTCGGGCGGCGCGTGGCCCAGGATCCCGACCGCCTGTTCGGCGACCGGGGTCCAGGTTTGTTGCGTGTCGGGCGGCATCGCTTACCGCCACATCATCGCGGTGCCCGCGATCTGCTGTGACTTCGCGCTGGTGACCAGCTTCATCTGAACGCTGGTGCCGCTGCCCGCCAAGCTCGCGGTGCCGGTCAGCACATGAAAGCCCGACACGGTGTCGCCGGTATCGGTCAGCGTCACCGCCGTCCAACCGGTGCCGCCGTTCTCGGTGACACTGGTGGCTAGATCGGTGTTCAAAACCGCCGAGCCCGACAGGTCCAGC
>CAIULK010000036.1 GCA_903899885.1 uncultured Rhodospirillaceae bacterium
CCGCCGTGGGTGCCGCCGTGGGCGGGGCGTCCGGTGCCGGGGCCGGCGCCGGCGCCGGGGCCTGCGATTCTTCAACGAACATCAACCGCAAATCGGTCAGCGTCGCCTTCAAGACCTTGCCTTCGTCGGCGGAGAGGTTGCCGGTGGTTTTGCGCTCCACCATTTCGAGCAGATCAATGAACAGCCGCGCGGCATCAAGGTTTTTCTCGGCCTTCCCGGTGGCGGGGTTGGCCAGCTTGCCCAGCGCCATCAGTGCCTGCGTGCCGAACAGGCTGACGAGATCGAGAAACCGCCGGGTGTCTTCCCGTGAGCCAATCGGGTCTTTTTGAATTTCAGCCATATTAGTCTCCCTTGACCGCCGGACGGACCACCGCGACAGCGCTGGGCTGGTCGCCGAAATACCGCGCGACGACCCGCTGGATGTCGGCAGGCGTGACCGCCCGGTACTTGTCGTCTGTTGTCCGAAAATTGTTATAGCCCAGCCCGTATAATTCGTCGAGCCCAACCAGCATTGCCACCCCGCCATTGTCCTGCAGCCCCACCTGGCGCTGGCCGATCAAGCTGGCCTTGGCCCGCTCGAGTTCATCGGGGGTCAGGCCGGTCGTCTTGAGCTTGGCCAGCTCCGCCCCGATTTCTTTCTCACACAGGGCAACCTTGGGCGCGGTGGTGCCCACGTAAAACGCAAAGAAGCCGGGCTCGAGGCCGGCCAATTGATAGGCCCCGCAGTAGTAGCACAAGCTCAACTCATCGCGCAGGCGGACAAAGAGCCGGGACCCCAGCCCGGAATAAGCTTCGTGCAGTAGATCGAGGGCATACCGGTCCGGACTGAAAATATCGGCGGTGCTGAAACCGATGAGTAACACGGCCTGTTCTTTCGGGATCGCCACTTCCCGGTGGACTGCCGCGGCGAGCCGCTCGGCCCCGCCCGTCGCAAAGGCGGGCTGGCCCGGCGTCAACGCGCCAAACCGCGCCGCGATCTTCTGGCGAATGTCGGCAGCCGTGACGTCGCCGAATACGGTGATGACCATGTTGTTCGGGACGACATACTGGTGGTGATAGGCGGCCAGGTCGGCCCGTGTCAGCTTCGCCACCGTGGCCGCCGTGCCCAGCGTGTTCCGCCGGTATGGATGGTGGGCGTAGATCGTTTCGCGAAGCAATTGCTGGCAGGAACGCAAGACCTGGTCCTGCTCGGCTTTGATTTCCGCCAGCTGCACGTCCCGTTCCCGCACCAGCTTGTCCTCCGGGAAAGTGGGCCGCGCCACCACATCCGCCAGGATGTCGAGCACGCGGTCAAGATCCTCGCTCATCGCATGGGCGGTCACGCCAAAACTGTTGTTCCCGGAAAAAGCGTTGATCGAGCCGCCGACGGATTCAATGCTGTCGGCGATCTGCTCGGCCGTGCGGGCGGGGGTGCCCTTGATCAGCATCCGCGACATCAGCTTGGTGATGCCGTTGTTGGTGGCCGTCTCGGTGAGCACGCCGCCTTTGCAAAACACCCCGAGGTCGACCACCGGCAGTTTGCGGTCCTCCCGCACCAGCAGCCGCACGCCGTTCGGCAGGTCGAATTTCTGAATCTCGATCCCGGCGTTGCGGCCGGCCGCGGGCGCCGGCGCTGTATTCGTCCCGGTCGGGTCGAGCGAGGTGATCGTCAGGTTTTCGTCGGTCAGGTATTTTTTCGCGACCCGCTGCACGTCAGCCGGGGTGACGCGGCGGAGGGCGGCGAGATAGATTTCGGAGTAATTGGGGTCGCCCACGAGGAGTTCGTTCGCGCCGATGTCGGCCGCCTGGCCAGCCATCGTCTTGAGTTTTTCATAATGGTCGCTCAGCGAAAGCTTGATCGCCTTGCGACATTCGTCGGCGGAGACCGGCGCGGCCTGGAGCTTGCGAAACTCGGCGCGGATGGCGGCGATGGCGGCGGTGCGCTGCGCGGGATCCGTCGTAGCCCCGACCCCAAACAGTCCGGGGGAACCGGGCGTGTAGTTCCCGGCGCCAATGGAATGGACCAGGCCCAGTTTCTGTTGCACTTCGCGATAGAGCCGCGAGCTGCGGCCCTGGCCGGCAATGATCGCCAGGACATCCAAGGCCGGCACATCGGGGTCGGTCGCGGCCGGCACATGCCACGCGAGGTCGAGGTGCGTGATCTGCACCGGGGCGTCCTCGTGGCGTTCCCGGAGGCTGACCTGCGGCGGCTCCACCGGAATGGTCGCCGGCTCCACGGCGTTCATCTGGAAATCCTTCGTGAGTTCACGCAGCCGCGCCACGACGGCGGCCGTTTGGACGTCGCCGACCACGATGAAGATCAGGTTGTTCGGCACGTACATTTTCTTGTAGTAACTGAACACCTCATCGCGGGTGATGCGGTTGTAAATGTCCGGGTACCCGATGACGGGGTGCCGGTAGGGATGGGCGATGAAGGCGGTGTTCCATTGCAACCGGTCCGCGCGGCGCCCCGGGTCATCCACGCCCATGGCCATCTCGCGGAGGATGACTTGTTTTTCCTTGAGCAGCTCGTCGGCCGGAATGGTGGCATGCATCATGCAGTCGGCCAGAATGTCCACAGCGGTCGGCCAGTTTTCCGCCGGCAAGTCGATGTGGTACACCGTTTGCTCGAAGGATGTGTACGCGTTCATGTCGCCGCCGGCGCGATCG
>CAIULK010000037.1 GCA_903899885.1 uncultured Rhodospirillaceae bacterium
CTCGTCGCCCTCGGCGCCGTCTTCCGGTCCTTCGTCCGAGCCGGTGTCGTCGCCTTCGGCGCCCTCGCCGTCACTCTCGCCGTCACTCTCGCCGCCCTCGCCCTCTTGCATCGGCGTGCCATCCTCGTTGCGCGGACGCCCGCGCCGACGACGGCGGCGGCGGCGGCGGCCGGTGCCGTCGCCTCCATCCTCGCCGCGCGGCGTTTGTTCGGTCTGTGCGGTCTCGCCGCCCTCGCTCGCGGTCTCCTCGTCGGCCGGTTCGTCGGTGAGGCCGTCGTCCTCGGTCGGCAGCAAATCGGGAATGGGCAGGGGCGCGCGCGGCGTATCGTCGAAGAAGCGGCCCTCGGCCCGCACCTTTTCCATGCGGAAGGCGGGGGCGATCAAGCTGTCGTCACCGGTCAGGAAAACCCGGAACTGATGGCGCACCTCGGTGGCGGCCAGGGCGTCGCGCTTCTGGTTCAAAATGTACAAGGCGATGGCGGTCGGCACCGCGACGGTGATTTCCGACGAGCGGCGGCGGATGCCCTCTTCCTCGATGGCGCGCAGAATATGCACGGCGGCCGATTCGACCGAGCGGACCAACCCGGTGCCGCCGCACGCCGCGCACGGCATGAAGGCGGTTTCCTGCAACGACGGGCGCAGACGCTGGCGCGACAGTTCCAGCAGCCCGAAGGCGCTGATGCGGCCAACCTGGATGCGGGCGCGGTCGGTCTTCAACGCTTCCTTCAACCGGCGTTCGACCGAATGGTTGTTGCGGTATTCCTCCATATCGATGAAGTCGATGACGATCAAACCGGCCAGATCGCGCAGACGCAGCTGG
Organism: uncultured Rhodospirillaceae bacterium; assembly: GCA_903899885.1. Taxonomy (GTDB): domain Bacteria; phylum Pseudomonadota; class Alphaproteobacteria; order Rhodospirillales; family Magnetospirillaceae; genus CAIULK01. The sequence continues at coordinate 821 of CAIULK010000037.1, forward strand.
CGGGCCACCTCGTCGGCGGCTTCCAGGTTGGTCTTGACGGCGGTTTCCTCGATATGGCGCTCGCGGGTGGCGCGGCCGGAATTGACGTCGATGGCGACCAAGGCTTCGGTCTGGTTGATCACGATATAGCCGCCGGACCGCAACTGAACCACCGGGCTGTGCATCGCGTCGAGCTGGCTTTCCACCTGATAGCGGTGGAACAGCGGCATGGTGTCGTCCTTGTAGGGCTGGACCTTTTTCGCGTGGCTGGGGGTCAGCATCCGCATATAGTCCTTGGCCATCCGGTAACTTTCGTCACCGGCGACGATCACTTCGTCGATATCGCGCGAATACAGATCGCGGATCGAGCGTTTGATCAGGCTGGCTTCCTCGTACACCAAGGCCGGGGCCGAGGATTCGAGGGTCAGCGTGCGCACGGTGTCCCACATGCGCAGCAAATATTCGTAATCGCGTTTGATCTCGACCTTCGAGCGTTCCGATCCGGCGGTGCGGATGATCACCGCCATGCCTTCCGGAATCTCCAGCTCGGTGGCGATGGATTTCAGGCGCTTGCGGTCGGCCGCCGAGATGATCTTGCGCGACACCCCGCCGCCGCGCGCGGTGTTGGGCATCAACACGCAATAACGCCCGGCCAGCGATAGATAGGTGGTCAGCGCGGCGCCCTTGTTGCCGCGTTCTTCCTTGACCACC
>CAIULK010000038.1 GCA_903899885.1 uncultured Rhodospirillaceae bacterium
ACCCCACGTAGATGATATCGTTCATCAGGTCCGTCCCCCATGTCTGAGGCTCGGCGCCGGCCAGTCCGGCGCAACCCTCGATTGGGACATGCCGTGGGACGGGCCGCCAGCCCTTTCAGGGGGCGAACATAGGGTCTAGAGGCGTTGAAAGGGGATCGTAAAGGCCAATACGGTATCCGCGTCAACGAGCAGTGGCGGCTTTGCTTCCAATGGACGGACGGCGGGCCGGATCGTGTCGAGATCGTCGATTATCATTAAGGACACGCCCATGCGAATCAAAACCCATCCCGGCGAAATCCTTCGAACCGAGTTTTTGGAGCCGCTGGGGATCAGCGTGCACGCCTTGGCCGTGGCTTTACGGGTTCCGGCCACCCGGATCGGCGAGATCGTCAACCAGCGCCGCGCCGTCAGCGCCGATACCGCCCTGCGTTTGGCCCGCTATTTCGGAACGACGCCGCAGTTCTGGATCAATCTTCAGTCCGCCTTTGATCTTTCACGGGCGGAAGCGGAAGGCGGAAACGCGATTCGCGATGACATCAAGCCTCGGGCCGCGTAAACACGAACCCCTCGGCGGCACGCCCTCAAATCTCCTCGACATCGACCACGCCCGATACCGAGCGCAGCGCCGCCATGAATTTCGCGTTCAGGGTAATGGTCCGTTCCAGGCCGATTTCCACCTCGCGATCGTCCAGATCGGCGATGATGGCGATGCGGTTGCGGCCCCGCGCCTCGCCGTTGATCAGGACGCGGAGCGGCTCGATGGGGGCGGCGTCGCGCAGGTGGATCTTGATCCCGGCCGCCGCCTTGGCCGCTTCTTGATCCAGCGAGGCCAGCCGCTGGCAGGTCAGGCGGATTTGTTCCTCCTCCAGCTTGGCCTCGACATCCAGCAGCAACGGGCCGCCGGCTTCCAGCAGGTCGCGGGCCGCCGACAGCACTTCGGAAAAACAGGTCACCTCGAACATCCCCGAGGCGTCGGACAATTGCAAAAAAGCATAACGGCTGCCCTTTGAAGACGTGCGCTCGCTTTTCGACAGCAACGACCCCGCCAGCCGCACCCGGCTTTTGCCGCCCGCCTTCAAATGGCGCACCAGTTCCGAGGCTTTCAAGGCGCCCAAGCGGCGCAGGCTTTTGGCGTAGGCGTCCAGCGGATGGGCCGACAGATAGAACCCCACCGCCTCGAATTCGCGGGTCAGTTTTTCGTGCGGCGACCAGTCGGCCGCCGCCTCGAACTTCACCGGGGCGGCTTGGCCCCCGCCGAACATGCTGATTTGGTTCGAGGCGCGTTCCTCGGCCTCGCTGGCCGACACCCGCAGCAGGGTTTCGATATTCTTGAACACCTTGCCGCGATTCTTGTCCAAGGAATCGAACACCCCCGCCTTGACCAGATTTTCCATCTGGCGGCGGTTGACCTGTTTGGCATCGACCCGGCGGGCGAAATCGGCCAGATCGGCGAAGGGTTTGCCCTGCCCGCGCGCCTCGACCATCGCGCTCATCGCCGCCGCGCCGACATTCTTCAAGGCCGCCAAGGCATAGCGGATGCCGAAGCCGCCGCCATCCAGCTTTTCCACCGCGAAATCGGCGCGCGAGCGATTGATGTCGGGCGGCAGCAGCCGGATCTCCAGCCGGTCAAGCTCCTGACGGAAGCCGTTCAGCTTGTCGGTGTTGCCCATGTCGAAGGTCATGGTCGCCGCCATGAATTCAGCCGGGTGGTTGGCCTTCAGCCACGCGGTTTGATAGGCGACCAGGGCATAGGCCGCCGCGTGCGATTTGTTGAAGCCGTATTCGGCGAACTTCGCCACCTTGTCGAAAATGGTCGAGGCCACCGCTTGGCCCACGCCGCGCGCCACCGCGCCGTCGACGAAGGTGGCGCGTTGCTTGTCCATCTCCTCCTTGATCTTCTTGCCCATCGCGCGGCGCAGCAGATCGGCGCCGCCCAGCGTGTAGCCGGCCAAAACCTGGGCGATCTGCATCACCTGTTCCTGGTAGACCATGATCCCGAAGGTTTCCTTCAAGATCGGTTCCAGCGAGGGATGCATATAGTCCGGCTCTTCCTCGCCGTGTTTACAGGCGATGTAACGCGGGATCTGGTCCATCGGGCCGGGGCGGTAGAGCGCCACCACCGCGATCAGATCCTCCAGCCGGTTGGGCCGCATCTTGCGCAGCACGTCGCGCATGCCGGTGGATTCCAGCTGGAACACCCCGGCGGTATCGCCGCGCGCCAGCATCTCGTAGGTTTTGGCATCATCCAACGGCAAGGCCGACAGATCGACGCTATCCCCGGTGATCGCGCGGATATGGGCGATGGCGGTTTCCATCACCGTCAGGGTTTTTAGGCCCAGGAAGTCGAATTTGACCAGCCCGGCGGGTTCCACCCACTTCATGTTGAACTGGGTCACCGGCATGTCGGACCGCGGATCGCGGTACAGCGGCACCAGCTGGCGCAGGGGGCGGTCGCCGATCACCACCCCGGCCGCGTGGGTCGAGGCATGGCGGTACAGCCCCTCCAGCTTCATGCCGATATTCAACAGATGGGCGACGGTTTCGTCGCGCTCGCGCGCCTCGCGCAACAGGGGTTCCGATTCGACGGCCTCGACCAAAGGCACTGGCTTGGCCGGATTATTCGGTACCATTTTGCACAGGCGATCGACCTGGCCATAGGGCATTTGCAGCACGCGCCCCACATCGCGCAGCACGGCGCGCGCCTGCAACTTTCCAAACGTGATGATTTGCGCCACACGGTCGGTGCCGTACTTTTGCTGGACATAGCGGATGGTTTCTTCCCGCCGGTCCTGACAAAAATCGATATCGAAGTCCGGCATCGAGACGCGTTCGGGGTTAAGGAACCGTTCGAACAGCAGCCCCCAGCGCAAGGGATCAAGATCGGTGATGGTCAGCGCCCAAGCGACCGCCGAGCCCGCCCCCGATCCGCGCCCCGGCCCCACCGGAATGCCGTGCGCCTTCGACCATTGGATAAAGTCCGAGACGATCAGGAAGTAGCCGGGAAAGTCCATCTTTTCGATGACGCCCAGCTCGTAATCGATCCGCTCATAGTAAGGTTTGGAGGCATGCTCGCGCTCGGAGTCGGTCATTAACGGCGTGAACACGTGCTTTTTCAGCCGCAGTTCCAACCCCTCCAGGGTTTTCTTGCGCAGGGCCTCGGCCTCGCTCATCCCTTCCATCTGAAAGGCGGGCAGGATCGGGGCGCGTTTGCGCGACATCACGGCGCAGCGTTTGGCGACCACCAGGGTGTTGTCGCAGGCCTCGGGCAGGTCGGCGAACAGCTCGCGCATCGCCGCCGCCGGTTTGAACCAATGCTCGGGGCTAAGGTGACGGCGATCACTTTCGGCGACATAGGTGCTTTCGGCGATGCAGATCAGCGCGTCGTGCGCCTCGTACATATCCGGGGTGGCGAAGAACGGTTCGTTGGTGGCGACCAGCGGCAGATCGTGTTTATAGGCCAGATCGATCAGGGCCGCTTCGATGCGGTCCTCGGCCTCCAGCCCGTGGCGTTGCAGCTCGACATAGGTGCGCCCGGCGAAACTTTGGGCCAGGCGGACCAGCATCACCTCGGCGGCGTCGGGGCGTTGGTCGGACAGCAGGCGGCCGACCGGCCCGGCCACCCCGCCGGTCAGCAGAATCAGCCCCTCGGATCGTTTTTCGACATCGATCAGCGAAACCTGCGGGGTTTCGCCCGCGTCGGTTTCCAGAAAGGCCGACGACACCAGGTCCAGCAGGTTCAGATACCCCGCCTCGTTCTGGCACAGCAGAACCACGCGGTCGGGTTCGGCGCGCCGCCCGTCGCGCGGGGTACCGCCGTCTTCGCGCCGCACCGCCACCTGGCAGCCGACGATCGGCTGAATGCCCGCATCGGCGCAGGCCACCGAAAATTCCAAGGCGCCGAACAGATTGCCGGTATCGGCCAGCCCCATCGCCGGCATGGTGTTTTTCTGGCACAGCTTGACCAGATTCTTCAGCGTGATCGCCCCTTCCGACAAGGAATAGGCGGAGTGAACGCGAAGGTGGACGAAATCGGCGTGACTGCTCATAAAGGCCAGAATGCCCGCGCGCAAACCTCGAGTCTAGGAGAGCCTTTTGTGATCACCCTTGAACAACGCTGGCGCGCCGCCGGGCACAAAAGCGGCATTCTGTGGCTGACCGGCCTGTCGGGGGCGGGCAAAACCACCCTGGCGCAAGGCCTTGATCAAGCGCTGTTCGAACGCGGCTGGCGTAGCGGCGTGCTGGACGGCGACGCGTTGCGCAAACATTTCTCGGCTGATCTGGGTTTTTCCAAGGCCGACCGCGACGAGAATGTCCGCCGGGTCGGCGAGACCGCGATCGTGATGGCCGAGACGGGCTGCATCGCCATCGTCGCCCTGATCTCGCCCTACGCCGCGACGCGCGCCCAGGTGCGGGCGCGGGCGGGGAATTTGTTCCACGAGATATACCTCAGCGGCACCCTGGCGGTGTGCGAGGGCCGCGACCCCAAGGGGCTGTACGCCAAGGCGCGCTCGGGGATGATCGCCAATTACACCGGGCTGTCGGACCCGTATGAACCGCCGGAGGCGCCGGAACTGGCGCTGGACACCGGGGTGATGACGGTGGGGGAAAGCTTGGGGCGGTTGCTGGGGTATGCCGAGGGGGTGTTTGGGTTGGGGTAAGGGGGGAGACGAAAGTCGGCGGGTGATTTTACCGTAATCCTATGTTGACCGGGCACTGGCAGCGGCTAGAGCTTGTCGCCCCCGCCCAGATAATTGACGGAAACTGCGGACACTCGCCTTTTGCGAATAATGGAATAAGATAGGTGTGAACCGTGCGAGAAGACCATGCCCATCGCCATCAAGGACAAACTCGAAGACATCCTCCCCTATCTTTCTGACGTAAGCACGGGGGCCGATACGGCAAAAGAGGAGTTGGGCTTCTGGCCCAGTTCGGCCTACCAAACGTTCGCAGCGACGGGGAAGTTGCTTGTGGCGACCACCTCGACCGTCGGCGGTGCCGAGACCTACGCTGGACATCTGATGTTCGGCGGCCTATTTCCCCAAGCCAAGATTTTCCAGCTATTCGTAGCGCCAGCGTTTCGAGGCCATGGCATTGCCCAGCAGTTGGTGGCATGTCTGAAGAAGCGGCTCACAGCCGAGCATTGGCTCAGCATCGTCGCCAATGTCGCAGACGATCTTGCCGCGAACTCGGCCTGGAACCGAATGGGGTTCCGGGTCATCCGTACTAAGGCTGGTGGGGCGACCCGCAAGCGACGGATCAACGTCCGCGGACTTGACCTTGAGACGCCTTCCTTGCTGACCATGATGGTAGCCTCATCAAAATCGGGTGAATTGCGTTTCGCAGAACGGTATTTTCAGCGCCCCATTTACCTCTTCGACCTCAACGTTCTGTTCGACGTGGTTCGCAAACGTCCTCGTTCGGATGCAGCCACTAAGGTCGTTTGGGCGGGCATGGCCAATAACATTCGCTTGATGGTGGCGGAGGAGTTCGCCAAGGAACTGCTACGGACTTCCAAGGACCCCGCTAACGACCCCGTTTTGGCCTTCGCCAGCCGCGCCGCTAGTTTGCCTCAGCCCCCGGAGAAAGATCTTCGGCCTTTAGTCTCAAAACTTGCCCCGCTCATCTTTCCTGAACGGCATCAACAGGGCGTGCTGACGGAACAGGATCGGTCAGACCTGAAACACATTGCCACAGCCATCCATCATAGAGCCGCAGGGTTCATCACCAGTGAGAACGCCATCCTCCGGGCACGCCTCCACCTTCTTGAGGTCTGGAACCTGGACGTCATTGGTGTGGAGGAGTTCGCAGAACTGGTGGAAGCCCTGCGCGAGGAAGACGATGGGGCCGTGGCAGAAGTGTCGAGTGGGGTACTGCGCGCGCGCCGGAACCTACCCGAGGATTTACCCAAAGCACAGGGCTTCCTCGGAGCCATGACGGCTTCCCCGGCCTTTATTGAGGAAGCGCTCGCGTGTCAAGGTTCCCAAGCCAATTGGCTGCTGGTCACCGATGATAGGGAAAGACCTCTGGGCTTCGCCAAGTGGGGGGTTTACGGCGGCGCCAGGAGAACGGCGGACGTCTATCTTGCTGTTGACGAAGTGAACCCCGCTTCGGAACCCATTCTCGACCACCTTCTCGATGCCATTCCACGCGAACTCAGTGCCGCTGGCCCAACTCTCGTCCGCTTGAACATTCCTAGTGGGCAAGTGGAAACACGCCAATCCGCCCTTGCGCTTGGCTTTCACCCTCCGATCGGGGCCGGTGACGGCCATCTGACACTTCAGCGCTTGGCCCTGGGGAAATTGGTCACGCCTGAGAATTGGCAGGCTATCCGCCAGTCCTTGCTGTCTGCTGCCTCGCTTTCGCTGCCCCTGCGCATACCGACTATCGACGAGGCCAATCGGCAGGTTCTGCTCAAGACGGAAGACCGGGAAATGGCCCTGTCGCTGCCTGAACTAGAAAGCGAACTATCGCCAGTTCTTTTTTTGTTCCACGGCCGAGGTGGTGTTATTGTTCCGATCAGAGCGCATTTCGCCCGCGATCTGATCGGGGCCAATCCGCAGTTGTCGATGCTGGCGCCACCGGAAGCGATTTTGCGACGCGAACGGGTCTACATCAGCGCGCCAAGAACAGTGGGGCGGATGAAGCCCGGCACTCCAATGTTGTTCTACGAGTCCAAAAAAGGGGGCGGGCGCGGGTGTATATTTGCGGTTGCGCGAATTACTGGCAGCCGCATCGTCACCAAGACCGACGCGCTGGAGAAAGTCCTTCGGCGAGGAGTGCTTGATCAACGTTCGCTGGAAGAGCGGAGCGTAGGCCGTAAGGTCACGGAGACGTCGTTCGACAACATCTTCGTCCTCAAAAGCCCCGTGCCGCTTAAGCGGCTCCGCGAATTAGGGTGTGCCGACAGCTCGAATCTGGTAAGTGCAAAGGTCATATCTTTCGAGAAGCTGATCGAGGTCATAAAGGAAGGGCGGGTTGATGGCTAGCGCCGAAAACATTCTTATTTCGGTTCACCCGCGCCATGCGGACAACATGGTAAGCGGAAGGAAGACGGTCGAACTCCGGCGTCGCCCGCTGAAGCTGATCTCCGGCTGCCGGGTCTGGATTTACAGCACCCTTCCGCGCGGGTCCGTCGAGGCGGTGGGCACCGTCGCCAAAGTGGTGGCAGCATCACCCTCGGCAATCTGGCGTGACTATGGCAAGCAGTGTGGGATCACCAAGACGGAGTTTGACGCCTACTATGAGGGCGCCAACACCGGCTATGTCATAGTTTTTTCGACGATCAAAAAACTGCCCTCGACGTTCGCTCTCGGCGAAATCCGCCGCCACCTTGAAAGCTTCCACCCCCCGCAGTTCTTCAAGCGTCTGTTGGCAGGCGGCCCTGAACTGAATTTGTTCACTTCGGCGCTCCCATCGCCGTTGGCGGCCTGATGGGGTACGCGGTTTAGTATTGTATTGTGTCCCTGAAATTGGAAATTCTATGCGGTCGCCGATCCGTAGGCCCGGGCGACTGTCGGCGCGTCATGCAGGATGGCGGTCAGGTAGGCCACTCCGGCGGCGTCCGGATTGGTGCGGCCCTGCTCCCAGTCCCGGAGCGTCCCAACCGGGATACCATAGGATCGCGCGAAGTCGGCTTGGCTTAGTCCCGCAACGATTCGCGCCCGCTTCGCAAGAGTCATTGGACGCATTTTGGCAAGGGCGACATCACTCAGTTCGGGCAGATCCGACATTCCACGTCTCCTCACTTCCGCGCTTCAAAAGCTCCCGCTTTCCGGCCGGACGAAATGAAGTACGGCCTGCCCGTATGCCCGTCAATCCCGTTTCGGTGACACCCAACCGATTTTCACCGCAACCGCCCCTCAAACTTCATTTGCCCGCCTCCCCCGGATCGGCCATTTTTCCCGAACCCGCTGGCACTCCGGCCGGATCGGGCGGCGTGATGGGGGGACCGGATGTTTCCAACTCCGAAACGGATGTTTTTGACCAAGGGCGTCGGGGTTCACCGCGATTCGCTGGTCGCCTTCGAGTTCGCGCTGCGTCAGGCCGATATCGAACAGCAGAACCTCGTCTACGTATCCTCGATCCTGCCGCCGCACTGCCTTGTGATCGACCGGGCGGATGGCGTGCACGCGCTCAATCCCGGCGACATCACCTTCTGCGTGATGGCTCGCGCCGAGACCAACGAGCCGGGGCGTCACGTGCATGCCAATATCGGCCTCGCCAAGCCCGCCGACGCCGAGATGTACGGCTACATCTCGGAACATCACGGCTTCGGCATGAACGCGGTGTCGAGCGGCGAATACGCCGAGGATCTGGCCGCCACCATGCTGGCCTCGACCCTAGGCCTGGAATTCAACCCCGAGGCGGCGTGGAACGAACGCAAACAGATTTACGAGCACAGCAATCTGATCATCAACAGCACGTCGATCACCGCCTCGGCCGAATGCGGCCCGGAAGGCTTGTGGACCTGCTCGATCGCCGCCGCCGTTTTCCTGTTTAGCTGACCAAAGCCAGATAATGCCAAAGGATGGTCGCCGCCGCCAATGCGGTGATCTCGGAAACGTCATAGGCCGGGGCCACTTCGACCACGTCCATTCCGGCGAAGTCGATGCCCTTCAGGCGGCGCAGCACGGCCATCACCTGCCAGGTGAACA
>CAIULK010000039.1 GCA_903899885.1 uncultured Rhodospirillaceae bacterium
GTTGCAGGTCGAAAAGAAGATCCGCAACCGCGTCAAGCGGCAGATGGAGAAGACCCAGCGCGAGTACTATCTGAATGAACAGCTGAAAGCGATTCAGAAGGAACTGGGTGAAGGCGACGACGGCCGCGACGAAGGCGCCGAACTCGAGGAACGCATCAAGAAGACCCGTCTGACCAAGGAAGCCCGCGAAAAGGCGCTGGCCGAGGTGAAGAAGCTGCGCTCGATGAGCCCGATGTCGGCGGAAGCCACGGTGGTGCGCAACTACCTCGATTGGTTGCTGTCGATTCCGTGGAAGAAGCGGACGATGGTCAAGAAGGATATCAAAGCCGCCCAGGCGGTTCTGAACGCCGACCATTATGGCCTGGAAAAGGTCAAGGAACGCATTCTCGAATATCTCGCGGTGCAAAGCCGCGTCGAAAAGGTCAAGGGGCCGATTCTGTGCCTGGTCGGGCCGCCCGGCGTTGGCAAGACCTCGCTGGGTAAGTCGATCGCCAAGGCGACGGGCCGCAATTTCGTGCGGATGAGCTTGGGCGGCGTGCGCGACGAGGCTGAAATTCGCGGTCACCGCCGCACCTATATCGGCTCGATGCCCGGCAAGATCGTGCAGGGCATGAAGAAGGCGAAAACCTCCAACCCGTTGTTCCTGCTTGATGAAATCGACAAGCTGGGCGCCGATTGGCGCGGCGACCCCGCCTCGGCCCTGCTTGAGGTACTCGATCCCGAGCAGAACAGTTCGTTCAACGATCATTACCTGGAGGTCGATTACGACCTCTCCGACGTGATGTTCGTGACCACCGCCAACACCTTGAAGATGCCCCAGCCGCTGCTGGACCGCATGGAGATCATCCGTCTGTCGGGCTATACCGAGGACGAGAAGGTCGAAATCGCGCGCGGCCATCTGATCGACAAGGTCGAAAAGGCCGCCGGTCTGACGCCGGGCGAATGGTCGATCACCGAGGAAGGCCTGCGCCAGCTGATCCGCACCTTCACGCGGGAAGCCGGTGTGCGCAACCTTGAGCGCGAGCTGGCCAGTCTGGCCCGCAAGGCGACCAAGGAAATCGTCTCGACCCGGCGCAAGCGGGTGGTCGTCACTCCCAAGAACATCGAAAAATATGCCGGCGTGCCGCGTTATCGGTACGGCGAGGTCGAGACCGACGATCTGGTCGGCGTCGTCACCGGTTTGGCCTGGACCGAAGTCGGCGGCGAACTGCTGTCGATCGAGGCGGTCACCATGCCCGGCAAGGGGGCGATCAGCCACACCGGCCAATTGGGCGACGTGATGCGCGAATCGGTGCAGGCGGCCCGCTCCTATGTGCGCTCGCGCTCGGTGACCTTCGGGTTGAAGCCGACGATGTTCGAGAAGCGGGACATCCACGTTCACGTCCCCGAAGGGGCAACACCGAAGGACGGCCCCTCGGCCGGTGTCGCGATGTGTACCGCGATCGTCTCGGCGCTGACCGGGATTCCGGTGCGGCGCGACGTGGCGATGACCGGTGAAATCACCCTGCGCGGCCGGGTTCTTCCCATCGGCGGCCTCAAGGAGAAGTTGCTGGCGGCGCTGCGCGGCGGCTTGACCACCGTGTTGATCCCAAAGGAAAATGAAAAGGATTTGGCCGAAATTCCGGACAATGTTAAAAAGGGCCTGACTATCGTTCCGGTGGCCATGGTCGATGACGTGCTGAACCGCGCCTTGGTGCGGATGCCGGTGCCGATCGAGTGGGACGAAGCCGCCGAGGAAGCCGCCCGTCCGGTGGCCGAGAACGGTGAATCATCGGCGGTCATCACGCATTAGGGTTTTTTGACAGGATTCGCCACAAGTGCCGTTTTTCCCGGATTGACGCACTTGAGGGATGCGAATTAGAGTGGCTTGCGTGTCTAGGTGGGGCTGGTTCGCTGGCCGAATTTGAGCGTAGCGCCGCCAAAGCAAAGGCGGCGTGTTGGTTGATCGGGTCAAGGAAGGGGGCCATCAGGTGAATAAAAACGATCTCGTTACGGCTGTGGCCAGTTCTACGGGTCTGTCGAAGGCGGATGCCGGTAAGGCTGTTGACGGCGTTTTCGATGCCATCACGGGTGCTTTGAAGGGCGGCGATGAAGTGCGGTTGGTCGGGTTCGGCACCTTCGCGGTGACCGCTCGCGCCGCGTCGGAAGGCCGCAATCCGCGGACCGGTGAGAAGATCACCATCGCGGCGTCGAAGCAGCCGAAATTCAAGGCGGGTAAGGGCCTGCGCGACGCGATCCAATAGGGATCGGTTGCTCGGGTCTGAAAAATTGGGGGGGGTCCCCGTTTGTTTCGAATGCCGGCTGCCATAACGCAGTCGGCATTTCGCTTTTAATTATAAGGGCGGTTAGCTCAGCTGGAAGAGCGCCTGCTTTACACGCAGGATGTCGGCGGTTCGAACCCGTCACCGCCCACCATATTTTTTGAAGCCTTTTGCGTCTGATGTGACGCAAAAGGCTTTACTATTCACATGCCCCTCGGCCTA
>CAIULK010000040.1 GCA_903899885.1 uncultured Rhodospirillaceae bacterium
AGAAAGGCGCAAAATCAGAAGGGAAGTCGTGAACGCGGCGGGATGCGCGGCACGATCCATCGGGGATACAACCTCGAAGGCGGCCGGTTGCCTCGTTCGAAGTGGAGCGACACTATTTTGAACGACGCGCGGTTCGGCCGTTCCGATCTTCGCGAAACGGATTTTTCCGAGTGCATCTTGAATGGGGCCGATTTTACCGGCGCCGATCTGTCGGACGCGGATTTCGATGGGGCTGTCCTCAATGATCCCGTTTTCAAAGGGGCCGATTTGTCCAAGGCGCGCAATTTGACCCAAGCGCATTTGCGTTCGGCTATTCTCGACGACGCCACATGGTTGCCTGCGGGGCTGGACGCCGGGAACGCGGCGTGACCGGGGCCTTGCGTAAGCCGGATTGGATTCTGGTCAAGGCGCCGACCTCGGTCGAGGCGCGGGAAATCCGCCAGCGGATGCGCTCGGCCCATCTGCACACGGTCTGCGAGGAAGCAGCCTGCCCGAATATGGGGGAGTGCTGGAAAAACCGCCAAGCGACCTTTCTGATTCTGGGCGACACCTGCACGCGGGCCTGCACGTTTTGCAATGTCCGCACCGGGCGTCCGGGCGCGCCCGATCCGGCCGAGCCGGATCATCTGGCCGACAGCGCGGTGGCGATGGGGCTTCGTCATGTGGTGATCACCTCGGTCACCCGCGACGATTTGCCCGATGGCGGCGCCGGTCAGTTCGCCGCCTGCGTGGGCGCGGTGCGGGCGCGTGAGTCCGGCGCGACGATCGAGGTGCTGACCCCCGATTTCCGCAACAAGGACCAAGCGATCGAGACGGTGGTGGCCGCCCGCCCCGATGTTTACAACCATAATATCGAGACCGTGCCGCGTCTGTACCCTTCCGTCCGGCCGGGGGCGCGTTATCCTGATTCGCTGGCCCTGCTGGCGCGGGTCAAGGCATTGGATTCGTCCATCGTCACCAAATCGGGCATGATGGTCGGATTGGGCGAAACGGTTGACGAGGTGGTGGCGGTGATGGCGGATCTGCGGGCCGCCGGGGTCGAGATTTTGACCATCGGGCAGTATCTGCAACCCACCCAACGGCACACGCCGGTGGTTCGCTTCGTGACGCCCGACGAGTTCGACCAACTGGCCGAGCGCGCGCGCGCCCTGGGGTTCGGCTTGGTTTCAGCCTCGCCCTTGACCCGGTCCTCGCACCACGCCGGGGCCGATTTCGAGCGTTTCCGGGTTTGTCGCGGGGGCTGAGGGATGCCGGGTCATTCCGAAATCAGGGTTCTGCCCCACACTCCCGAACAGATGTTCGATCTGGTCGCCGACGTGGCGCGCTATCCCGATTTCCTGCCCTGGTGCCTGGGCGCCCGGGTGCGGCCGAAGGGCGACGTGCTGTTCGCGGAATTGACCATCGGCTTCAAGATGATCCGTGAACGCTATACCTCGAAGGTGGTTCTCGACCGCGCGAACGGCGTGATCGATGTTACCTATCTGGAAGGTCCGTTCCGCTATTTGACCAATCGCTGGCGGTTCCGCCCGGTCCCGGATGGCGTCGAGGTCGATTTTCTGGTCGATTTCGAATTCCGCTCGCCACTGTTGCAAGCGGTGATCGGAACCTGGTTCGACGACGCGGTGCACCGCATGGTCCGGGCTTTCGAGACCCGGGCGCGCGAACTTTACAGTGGTAATATTGGTTAATTTCACGTTACCGCGTTAATGAAACATTCGGTTTCGCTTGCGCAAACGTGTCTTTTCCGCGACCATGCCGCGTGAGTTTTCTTAGACATCCGGGTGATGGCATGGGGTGCACATGGACCAGAATGGTTCCGGCGGCGTTGGCGGTAATGGCGGTGGGGGCTTGCGCCTCGATCGCCGGGTCGAATTCGACGACGGTTCAGTTTTCCACCAATCCGGCCGGCGGCCATTGCGATCTGCGGGGCACCGCCGGTTATGCCGCCTCGGTGGATACTCCGGCCAGCCTTGATGTGCCGACCTCGGCGGCGCCGGTCATCGTTACTTGCACCGCACAGGGGCGGCGTCCGACCACCTACAGTCTGGATGCCAGCGCCAACGGCTGGCGCTGGGGCAATTCGGCGTTGATCGTGGTGACCGGCGGCGCCGCCGTGCTGGGGCTGTTGGTCGATGAAAGCCGGAACGCGGGCATGTCCTATGTCGATGCCGTCCGCTACGATCTCGATCCCGACCGGCCGCGCACCATCGTTGCCCGCGACCGCACCGGCGGGGAGACGCTGACGCTGCAAACCCGGTAAAGCGGTGCGGCTTCATCCCGACCATTTCGTTGCGGATCCCGCCCAGCCCGAAGGCGGGCTGGTGCTGGATCGGGTGGTGCGTTGGCCTTGAGCACCACCTATGCCCGGATGTCGCCTTGCTATATTCCCTTCGTCGAAATGCAGATCGAATGGAACGGCAATGTCATGCCCTGCTGCAATTTGCGCTCGGACTACGCCAAGCATAAAAAGTTCGTCCTGGCCCGCCTGACCCCGGCCAGCGATCTGTTCGCGACATGGTGCGACAAGAATTACGTCGCGTGGCGCCAATCCCTGTGCGGGCAGGGGCCGAAGGCGTTTCCCTGCGCACACTGCGAGTATTTTGCGTGAGACTGGGTTTTTTCCTGGCCGCGTTTGCACGGCGCCTTGGTTTTCGAGTCCGGTTTGGCCGAGGATCCGGCGGCGCGCGCTTAGTTCTTTCGCGATAGGCGGGCGCTGGCCGAAGCCCGTGCCGCCCAACTCATACCAATCGGCCATTGAAATGACCGATTGGTATTTGTGTCTTGTCCCTCGCCGGGCGGGCGCGTCCGCGCCCTTGGCCGCGCCGCGGGTGGCGGCTGGATACCGGCCAACAAGTCAAATCAAAGGTTGGCCGGTATCAAACGCTACGGGTGGTTACCGCCGCGCTAGGGATGAATTACCGAACACGGTACGCGCGATGGTCGAAATAATATGTATTAAAAGCGCTCAGTGGTGTGTGTTGCCCCGGATAGGATAGCGCGTGTTGGGTGCGCATTACCATTATGAAGATGCCGAAACGGTATAGATGAGCGCGATTATGTGACTCATACGCGTGAGTTCATGTGCGATAGAGCGAGTGGGTGTGCGATAGTCATGTCGGCAGCCATCAACGTGCTGGCAAGGCCATGCAGAACAATCGGTAGGGTTAACGGAGTCGATTTATCATGCATAATAAACTAGGCGAGTTTGATCAGGACGACCTGTGCTACGCACCCGCCACTGAACTGATCCCGCTGTTCGCTGCGGGCAAGATTACGCCGCTACAAGTTCTCGAAGCGCAGATCGCCCGCATCGCCCTGCATGACCGTGGCGTCAATGCGGTGGTCGCCAAGCATTTCGAGGAAGCGCGGGAGCGGGCCAAGGCATCCGGTGAACGCTATCGCACCAATACCGCTCGTCCGCTGGAGGGCGTCACGGTGGCGGTCAAGGATGACCTTAAGGTCAAGGGCTGGTCGAACGGACTGGGCTGCATTCCCCTGGCGCGTCTGGCGGGGCAGCCGGCCCCGAAGGATTCCCCGATCGTCGAGTTTTTGCGCGCGGCCGGGGCGGTCATGCACATCCAGACCGCAGTGCCGGAATTCTGCTGGCACGCCGTCACGTGGTCGCGGCTGACGGGGGTGACCGGCACGCCGTGGAATACCGCTTATGCGGCTGGCGGTTCATCGGGCGGATCGGGCGCCGCGCTGGCGTCCGGTTTCACCACGCTGGCGACCGGATCGGACATCGGCGGGTCCATCCGCATCCCGGCGGCGTTTACCGGGGTGTGCGGCTTCAAGCCTCCGTTCGGGCGGGTGCCTTCCGGCCAGACACATCAGGCCAGCAACGGCCCGATGGCGCGGACCGTGGCCGATCTTGCCCTGATGCAGAACGTCCTGTGCGGCCCGCACCCCTCGGACCTTCCGTCCCTGCGTTCCAAGCTGGATTACTCGGTCATCCGCGCGGACGTTCGTGGTGCCAAGGTGGCCGTGGTTTATCCCGACGACAAGCAACTCGTCGATCTCGACGCCAGCGTCCGCGCGTCGATGGAACAGGCGGTCAAGGTTTACAAGGCGCAGGGCTGCACCGTCGATGAGGTCCGCCTCGATACCTTTACCAAAGAGAATCGTAAGCTGTTCGCGCGCGCCCTGTTTGCCGGCGCAGGCATGACCATGCAGCGCGACGTGCTCGCGCCCTACCGAGATCTTGTGTGCCGCAATACCCGCATGGTGATGGATGGGTTCCCGCGGGGGGCCGTCGATGGGATGGATCTCTTCAAGGGCGATGAACTCGGCGAGAGGATGCACAGCGAGATCCAGGAGAAGATCTTCGGCCGGGGCTACTCGGCGCTGCTGATGCCGACATTGGCCACACCCTTCGTGCCCGCCAACTGGGAAGAAAACGAGGACGTCGATCATGTGATCATCAACGGGGTGAAGACCTACGGCTATATCTGGATTCTGACCTGGATTTTCAACCTCCTGAGCCGCTATCCGGTCGTCAACGTGCCGGTGGGGCTGGGGCCGAAGAACATTCCTCTGGGCATGCAGGTGGTGGCCAATACCTACGAGGATCTCGAGGCGTTCCGCTTCGCGCGGGCCTATCACGACGCCGCACCCAAACTCTATACCGAGGGGCGGTTCCCCACCTTCGAGCATTCCGTCTGACATTATACGGAGCGGGGGCATGCCCCCGCTCCGGGCTCTCTCAGTTCTCCGGGGCGGCGGTGGGGGATTAAAGTTTCAAAGCCCGCACGATTTGTTCGGCGGCGAAGGCGTTGCCGGCCGGGTTGTAGTGGCCGGCCGAGCGCACGAAATCCTTGATGTCCTTCTCGATGAAGAAGGTATGGGCCTGGACGGGCGGAATCGTACGGATCGCCTCGACCAGATCCAGCCGGTTCAACCCCACTTGGCCCGCGATATCCAGCATGTGCAGGCGGAAGGTGTCGGTCATGCTGGGTTCGACATTGTTCGGTCCGGGCAGGTGGACCATCAGCACGCGGGCGCCGCGTTCCTGGGCCAGGGTCTTGATCCGGGAAAAGACCGCGCGGGACACCTCGGACAATTCCGACAGATCGCCCAGCGCCTGCGCTTCCGGCAGTTTCAAATCGATCTGGGCAAGGCGGACGGTGGCCAAGGCCCCGAGAAAGCGATAAGCCCCTTCCTCGCCGGGTTTGGGCAGCGGGACATTCTCGACCACCAATTTGCCGCCGCGCAGCCGTAGCACCGGCTTGGGATAGCCCAGGAAGCGGTTGAGCGTCATCCGCTGGAAATCGTCGTTGATATAGGCGAACACCACGACGTCGTATTTCAGGCGGCCGCCGTCGCGTTCCCACCACAGGAACGCTTGGTCCAGGCCATAGCCGCCTTGGCCCATGTTGACCGGCTCGATCCTGGGATCAAAGCGCGCCAGTTGGGCGCACCAGGTCTGGCTATCATCGACCCCGACCCCCAGGGTGAAGGAATCCCCCACGCACAACACCCGGATTTTGCCGGGCGGTACCTCGACGGCGTAATCGGCGGTGGCGCGCAGCCGCTGGCTGTTGGTGTGCAACGCAATGCCGGGACCGTAGAGATCGGGAACCGACATATTGGGGCGGTTGACCCAGCCCAAGATGGGGTCGAACTCGGTATGCAGTTTTTCCGACACGTTGGCGCGGTTG
>CAIULK010000041.1 GCA_903899885.1 uncultured Rhodospirillaceae bacterium
AGCGCCCGCCCGGCGAGGGGCCCATGAAAATGAACAACCCCCTTCTGGAAACAGAGGGGGGTTTTCTTTTGGCTCAACCGTCCCCACCTGCACATGAAGACCCCTTTTTCAGGAGGCACCCATGCTGCACTGGACCGACGACCGGGGCACCGACCCCTCCATCGACGAAGAGCACCATCGCCTGTACGAGCTGATGAACAAGCTAGAGCCGGTAATCGCCGAAGGCCATGGCGCCCAGGCTATTTCCAGCGCCGTCGAGCGGCTGTACGCCCGTCTGGTCCGCCATTTCGATCACGAGGAAGCCCTCGCCGAAATGGGACCGGAAAACTTCCGCCAGCTTCTGTCCAGCGATCACAAACGGCTGTTGTCGATTCTCGGCCGCCTGCGCGGCTTGGCCGCCGCCGAGCCGGATGTCCGCCGGGTGGTTTACGACGAATTCATCGCGGCGCTGGCCCGCCACGACGACGATGTCGATACCCCGGCCTTTACGATGACGACGCATTGATTGCGGGGATTTGAAATACCGGCGATGATCGGCGGATAATACCCTCCGCCGAAAGGATTTCCGATGATCGTCAACCGCCGCGAACTGTTTGTCACCGCCGGGGCCGTGCTGGCCGCTGGAACCGCCATGGCCGCCGACATGCCGATGGACCACGACCATATGCACATGATGCATGGCTCGGGCGCCAACCCGCTGATCGACGCGGCATCCAACTGCGTCAAGGCGGGCCAAGCCTGCACGGCGCATTGCCTGTCGCTGTTCCTGTCCGGTGACGTGTCCACCGCCGCCTGCGTGAAATCGGTCGATGAGGCCCAGGCGATTTGCGTTGCCCTGCAAAAACTGGCCGCCGCCGGATCGTCGCAGCTGCCCGCGATGGCCAAGATCGCCCATGCCTCGTGCCAAGCCTGTGAAACCGAGTGCCGCAAACACGAACAGCACGCCGAGTGCAAAGCCTGCGCCGACGCCTGCAAGGCGTGCGCCGAGGAATGCCGCAAGGTGATGGGGTAAGGCGGACACAATCGCCGCGTGACAAGTTTCGACGAATAGCCTAACCCCTCCCCCAAGCGTCTGTTCATGCGCTTGGGGCGGGAGGGATCATGGTGACGATCGACGATTGGACCGTGATCGGTTCGGTGGCCGGGGTGGTGGGCGCCATCGCGGCGGTGGTCGTCATTTTCAAACCATCGTCCTCGCCGCCGTCCGCCGCCGCCAGCGCCGTCAACAGCGGCACGATGAGCGGCGGCACGGTCAACAACGGCACCATCACCAACGGCCCCAGCGACGATCTGATCCTTCGCCTGTTCGCGGCCCAAGGCGAACAGCACGAAAAACTGCTGCACGAGGTGGCCGCCCGCCTCAACACCAAGGCGGGCGAGGAACAAGCGTTCAGCGAAGGGGCGGTGCAAAGTTTCTTCAACACCCTGCTGAACAAGAATATTCCCCGCGACCAATGGCCACAGGCCTTTGGCGAGATCACGCGGCACTATCTGGAACTCCAGGCCCGTATCGCCGCCATTCCCGCCAGCGACGACGCCACCCGCCAGCGTCTAGACCAAGCCGAGGCGGCCCGCAAATCCGGCGCCCTGGAGGAAGCCGACCGCCTGTTGGAACAAGCGGCGGATGCGGCGCTGCACGAACTTCAATCGATCCAGGGGCAAGCGCGGGACACCGCCCGCCAGGCGGCGGCGATCCACGCCTCGCGCGCCAGCTTGGCGCAAACCCGCTTGGATTGGCCGCAAGCCGCCACCCTGTACCAACAGGCCTTCACGCTGCGCGCCGGCGATGTCAGCCAAGAAACCATCGAATGGCTGCTGTTCGGCGCCGGGGACGCCTGGGTTACCGCTGGCCAGTCGAAACAGGCCTTGGCCGCCTACGGCCAAGCCCGCGATGCGGTCCAGCGCCTTCTCGCCTCCGACCCCGGCCATGCGGAATGGCAGCGCGACCTCTCGGTCAGCTTTAACAAGATCGGCGATGTTCTTGTGGCGCAAGGCGATCTTTCCGGCGCGCTGAAGGTCTACCGGGGCGGTCTGTCGATCCGCCAAAAGCTCGCGGCGTCGGACCCCGGCCATGCGGGGTGGCAGCGCGACCTCTCGGTCAGCTTCGACAAGATCGGCGATGTTCTTGTGGCGCAAGGCGATCTTCCCGGCGCGCTGGAGGTCTACCGGGACAGTCTGTCGATTGCCCAAAAGCTCGCGGCGTCGGACCCCGGCCATGCGGGGTGGCAGCGCGACCTCTCGGTCAGCTTTAACAAGATCGGCAATGTGCTTGTGGCGCAAGGCGATCTTCCCGGCGCGCTGGAGGTCTACCGGGGCGGTCTGTCGATTGCCCAAAAGCTCGCGGCGTCGGACCCCGGCAACGCGGAATGGCAAAGCGATGTGGCGGTGTCGTGCTGGAAAATCGGCACGCTGGCGGCCCCCGGTCTGTCCAAGGCGGAACGGGAAGCGCTGTTGCGCCAGGGGCTGGCGATTGTTACCGCGATGGCGGCCAAAAACCAGCTGACCGCTGAACAACAATCCTGGCCCGCGAAATTCAAGGCGGCGTTGGCGAAGGGATAGGGGGGCCTTAACGGCGATCGAAACCGAACAGCCCAAGAAACAATGCCGCGTGGGCCGCCATGAAGACCCCCGGCATCACACCGAGTTGGCCGGATATGATCGTGCGTCCGATGGTCGCGATCTTGTCGAATTGAACGCGCGACTGCACCTTCGGCCCCGTCGTTGTCGCGGGAAAGAACCAGCACCGGACGGCGCTTGCCGCCGGTCAGATCGGTATAGGGAAAGCGCGCCAGCAGCACGTCACCGAATGAAATCTTCATTGCGCCGGATCAGGTCGGAATCGGAATACAGGTCGGGTTCGAGGGCGAGATGAGCGAAGGCGCCGCCTTGGGCGTTCATCTCGGTGATCGAAATCTCGTCCTCGCCGTCGATGGTTTCCAGAACGATCCGCAGCATGCGGCGGGGGGCCAGCCCAAGCCGCGCCAAATCCTCGGCAGGCAAAAGGCGCCCGGCTTCGATGCGGTCTATGGTTGCTCTCATGGCCTCGATCGACCCTAGGGGATGGTTCGTTCCGGCAGTCTACACCCCGCCGCCGGCTGGAAACAACACACCCATCGTGACAGACCGGGCGTTGCCTGCTAATTTCCCAGCCATGTCAAACGATCTTTCCGCTCTCGCCCGTTCCGCCGCCGCTTGGCCATTCGCCGAGGCACGCCGCCTGCTCGACGACCGTTTGGGCGGCAAACCGCCCGCCAGTGGCGCGGTGTTGTTCGAAACCGGCTATGGCCCCTCGGGCCTGCCGCATATCGGCACCTTCGGCGAGGTGGTGCGCACCACCATGGTGCGCCGCGCCTTCGAGCTGCTGGCTCCCGGCATTCCCACCCGGCTGTTCGCCTTTTCCGACGATATGGACGGGCTGCGCAAGGTGCCCGACAATATCCCGAACAAGGAATTGATCGCGCCCCATCTGGGCAAGCCCTTGACCGCGATTCCCGATCCCTTCGGCACGCATGACAGCTTCGGCGCTCACAACAACGCCCGCCTGCGCGCTTTTCTCGACGGGTTCGGCTTTCAGTACGAATTCCAATCGGCGACCGAGTGGTACAAATCCGGGCGCTTCGACACCGCCTTGCTGCGGGTGCTGGAATGCTACGACGAGGTGATTTCGATCGTTCTGCCGACCCTGGGCGATGAACGGCGCCAGACCTATTCCCCCTTCCTGCCGGTCTGCCCGGACACCGGGGTGGTGCTGCAAGTCCCGGTGGTCGAGCGCGACGTGAAGAACGGCACCATTGTGTATCGCCGCGACGACGGCACGCTGGTCGAAACCCCGGTCACCGGCGGGCGCTGCAAGATGCAGTGGAAGGCCGATTGGGCGATGCGCTGGTATGCGCTGGGCGTCGATTACGAGATGAGCGGCAAGGATCTGATCCCCTCGGTCGACTTGTCCACGAAGATCTGCAAGGTTCTGGGCGGGCGGGCGCCGGTCAATTTGACCTATGAATTGTTCTTGGACGACAAGGGTCAGAAGATCTCGAAATCCAAGGGCAACGGCTTGGCGGTGGAAGACTGGCTGAAATACGCCCCGCCGGAATCGCTGGCCCTGTTCATGTACCAAAAGCCGACGGCGGCCAAACGGCTGTATTTCGACGTGATCCCGCGCGCGGTCGATGACTGGCTGACCTACATCGAAAAGTTCGAGAACGAGGATGCCGCCAAGCGCCTGGATAATCCGGCATGGCACATCCACGACGGCAAACCGCCGAAGGAGGAGGCGCATCTTAGCTTCTCGATCCTGCTCAATCTGGCGGGGGTCTGCCATTCCGAGGATGCGTCGGTGCTGTGGGGCTTCATCCAACGCTATGCCCCCGGTGCCGCGCCTGAAACCGCGCCGATCCTGGATCGCTTGGTGCATTGCGCGGTCGCCTATTACCGCGACTTCGTCAAACCCGCCAAACAGTACCGCAAGGCCACCCCCGACGAGGTCGAAGCCTTCCGCGATCTGGCCGACCAGCTGCGCGCCGCCTCGCCCGATAGTTCGGCCGAGGAGTTGCAAAATCTGGTCTATGCGGTCGGCAAGCGCCCAGCCTTCCCCGAACTGAAGGCGTGGTTCAAAAGCTGTTACGAGGTGCTGCTGGGCCAAACCCAGGGGCCGCGTTTGGGCTCGTTCATCAAGCTGTACGGGATCGACAACACGGTCGCCCTGCTGGACTTGGCGATCGCGGGCAAGGACTTGGCTTAGGGTGGGGCCAACCCCCCGCGTTCTGGCCGGGGGAATGCTGGCCTGCGCGGCGGCGATCGGTTTGGGCCGCTTCGCCTTTACCCCGATCCTGCCGGTGATGCTGGCCGAGTTCGGGCTGTCCGCCCAACAGGGCGGCTGGCTGGCCGCCGCCAACAATCTGGGCTATCTGATCGGCGCGATCTCGGCGGGATGGGTGGGGGATGACCGCATCCGCCATCGCTTGCTGGCGATTGGGCTGGCCGGCTTGCCGCTCAGTCTGGGTTTGATGGCCTTCGGGCACAGCGAAATTCTGTGGGCGGGTTGGCGGCTGCTGTCGGGGATCGCCTCGGCCTGGGTGTTCGTGTTCGCGGCGGCCCTGGTGCTGCCGCGTTTGGCCGAGTTGGGGCATGCCCGGTTGTCCGGCCTGCATTTCGGCGGGGTCGGGTTCGGAATCATCGTGGCCGGGTTGATGGTCGGCTGGGCGGCGGCGCGGTTCGGCGCGCCGGGCGGTTGGGCGATGGCCGCCTTGGCGGCGGGCGGGATGACCGTGACCGCTTGGCCGATCCTGCGCGATCTGCATGGCCACGCGGCGGCCAGTCCCTCGCCAAGTTTACCGCCCTCGACATTTCCCTTCATTCTGCTGGCGCTGGCCTATTTTTGCGAGGGGCTGGGCTATATCGTCACCGGCACCTTTCTGGTGGTGGTGGTCAAGGCGACGCCGGGTTTAAGCGGCGTGGCCAATCTGTCGTGGGTGCTGGTCGGGCTGGCGGCGTGGCCGTCGGCGCTGGCGTGGTCGTGGCTGGCCGAACGCAAGGGCTATGTCCGCGCCCTGATCCTGGCGCATTTGACCCAAGCGGCGGGCATGGCCTTGCCCGCTTTGTCGGATCATCCGGCGATGGTGCTGGGCGGTGCCGTTCTGTACGGCGGCACCTTCATGGGAATCGTCGGCATGGCGCTGGCCTTCGGCCGCAAAATCGCGCCGGGGCATGTGACGCGCGGCATGGGCCTGCTGACGGCGGCCTTCGGCATCGGGCAGATCATCGGCCCGGTGGTGGCGGCGTGGATGGCTGCTTGGGGCGGATGGTCGGGGGCGCTGCTGATGGCGGCGGGCGTGGTGCTGACCGGGGTGCCGCTGTTGGCGGCGGGGGCGGTGATCGGACGGCGGGCCGGAATAGGCCGACCCGCCGTCTGAGGAGGAAAACGCATGAAGCAAATGCGGTTTCTCCTGGTGCTCCGAGTCCAGGTCTGGCGGATCTTCATCCGCCTGTCCGTGACGAGGGCCTAGGAACGGTTGGAAAGGCTTTCCAACCGCCTCCCCGCTGTACAGCCCTCTGACGCTGATTTCCACTGTCGGCTTAACCCGCGTCCTTCTTCTTGCCGATCCGCGGTTCTTCACCCTTCAGCAACCGGGCGATGTTGGCCTTATGGCGGATGGCGCCCAGCACCGCCAAACCGGCCGCCATGAGGGCGACGGCGGGTGTCGCCAGCCACAGCGCGAAGGCGGGGGCGGTGATCAGCGCCACCAAGGCCGCCAGCGATGAAATGCGGAAAATTCCGGCGGTGAGCAGCCACATCAAACCGGCGGCCAGCCCGACCGGCCACGAAACCGCGGCCAGCGTGCCCAGCGTGGTGGCGACCCCCTTGCCGCCCTTGAAGCCCAGCCAAACAGGGAAGTTATGCCCCAGAACGGCGGCCAATCCGGCCAGCGCGGCGGCATCGCCGCCGGCCAGGGCGCTTGCCCCCAAGGCCGCCAAGGCGCCCTTGCCGCCGTCCAGCAGCAATGTGGCCAGCGCCAAGCCCTTGCGCCCAGTGCGCAACACGTTGGTCGCGCCGATATTGCCCGATCCGATCGTGCGGATGTCGCCCAATCCGGCGGCGCGGGTCAGCACCAGCCCGAACGGCACCGATCCCAACAGGTAGCCGCCGATGGCGGTGGCGATCAGCTCAAGCATCTTGGAACACCGTCCGGCCGTCGATCACGGTGCGCCGCACCGCGCCCTTCACGGTGTGCCCGTCGAACGGCGTGTTCTTCGATTTCGAGCGGAAGCGGTCACGATCGACGGTCCAAGCATGATCGGGATCGAACAGCACCAGATCGGCGGGCGCGCCCGGCGCCAGCCGCCCGGCGTCGAGGCGCAAAATCCGCGCCGGTCCGGCGGTGACCAAGGCTAGCGCCCGGTTGAGGTCCAGCACGCCGCCGTGGACCAGATCCAGGGTCAAGGCCAGCAAGGTTTCCAGCCCGACGGCGCCGAACGCGGCCTGAGCGAAGGGCTGGCGCTTCGAGTCCTGATCCTGCGGCGCGTGGTCCGAGGCGACGGCGTCGATGGTGCCGTCGGCCAGGGCGGCAACCACCGCGAGGCGGTCGGATTCCGAGCGCAAGGGCGGCGACAGTTTCGCGAAGCTGCGGTAATCGCCGACCGCCGTTTCGTTGAGCATGAAATAAGGCGGCGCGGTGTCGCAGGTAACGGCCAGTCCCCGCGCCTTGGCGCGGCGGATAACGTCCAGCCCGTCGGCGGTGGACACATGGGCCGCGTGATAGCGCCCGCCGGTCAGCTCGACCAAGCGCATGTCGCGGTCCAGCAAGATCGCCTCGGCGGCGGCGGGAATTCCGGCCAAGCCCATCCGGCTGGCGATTTCGCCCTCGTTCATCATCCCGCCCTCGGCCAAGGATGGTTCCTCGGGGTGTTGAACGATCAGCAGATCGAAGGTGGCGGCATAGCCCAAGGCCCGGCGCATCACCAAGGCGTCGCGGATGGCGTGGGTGCCGTCGGTAAAGGCCAGGGCCCCCGCCTCGGCCAGCATGCCCATTTCCGAAAGTTCCCTGCCCGCCAGATCGCGGGTGGCGGCGGCATAGGGATAGACCTTGGCCAATCCGATCTTGCGTGCCCGGCGCGCCACGAATTCGACGATCGCTTCCTCGTCGATCACCGGATCGGTGTCGGGCAGGCAGATCATCGTGGTGATGCCGCCGGCCACCGCCGCCTCGCCCGCCGACTTCAAGGTTTCCTTGTGTTCCTCGCCGGGTTCGCGCAATTGCACGCGCATATCGACCAGACCGGGGGCCAAACACAGGCCCTGGCCGTCGATCACCTCGGTCCCCGGGGGGATGGCCGGATCGGGGCCGAGGGCCGCGATGACCTCGCCGTCGGTCAAAAGGGCGCCCGTGCAATCCAAGCCGCTGGCCGGATCGAGCAGCCGGACATTGGTGTAGGCGACGCGGCCGGTGGTGATCTTGCTCATCACACGCCCCCGGCGGTTTCGGGAAGGCCGCAGGTCAGTTGGTCCAAGCAGGCCATGCGGACGGCGACCCCCATTTCCACCTGCTCGCGGATCAGTGAACGTTCAACGTCGTCGGCGACGTCGGAATCGATCTCGACGCCCCGGTTCATCGGGCCGGGATGCATGATCACCGCGTCGGGCTTGGCCAGGGCCAGCTTCTCGGCGTCGAGGCCGAAGAAATGAAAATATTCGCGGACCGAGGGGATGAAATTGCCCCGCATCCGCTCGTTCTGAATCCGCAGCATCATCACCACATCGACGTCCTTCAGACCGGCCCGCATGTCGTGAAACACCTCGACCCCCAGGGCGGCGATCTTGGACGGCAGCAAGGTGCGCGGCCCGACCAACCGGACATGGGCGCCCAGCGTGTTCAGCAGATGAATGTTCGAGCGCGCCACCCGGCTGTGCAGCACGTCGCCGCAGATCGCCACGCACAACCCCGACAGCCGCCCCTTTCTCCGCCGGATGGTCAGCGCGTCGAGCAGGGCTTGGGTGGGGTGCTCGTGCGCGCCGTCGCCCGCGTTGATCACCGCGCAATTGACCTTTTCCGACAGCAGCTTGACCGCGCCGGAATCGGGATGGCGGACGGTCAGCACATCCAGATGCATGGCGTTCAGGGTCATCGCCGTGTCGATCAGGGTCTCGCCCTTCTGCACGCTCGAGGCCGAGGCCTGCATGTTGATGACGTCGGCGCCCAGCCGCTTGCCCGCCAGCTCGAACGAGGTGCGGGTGCGGGTGGAATTCTCGAAGAACAGATTGATCACGGTGCGACCGCGCAACAGATTCTTGCGCTTGTCCACCGAACGGTTCTGTTCGACATAGCCGTCGGCCAAATCGAGAAGCGACAGGATATCCGGGGCCGTCAGACCCTGGATGCCCAAAAGATGGCGATGGGGAAAGCTCCGTGTATTCATGGCGGGGACTATAGAAGCGCCGCCGCCCGCCCGCAAGCGGCGGCTGATTGGTATGTCATGGTAATACCAACGTATCGGTGCCTCGGGGGTTCTACCGATCCATATACGAATGTGCTAGAAGCACATTTGGATGGGCTGAGGATGGAACGGGTCCCGGTATCGCAGGCGATGCCGGCCCGCTGCCGTGGCCGCGTGGGCAGTTGAACGGCGACAGGCCGTTTTTTGGAAAGACGGCGGGATGCATTTGATTCGGCTGAAACTGATTGGTCTGGGACTTGTCCTGGCCGCCGCCTTGACCTTGGTTGCGCTGGGCCTGGGTGACGATACGACGCGGGCCGCCGGTTTGGCGGTGATCGCGGTGGCCTTGGCCGTGTCGGCGGTCCTGCTGATCCGCTTGTTCTCCCGGCTGGCCGGGTTGGTCGCCTCGCTCGCCAAGGCCAGCGGTGTCGAGGGGATCGCCTTTACCGAATGTGAAGACGAGATCGGAATTCTCGCCCGCTGCATCGTGAGTTACCGTGAAAGCGGCGATTTTTTCGCCAAGCGTAGCCAGTTGTCGATGACCGATGCGCTGGACGGCGAAACCCGCTTCGCCATCGGCCAGGTGGCGGCGGACGCGGAAAAGCTGTTGGGTTTGGCGGCCGAGCTGAACACCGCCGGGCAAACGATGGGCCAGCGGACCAGAAGCGCCGAATCGGAATCGGTCCAAACCACCGAGAATGTCGAGGCGGTGGCGGCGGCGACCGAGGAATTGTCGGCATCCAGCCGTGAAATCGGCCAGCAGATCACCCGCGCCGCCGATGCCGCCGGGCAAGCGGTGACCCTGACCCAGAACGCCAGCCAGACCGTTGCCCGCATGGTGCTGGCCTCGGAGGAGATCGGCAAGGTGGTCGGCTTGATCACCGATATCGCGCGTCAGACCGATGTGTTGTCGCTGAACGCCGCGATCGAGGCGGCGCGCGCCGGCGAAGCCGGACGCGGTTTCGCGGTGGTGGCCGATGCCGTCAACAGCTTGGCCGCCCAAACCGCGCGGGCCACCGAACAGATCTCCGGTCAGGTCGGCAGTATCGCGGCGATCAGCCGCGAGGCGCTGTCGGCGATCGAGGCGGTCGGCCACATCATCAACGAGGTCAACGAAACCGCGACGGTGATCGCCGGGGCGGCCGAGGAACAACTGGCCACCACCCAAGACATCAGCGCCCACGCCTACGAGGCGGCGAAGCGCACGCGTCAGGTCGGCGGTGATATCGGGGTGGTCGCCAACCTGTCGGGCGAGACCGGCGCCTTGGCCAAGGATGTCAACCGTTTGGCCGAGGATGCCACCAACCGGTTGAATGATTTGAAGGGCCGCTTGGCCGCCATTTTGAAGGAAACCGCCGCCACCTGCACCCGGACCGGCCGTCCGCTGCCGGTTCCGGTTCCGGCCGAGGTCGGCAGTGCCGCCGGGCGGACCAGCGGAACCCTGCTGGATCTGGGGATGACGGGCGCGCGGCTGATTCCGGTTCCGCCCAAGTGCCGCCGGGGCACGCGTCTGGATCTGGCGATTCCCGAAATCGGGACCATCCCGGCCGAGATTATCGGCATCCAAGCGGGCGAGGCGGCCTTGCGTCTGTCCCCCGCCGGTGTCGGCCGCGAACGGCTAGAGGCGGTGCTGAAGGGCCATTTGGCGATGGATCTGGGTCTGATCGCGGCGGCCCGCGCGGCGGCGGCCCGGATCGGCGGTTTTTTCGAGGCGGAAATCCGCGCGGGCCGGACCAGCCTCGAGGATCTGATGGACACCAACTATCAGCCGATCCCGGGCAGTAATCCGCAACAATTCATGACCCGCTTCGTCGATGTCTGTGACCGCGTCCTGCCCGCCGAGCAAGAGGCGATGCTGGAGGTGCATCGTGGCGTGATCTTCAGCGCGGCGGTCGACCGCAACGGATTTCTGCCGACTCATAACCGGATCTATTCCAAGCCACAGGGGGCCGATCCGGTATGGAACGCCGCCAATTGCCGTAACCGGCGGATGTTCAACGATCGCACCGGGCTGGCGGCCGGCCGGAACACCGAACCCTATCTGCTGCAAAGCTATCTGCGCGACATGGGCGGTGGCCGTCACGTAATGATGCAAGATCTTTCGGCGCCGATCGTGGTATCGGGACGTCACTGGGGTGGTTTGCGGGTCGGCTACTCGATGGACCAAGCCAATATCCGGCTGAAATGAACGAAACAAACTAAAGTCCGCTTCGGCGGGTGGAGCGATGGGTATGTTCGGTAATCTTTCCCTGCGTTGGAAGCTTGTGGCGCAATTGGCGGTCGCGGTGCCCCTGTTGGTGGCGGCCTCGGGCTTTAGTCTGATAACGCTGCGCGGCACGCTGATGGAGGACCGCCAAGCCAAGACCCATGATCTGGTCGAGGCCGGGTGGTCGGTGACCGCCGCTTACGGCGCCAAGGCGGCCAAGGGCGAGATGACCGAGGCCGATGCCAAGGCGGCCGCGCTGGCCGCACTGGCCGGCATGCGCTATGGCGGCGGGAATTACCTGTGGGTCAATGACATGACCCCCACCATGGTGATGCACCCGGCCAAGCCGGAACTGAACGGCAAGGATCTGTCGGGTTTCGCCGATCCCAACGGCAAGAAATTGTTTGTCGAGATGGCCAATGTGGTCCGCGCCTCGGGCGAGGGGTACGTCGAGTATCAATGGGCCAAGCCGGGCTTCGACAAGCCGGTCGATAAGCTGTCGTTCGTCAAGGGCTATACCCCCTGGGGATGGGTGATCGGCACCGGGATCTATACCGACGATGTCGCCGAGGCCTTTCATCACGCGGCGCTGACCGAGGGCTTGATCTTCCTGGTCGTCATCCTGGTCATTACCGCGCAGTCGGCTGGTTCGGGCCGCGATATCGCGCGCCGGGCACTGGCCTTGAACGAGCTGGTGGGGCGGGTCGAGGCGTCGGGTGATTTGTCGCTGCGGGCCAGCTTGGCGGGCAAGGACGAATTGGCGGGGACCGCCGCCGCCTTGAACGGCTTCCTGGCGGATTTGGAAGTGGTGCTGGAAGAGGTCAAGGCCGTGATGCTGGCGGTTGCCGATGGCGATCTGTCGCGCCGGGTGTTGGCCGAAACCCGCAGCAAGGTGGTCGATGATATCAAGACCGGCATCAACCGGTCGGTCGAGTCGCTGGCGACCGCGATGCGCCGGATCGGCGACAATGTCCGTCAAGTCGCGGTGGCCTCGGGTCAGGCCAGCGAGGCGATCGGCCAAATTTCCGATGGCGCAACCACCCAAATCAACGCCATCCGCCAAGTGTCACACGCCATCGATCAAACCTCGAAGGCGATCGAGGATGTTTCGGGCAGTGCCACCGCGTCGAGCCGCCATGCGCGGGAAGCCACGGCGGCGGTGGAAACCAGCGGTCATCAGGTCGATGGCATGGTCGAGGCGGTCAACGCGATCGCTCATTCCAGCGCGCAAATCGGCAAGATCACCGACGTCATCAGCCAAATCGCCAGTCAGACCAACATGCTGTCGCTGAACGCCGCCATCGAGGCGGCCCGGGCGGGCGAGGCCGGCAAGGGCTTCGCCGTGGTTGCCGAGGAAGTGGGCCGTCTGGCCGAGCATTCGGCCCGGTCGGCGGGTGAAATCGTTTCGTTGATCGGCACGGCGACCGAGGAAACCCGGCGCGGCGTTGAAATCTCGAATTCGGTGAAAAGCAGCATGGGCCAGTTGGCGCGCGGTGTCGGCGAGACCGACCGGATGGCGGGGTCGATCGCCACCGCGATGGAACAGCAGCAAGCCGCGATCACCCAAATCCGGGCCAGCGTGCGCGATCTGTCGGGGGTCGGCGAAACCAACGCCGCCGCCTCCGAGGAAATCGCCGCGACGATGATCGAACTGTCGCGCCTCGCCGGTCAGACCGCCGACGAAATCCGGCGCTTCCGCCTGTAACCACCCTTGCGCGGCCGCCCCTGGCTGCGCATATTCACCACCGGAACTACCTCTTACGGCGTAACCGAACCTTGTCGCATTCCTTCGAAAACGTCCGCCTCGTGATCGCCGACAACAGCCCGATGGTTCGGTCCGGCCTGAAGGCGGCCCTGTACTCGTTCGGCTTTCGCAATATCGTCGATACCGGGCAACTGGTGCGGCTGCATGATTTGCTGACCCAGGATTCGGCCGATTTGGTGATCAGCGGCAGCGAGGTGGAAAACACCCAGGTCGGTTATTTGATTCAAGAGGTTCGGCACCACCGGCTGGGCAGCAATCCGTTTCTTCAAGCGATCATCTTGCTGAGTAACGCCGATCCGATCTATGTCCGCAAGAACATCGATTCGGGCGCCGACGATCTGCTGTTGATGCCGGTGGCCCCGGAACAGTTGATCGCGCGCATCGAAAAGCTGGTGAACAACCGCAAACCGTTCATTGTCACGCGCGACTATATCGGTCCCGATCGCCGCAACAAGCCGCGGCCCGGTGAATCCTCGGCTCCGACCCTGCCGGTTCCCAATCCGCTGAAGGCGCGGGTGACCGGCAGCGTCGATTCGACCCGCCTGATGCGCCAAGTTCAGGAAGCGGCCCAGCAGCTCAACCGGGTCAAGATCGAACGTCACGCGGTGCAAATCGAATGGCTGGCCAATCATTTGGCGGCCTCGATTCGGGACGGTAGCGGTGACCCGGCGGTTCTGGTCACGCACAGCGCGAATTTGGTGGCCACGGTCAATGACACCATCAAGCGGGCGCACGGCACGCCGGTCGAAAGCCAGGAATCGTTGTTGTTCGAGATTCTGATGGTCGCCCAGCGCCTCGACGCGGCCCCCACCACGGTCGGCTTCATGGAAGTCGAGAAACTGCAAACCCAGGCCCGCACCCTGGCCCGCCAAGTGGCCGCGCTGTCGGCTTAGCGGTTTTCGGCGAGGACGGTTCCCGCCAGATACAACGATCCGCAAATCAAAATCCGCGCCGGACCGGGCTGGTGGGCAACAAGTCCGGTTAAAGCGGCGGTGACGCCGTCGGCGGCTTGGGCGTCGATCACGAAATGGCGGCGGCCCGCCTCGGTGACCGCCTCGGCGGTCAAGCTGGCGGATTCACCGGGAATGGCGACGCCGCGCAGGGCGGTGAAACGCGCGCCCATCGGCTTTAGATAGCCGTCGATATCCTTGCTGTTCAGCATGCCCATGATCCCGTACAGCGGGAGGTCGCGCCAGCCGCGCGCGTGGCGGGCCAGCGCCTCGGCGGCGTGCGGGTTGTGACCGCCGTCCAGCCACAGCTCCCACCCCTCGGGCAGCAAATCGACCAGCGGGCCTTGGGTCAGCCGTTGCAGCCGGGCGGGCCAGGTCACGGTCTTGGCGCCCAAGGCGAGGGCGGGGTAAGGAAAGTCCGGGAATTCGGGCGGCGCGTTGCTTCGGGTCAGGCGTTCCATCGCCGCCAGCGCCAATCCGGCGTTGCGGATCTGGAAGCTGCCGGTCAAGGCCGGGGCGGGCAGGCGCCATTCAACGGTCGGGCCTTTATAAACCAGCTCGTCGTCGCCGACGGCGCGGGCGAAGAAATCGACCCCCTCCTTGATCAAGGGCACGCCGTATTCCAGCGAACGGGCTTCGAGAACCTTGTTCACTTTGCGCTCTTGCTGCGCCACCACGCAGGCGACGCCGCGCTTCATGATCGCGGCCTTTTCCGCCGCGATCGCCTCGATCCGGCCGCCCAGGAATTGCTGATGATCCATCGCGATCGGCGTCAGGATGGTTACCGCTGGCCGCGCGATGACGTTGGTCGCATCCAGGCGCCCGCCAAGGCCGGTTTCCAGCACACATAAATCGGCGGGAACCCGTGAAAAGGCCAGAAAAGCCGCCGCCGTGGTGATTTCGAAAAAGGTAATCGGATCGCCCGCGTTGGCGGTCTCGACCTCATCCAGCAACGTCAAAAGGGCATCATCGTCCAGCACCTGACCGGCCACCCGGATGCGCTCGTTGAAGCGCACCAGATGCGGAGAGGTGTAAACATGCGTGCGCAATCCGCCCGCCTCGGCGAAGGCGCGCAAGAATGCGACGGTCGAGCCCTTGCCGTTGGTGCCCGCGACATGAACGACCGGCGGCAGGCTCTGTTCCGGATGACCCAGCTTGGCCAGCAGACGAAGGATGCGGTCCAGCGACAGGTCGATCAGTTTGGGATGCAGGCCGTGCAGCCGCTCCAGAACCGCGTCGATCATGCGTCTTCCAAGATGGGGTCGGGGGTGTCGAGCGGCAGGGCCACCACCTTGCCCGCCGGACCCCGGTGGCGCAGCAGCCCAAGCACCCGCACCAGGGTGTCGCGCAACTCGGGGCGGCGCACCACCATGTCGACCATGCCCTTATCCAGCAAATACTCGGCGCGTTGGAACCCTTCGGGCAATTTCTCGCGGATGGTCGATTCGATGACCCGCGCCCCGGCAAAGCCGATCACAGCGCCGGTTTCGGCGATGGCGATATCGCCCAGCATCGCGAAACTGGCCGAAACACCGCCGGTGGTCGGATCGGTCAGCACGACGATATAGGGCAAGCGGCGCTCCTTGACCCGCGAGACCGCGACGGTGGTGCGCGCCATCTGCATCAGCGACAGCACGCCTTCCTGCATGCGGGCGCCGCCCGACGCCGGGATGACGATCAGCGGGGCTTCTTGCAGCAGCGCCAATTCGGCGGCGGCGACGATCCCCTCGCCCACCGCGACGCCCATCGAGCCGCCCTGGAAGTCGAAATTAAAGGCGGCGATCACCACGCCGATGCCGCCCATCCGGCCATGCGCCACCACGATCGCGTCGGTCTCGCCGGTTTTGGCGCGGGTGTCCTTCAGGCGGTCGGCATAGCGCTTTTGATCGCGGAACTTCAGCGGATCATCGGGTGTCTTGGGCAGTTCGATGCGCTGGTAGCGCCCCTCGTCGAACAGCAGCTCCAGGCGGCGCAGAACGGGCAAGCGCATGTGATAGCCGCAATGGGAGCAGACGTTCATCGCCTTTTCCAGATCGCGGTGGAAGATCATGTGCCCGCAGCCGCCGCATTTGCGCCACAGATTGTCGGGAACGTCCTTGCGGACCAAGGCTTGCAGTTTCGGGCGAACGTAATTGGTCAGCCAGTTCATCCTACGACCCTTTCCGTGTTCCACGAACCCCGTCCGCCAAGCGGCGGACCAGGTCCAAGGCGGCGGCGCCGCCCTGTTTGCTTAAAACATCGACGATCGCCGAGCCGACCACCGCGCCGTCCGCCACGCGGGCCACCTCGGCGGCCTTCTCGGGCGTGGTGATGCCGAATCCGACGCAGACCGGCAGATCCGTATGGCGGCGTATCCGTGTCACCGCGTCGGCGATCGCATCGTGACTGGCCGATTTGGTGCCGGTGATCCCGGCGATCGACACATAATAAACGAAGCCCGACGCCGCCCCGACGATGACCGGCAGCCGCGCGTCGTCGCTGGTCGGCGCGGTCAGGAAGATGAAGTCGATGCCGTTCGCCTTGGCGAAGGGCAAGATTTCCTCCACCTCCTCGGGCGGCAGGTCAACCAGGATCAGCCCGTCCACGCCAGCCTGGGCGGCGTCGCGGCAGAATTTCTCCGGCCCCCAGCGATAGACCGGGTTGTAATAGCCCATCAAAATCAGCGGGGTACCGGAATCAACGGTTCGAAACGCGCGGACCATCGCCAAGGTGTTCGCCACCGACCCGCCAGCCGCCAGGGCGCGCAGCGCGGCGGCTTGAATCGCCGGGCCATCGGCCATCGGATCGGTGAAGGGCATGCCCAGTTCGATGATGTCGGCCCCGGCGCCGGGCAGGCCGTTCAACAGCGCCTGGCAGGTGGCGGTGTCGGGATCGCTGGCCATGATATAGGTAACCAAGGCGGCGCGGTTCTCGGCACGCAGGTGTTCGAAGCGCTTGGCAAGGCGGCTCATCGCTCAGGCTCCCTGCGAACGGGCGTTGAGCGCGCGCAGCACGCTGTCGAGATCCTTGTCGCCACGCCCGGACAAGTTAATCACCATAACATGATCCTTGCCGAGGTCCCGGGCGATCTTGCCCGCGTGCGCCAGGGCGTGGCTGGATTCCAACGCGGGAATGATCCCCTCCAGCCGGGTGCATTGTTGGAAGGCGTCCAGCGCCTCGTCGTCGGTGATCGCGACATACTCGACCCGCCCGCTGTCGAACAGCCAGGAATGCTCGGGGCCGATGCCGGGATAATCCAGCCCGGCCGAGATCGAATGCGCCTCTTGAATCTGGCCGTCGTCGTTTTGCAGCAGGTAGGTGCGGTTGCCGTGCAGCACGCCGGGCTTTCCGCCGGTCAAGGACGCCGCGTGTTCGCCGCTTTCCAGCCCGTGCCCGGCGGCCTCGACGCCGATGATCCGCACGCCCGCGTCATCCAGGAACGGGTGGAACAGCCCCATGGCGTTCGAGCCGCCGCCGATGCAGGCGACCAGCGAATCGGGCAAGCGGCCCTCGGCCGCCAAAATTTGCGTGCGCACTTCCTCGCCGATCACCGATTGGAAATCGCGGACCATCGCCGGATAGGGATGCGGCCCCGCCACCGTGCCGATCAGGTAATAGGTGGTATCGACGGTCGAGACCCAATCGCGCAACGCGTCGTTCATCGCGTCCTTCAAGGTGGCGCGGCCCGAGGTCACCGGCCGCACCTCGGCCCCCAGCAATTTCATGCGGGCGACGTTGGGGGCTTGCCGCTCGATGTCGGTGGCGCCCATGAAGATCACGCATTCCATCCCGAACAGCGCGCAGACCGTGGCGGTCGCCACCCCGTGCTGACCGGCGCCGGTTTCGGCGATGATCCGCTTCTTGCCCATCCGCCGCGCCAGCAGAATCTGGCCGACGCAGTTGTTGATCTTGTGCGCGCCGGTGTGGTTGAGGTCCTCGCGTTTCAAATAAATCCGCGCGCCGCCCCAGGCCTCGCTCAGCCGTTTGGCTGGATAGAGCGGATTGGGACGTCCGACGAACTGGGCCAACAGGGTATGGAATTCGGCCTCGAACGCGGGATCGGCCTTGGCGCCGGCATACGAGGATTCCACCGACAAGATCAAGGGCATCAGGGTTTCGGCGACATAGCGGCCGCCGAAAATGCCGAAATGGCCGCGTTCGTCCGGCCCCAGGCGATAGCTGTTCACGCTGCTCATCACACCATTCCCTTGGCCGCGCGGATGAAGGCGCGGATTTTGTCCGGGTCCTTGACGCCGGGCGAGGATTCGACGCCCGAGGATACATCGACCGCCGTGGCACCGGTAAGCCCTATCGCATCGGCGACGTTTTCCGGGGTCAGCCCGCCCGCCAGCATCCAGGGCAGCGGCCACGACCGTCCGGCCAGAACCGACCAATCGAAGGAGACCCCGTTGCCGCCGGGCAAGGCCTGGGGCGGGGCGTCGAACAGCAGCCAGTCGGCGGCCTCGAAATAGGGTTGCGCCACGCGGTCCAGATCGGGACCGGCGGGAATCATCTTCATCACCGGCACGCCGTATTCCAGGCGAATCGCCTCGATCCGTTCGGGTGATTCGCTGCCGTGGCACTGGATCAGGTCGATCCGGGTTTCGCTCATCACCTGGTCCAGCCAATCATCGTCGGCATCGACGAACAGGCCGACCTTGATGATCTCGGGCGGCAGCAGTTCGGTCAGCAAGGCGGCGCTTTCCGGCGTCAGCGCGCGCGGGCTGGGCGGGTAAAACACCAAACCGACCAGATCGGCCCCGGCCTCGATCGCCGCGTCCATCGCCTCGTCGGTGGTGATGCCGCAAATCTTTACTTGGACCGGCATTGGGCAACCTCTCCGGCAATGTCGCGGGCGGCGGCGGCCGGGTCGGCGGCCGAGGTGATCGGACGGCCGATCACCAAGATATCCGCGCCCAGGTCATAAGCTTCGCGGGGGGTCATCACCCGTTTTTGGTCGCCGAAATCGCCCCAGGCCGGGCGAATGCCGGGAACCACCAGCAGCTTGTCCGGCCC
This sequence comes from uncultured Rhodospirillaceae bacterium, assembly GCA_903899885.1. Classification (GTDB taxonomy): domain Bacteria; phylum Pseudomonadota; class Alphaproteobacteria; order Rhodospirillales; family Magnetospirillaceae; genus CAIULK01. Next base: position 18,848 of record CAIULK010000041.1, read on the forward strand.
CACCGCCTTGCGGACCGCCGCCACTTCGTGCGACGAGCAGACCAAGCCATCGACCCCGGCCTCGGCGGCGCGTTCGGCCAGCCGCAGCACGTGATCGAGAACCGGACCGTTTACGCCCATGGCCGCCAGAGCCGCCTCGTCCAAACTGGTCAGAACCGTGACCGCCAGCACCTTGGGGGGGGAGATCCCCAGTTTGGCCGCCTCGTCGCGAGCCGCGTCGATCCCGGCCCGCATCATTTCGATCCCGCCTTGGGCATGCAGGGTGGTCATCGCCGGACGCAGGCGGGCGATGCCGCGCATGGCGCCAGCCACGGTGTTGGGAATGTCGTGGAACTTCAAATCAAGGAACAGCGGCATGCCGAGATGACCGACCGCCTCGATCCCGGCCGGACCTTGCGCCGTGAAGAATTCCAAGCCCAGCTTGAAACCGCCGACCAATCCTTCCAGCTTGGCGGCCAGCACGGCCGCCTTGCCGGTCTGGGTGGTGTCCAGAGCGACGAAAATCGGATTAATCATGGTGTGCGACCTAACCTCTCGAAAACCGGCCGAGGAGCGTGCCGAGGATCAGGCCCGCCGCCAACGGAGCAAGACCCACCAGATAGGCGCTCACCTCGATGGTCCAGGGCAACGGCCACAGATCAAGGGGAACGGCTTGCCGGTTGGCCACCGCGAACACCACCGTCAGCAAGACCAGCGGCCCGCCGATAAGGATCGCGACGAGGCGGCCGAGAACCCGCATGCCGGTCAGTTCCCATCCCCGACATTCAGCTTTTCACGCAGCTGCTTGCCGGTCTTGAAAAAGGGGACGGCCTTGTCGGCCACCGCCACCTGTTCGCCGGTACGCGGATTGCGGCCCTGACGGGCATCGCGCCGCTTGACGGAAAACGCGCCGAAACCGCGCAGTTCGACCCGGTCGCCGCGCGCCAGAGCCGCCGAGATCTCCTCGAAAATCGTGGTCACGATGCGCTCGACGTCGCGCTGATAGAGGTGCGGATTGCGCTCCGCAAGGCGCTGAATCAATTCGGATTTGGTCATGGCGACGGATACTTCGACGAGTTACGACTAAGGCGGCCAAGGTGGCGCAACCGCGGGCGTTCGTCAAGCCATTGATCCTATAAAAGAAAACGCCCGCCCCGGAAACCCGGAGGCGGGCGTGTCTATATAAGTCCCTCTGCCCAAGCGCGCCCGTCCGGGCGCTTGGCCGCCGCCTCAATGGCGGCTGGATACCGGCAAGCGTGGGCTTGCCGGTATCAGGTCCCTATTTTTCGTCGCCGCTCTTTTCCTCACGCGCACGATTGAAGGCGGCACCCAGGATGTCGCCCAGCGAGGCGCCCGAATCGGACGAACCGTATTCGGCCATCGCCTGCTTTTCCTCGTCGATTTCGCGGGCCTTGACCGAGAGGGTCACCTTGCGGGCGTTCTTCTCGATCTGAGTGACCTTGGCGTCGAGCTTTTCGCCGACCGCGAAACGTTCCGGACGCTGATCGCCACGGTCGCGCGCCAGATCCGACTTGCGGATGAAGCCCGAGATGCCGTCGACGTTCACTTCCAGACCGTTCTCGGTGACCATGGTCACGGTGGCGGTGACGATGTCGCCCTTCTTCAAGGTGGCCATCGCCGACTGGAACGGATCGGAGGACAGCTGCTTGATGCCGAGAGAGATGCGTTCCTTCTCGACGTCAACGTCCAGCACCTTGGCTTCGACGGTATCGCCCTTCTTGTATTCGCCGATCGCTTGATCGCCGGCCTTTTCCCAATCCAGGTCGGACAGGTGAACCATGCCGTCGATGTCGCCGGCCAAGCCGATGAACAGACCGAATTCGGTGATGTTCTTGACCTCGCCCTTGACCATCGCGCCGACCGGGAACTTCTCCAGGAAGCTTTCCCAGGGGTTCGCCATCGTCTGCTTCAGGCCCAGCGAAATGCGGCGCTTCTGCGGATCGACGTCGAGGACCATCACTTCGACTTCCTGCGAGGTCGAAACGATCTTGCCCGGATGGACGTTCTTCTTGGTCCAGCTCATTTCGGAGACGTGGACCAGACCTTCGACGCCCGGTTCCAGTTCCACGAACGCGCCGTAGTCGGTGATGTTGGTGACGCGGCCGACGAACTTGGTGCCCACCGGATACTTGGCTTCCACGCCCTCCCACGGATCGGCGTCAAGCTGCTTGATGCCCAGGCTGATGCGCTGGGTTTCCGGGTTGAAGCGGATGACCTGCACGCGCACGGTCTGGCCGATATGCAGCGCCTCGGACGGATGGTTGATCCGCTTCCAGGCGATGTCGGTGACGTGCAGCAGACCATCGACGCCGCCCAGATCGACGAACGCGCCGTAGTCGGTGATGTTCTTGACCACGCCTTCCAGGATCTGGCCTTCCTTCAGGTTCTCGATCAGCTCGGAACGCTGTTCGGCGCGGGTTTCTTCCAGCACGGCGCGGCGCGAGACCACGATGTTGCCGCGCGAGCGGTCCATCTTGAGGATCTGGAAGGGCTGCG
>CAIULK010000042.1 GCA_903899885.1 uncultured Rhodospirillaceae bacterium
AGATGCCGTTGAGGCGGTATTGCAAATTGGCGTGCTCGCCGCGGATATGGAGGTCGCCGCTGGCCGCCGAATCCTGGGCGACGCCGGGGGCTTGCAGCAGCACTTGATTGATCGGCGTCGCATCACCTTGGGGCAGGTCGTTGATCGCGCCGGCGTCGATGGTGTAGGCGCTGCTGCCGGTCCGCGGCGACAACTGGTTGCGCGCCTCGTCGAGCTGTTTGGCGGTGACGATCATGTCGGGCATCACCGTGATGTCCTCGTCGGCGCGGGCCTGTTGCGCCGCCGCCAGGAAGGCCGCGATCACCGCGATTGTTGTCCTCTGCGCCATTCGAAGCCCTCCATCGGCATGTTATAACGTAACGTCTACGATATAACATAACATTTGGGCAGCCTGTCAATCGCGGAGCCCGGCCGCATATCGACACCGCAAGGTCGAGCGAAAGCGCATGGAATGTGCCAAACTGGTGCGGTCCCAAACTCCCAAGCAAGGGAATATGAGCCGATCATGGACACGCTCACCCCGCAGGACTGTAGCAAGCGGATGGCGCGGGTTCGGGGAAAGGATACGAAACCCGAACTTACCGTGCGTCGAGTGGTGCATCGACTGGGCTATCGCTATAGACTTCACGGCAAGGAGCTGCCAGGAAAGCCCGATCTGGTTTTCCGCTCTCGTCGCAAGGTGATTTTCGTTCACGGCTGCTTTTGGCACCGGCACGAAGGATGCCCGCTGGCGCGGTTGCCCAAATCCCGGCAAGATTTCTGGGTGCCGAAGCTGGAGGGGAATCGGCTGCGCGATGCCCGGCTCCAGGAAGAGATCATGGCGGACGGGTGGCGGGTTCTTGTGGTCTGGGAGTGCGAACTGAAGGATCGCGAGGCGCTTGCGCGGCGGCTGGAGGCCTATCTGGGGCCAAGAAAATGGCGGGGACGAGATGAAGGCGGTTGAACTGTTTTCAGGGGCCGGTGGTCTGGGGATGGGCATTGGCTTGGCCGGATTTCAGCCCTTGGCCGTGGTTGAATGGGATCGGTGGGCGTGCGACACGGTCCGGGAAAATCAGAAGCGTGGCTATCCGCTTGTCCAAGATTGGCCTCTCCACGAGGGGGACGTTCGTGACTTTGACTTCGCGAGCCTGAGCGAGAAGGTGGATCTGGTGGCCGGGGGGCCCCCCTGCCAGCCCTTCTCAATGGGGGGAAAGCACAAGGCGCACGACGATCAACGGGACATGTTCCCCACGACGGTCGAGGTGGTTCGAACCCTTCGCCCCCGCGCCTTCATCGTGGAAAACGTGAAGGGACTGACCCGCTCGGCTTTCGCCAACTATTACCAGTACATCCTTCTTCAGTTTGAGTTCCCCGAGATTACCCGGAGGGACCATGAGGAATGGATGGATCACTTCTTGCGCCTTCAGGCCGAACGGACCTCGGGCCGCCATCGGCTTTTGCACGGGCTTACCTACAATGTGGTGCCGACCCTCGTGAACGCGGCCAATTTCGGCGTTCCGCAGAAGCGGGAGCGCGTCTTCATTGTCGGTTTCCGAAGCGATCTTGGGATCGAGTGGTCGTTCCCCAAGGAAACCCACTCCCTTGATGCGCTGTTGATTGATCAGTGGGTTTCCGGTGCCTATTGGGATCGCCACCGGATCGGCAAAAAGCGCCGCCCCACTCCTCCGGACGGGATCGAAAAAAGGATCGCCCGTTCACGGGCCGACAAGGATCGCCAAGGGACATGTCCTTGGGTAACGGTTCGCGATGCGCTGCATGGGCTGCCCGACCCGGAAAGGATCAACGCCGGACCAAGCGACCACAAGTTCCAACCTGGGGCGCGAAGCTACCCCGGCCACACGGGAAGCCCACTCGACCTTCCCGCCAAAACATTGAAGGCGGGCGATCACGGGGTTCCAGGCGGCGAGAACATGTTGGTCAAGGAGGACGGTGGCGTCCGTTACTTCACCATCCGGGAATCCGCGCGTCTTCAGGCCTTTCCCGATGGATACGTCTTCCACGGATCATGGTCGGAAAGCATGCGTCAGCTTGGCAACGCGGTTCCGGTCGCGCTCGCCCAGACGGTGGCTCGGAGCGTCGCCCAGAAGCTGTTGGAACACGACATGCTTTCCATGCAAAAGGTCGTTCGCCAATTGAGGCGAGCATGAGCGATCAGCCCTATAATCCTCTCGACAAGAAAAATCTTGGAATCAGCGTCGCCAAGGCCATGCTGGAGCGGACGGTTCATCCGCTGGCGGGGGCTGGACCGCTTCCCTGGCGCCGGCATCTACGCCATCTACTACACGGGCGATTTTCCCGCTTACCGTCCCTTGGCGGAGGCCAACAGGGATGGTCGGTTCGACATCCCGATTTACGTTGGCAAGGCAATTCCGCCAGGAGGCCGGAAAGGCGGCGTCGAGCTTTCCATTCAGTACCCGGCTCTCGGCAAGCGCCTTTCCGAACACGCCGATAGCATCGAGGCCGCCGAGAATCTTTCCATCGAAGACTTCCATTGCCGCTACCTTGTGGTTGACGACATCTGGATACCCTTGGGCGAGTCCTTGCTGATTGCCATGTTCGGCCCGGTGTGGAATCAACTTATCGATGGGTTCGGCAATCACAATCCCGGCATTGGCCGTTTTCAGGGGATGCGGTCGCGTTGGGACGTGCTTCATCCGGGGCGGCACTGGGCGGAGAAATGCCAACCTCGACCAGAGTCGGCGGCCCAGATCGCAGCCGAAGTCGAGGCATGGCTTCGAGTCTCGCCCCTTCCCTTTGGCTGGGACGCGCCGGGGTAACCCTACCTCGCCTCGCTCAATACTGAACGTTATCCCCCCACATCTTGGGATCAAACCGCAGCACCCGGTTGCGGCCCTCGTCCTTGGCGCGGTACAGCGCGACGTCGGCGAATTTGACCGCTTGCCAAAAGGTATCGCTGGCTTCGGGGAAGCCGGAGATGCCGATCGAGATGGTCTTGCGCAGCACGTGGCCGGCCACGTGAACCTCCATCGCCTCGACCGCGACGCGGATTTTCTCGGCCACCGGCTCGGCGGCCTCGGCGGTGGTGTCGAGCAGGACGATCAGGAATTCCTCGCCGCCGAAGCGGATCACCAGATCCGAGGCCCGCACCGATTGGCGCAGCACCTTGGCCAGTCCCTTGATCACCGCGTCGCCGGCATCGTGGCCATAGGTGTCGTTGACCATCTTGAAATAGTCGAGATCCAGCATCAGGATCGCCAGCTGCGACCGGTTGCGCTGCACGTTGGCCAGCAGGGTTTCCAGATATTCTTCCAGGAAGCGGCGGTTGTTCAACCCGGTCATCGGATCGCGCAGGCTGGATTCGCGCAGGGTTTCCATCAAATTCTTGGCTTCGAGAACCGGCGAGGCTTCCCGCAGATAGACGTTGACGAAGGGGATCAAGCTGGCCAGCCGGTCGGCCTCGGTTGGGGTCGCCAGCAGTTGCAGCACGCAGCCCACCGACCCCGATTGCAGGATCGGCAGGCAGATGTGGCGGCGATCCGATTTCTCCGGCGGCGGCTGGAAGGCATAGCAAACGCCGGGATTGATCACCCCGTCCACCCGATGGCCGGTGCGCTTGGCGCGGCAGGCGTCGCTGCGGCCCAGGATCTGCGGATCGCACCAGCGGCATTCCCCCGAGAAAGTGCCATCGACGAACAACGGCGCCATCTGGCTGCGATTGGGGGCGACCTCGTAGAGCGAGTATTCGCGGATATTGTATTCCTGCTCCATCGCGCGGATCAGCCGCTGATAGATTTCCGCCTTGGTTTCGTCTTCCTCGATCGCCTGCTTGAAATGGGCGGCCCGGGTCAGGCCATCGACCATGTCGATGGTCGCGTTGAGCTGGTTTTCGCCGGGAAAAGGCGGCCGGTCGGTCAAACGCGACACGCTTTCGGTGATGCAGGACAATCCCTCGTCCAAGAAACGCAGCAGGCGATTCATGTCGCCCGCGATCTGGCCGATTTCATCCTTGGTGAATTGCTCGACCTTGCCCTTGAAGTCGCCCCGCAGTGCCTGTTGCACCGCCGTTTCGACATTAAGGGCGGTGGCCGAGATCGGGCGGATCGAACGCCGGATCAGCCCCAAGGTCAGCAACGCGAACACCGCGACCGTGCCGACCAGCCCGGCCACGGTCAGCAGGGCCTGTTGCTTGATCGAGCCGATCGACACCATCATGGTCACGGCGCCCAGCACCGTGCCCTCCGCCACCTGGTGGCATTGCAGGCAATTGGGCGAACCCAGCGAGGTGGCGATGAACGGAATCGTGCCGCGAATCAGCGTGTCGCCGTCGGTCTCGATGATCCGGTATTGCGGCTTTCCCTCGCGCACCACCTGGGTTTCGATGGCGTCGGTGTCGGACTCGCCCAAAATCCCGTCGCCGAATTGTTTGCGCACGTCGGGCGAGCGGACGACGCGGGCCGAGGTCAGGCCCTGAACCTCCATCAACCGCTTGAGGAAGCTTTCGCGTTTGTCGATCACCCCGTCGATCATCGCCTCGGTCAGGTGAACGCGGACGATTTCGGCCGCCGTGCGGATATGCTCGGTCGAGGAGGCGATCGAGAAGCTGCGGAAGGCGAACAGGCTGATCGCCACCAGCATGGCGATCAAACCAAACGAGATGGCGACGAAGAAAACCGTCACCTTGGAATTGAGAGTCATCAGCCCTGCCGCTCCACCGCCACGATCAAACGTTGAGGAAACCATACCCCTAAAAGGGCGATCGGAAAATACGGCCTTTTTCGGGTGGCGCGGGGGGAAAGACGATGTTATCCAAACCCCAGCCGTAAGGGTGGGGACACCATGACCGAAATTCAAAATCGCCTAAGGATCAAGCGCGAGATCGCCAATCTGGGGGGCGGCCAAGATCGGATCGACGCCCAGCACGCCAAGGGAAAGCTGACCGCGCGCGAACGGATCGATCTGCTGCTCGACCCCGGTTCGTTCGAGGAGTGGGATACCTTCGTCGAGCACCGCTGCACCGATTTCGGCATGGACAAGAACCACGTCCCCGGCGACGGGGTGGTGACCGGCTACGGCACCGTCAACGGCCGGCTGGTCTTCGTCTATAGCCAGGATTTCACGGTGTTCGGCGGCTCGCTGTCGGAAACCCATGCCGCCAAGATCTGCAAGATCATGGACAAGGCGGTGCAGGTGGGCGCCCCGGTGATCGGTTTGAACGATTCGGGTGGCGCGCGCATTCAAGAAGGGGTGGACTCGCTGGCCGGTTATGCCTAGGTGTTTCAGCGCAACGTGATGGCCTCGGGCGTGGTGCCGCAAATCAGCTTGATCATGGGGCCTTGCGCGGGGGGCGCGGTTTACTCCCCGGCGATGACCGACTTTATTTTCATGGTCGAGGATTCGTCCTACATGTTCGTCACCGGGCCCGAGGTGGTCAAAACGGTGACCCATGAAACCGTGTCGGCCGAGGAACTGGGCGGCGCCTCGGCGCATACCGGCCGGTCCGGCGTGGCCGACCGCGCCTTCGAAAACGATATCGAGGCCCTGGCCCAAGCCCGGCGCTTCATCGATTTCCTGCCCGCCTCGAACCGCGAGGCGGTGCCCTATCGCCCCAGCGGCGACAGCCCGGACCGCTGCCTGAATGCGCTGGCCACCCTGATTCCCGACAATCCGAACACCCCCTACGACATGAAGGAACTGATCCTAGGCGTGGTCGATGACGGGGATTTCTTCGAGATTCAGCCGAACTTCGCGGCCAATATCGTGGTCGGTTTCGGCCGGATGGAGGGGCGCACGGTCGGCCTGGTCGCCAATCAGCCGATGGTGCTGGCCGGGTGTTTGGACATCGCGTCCTCGATCAAGGCGGCGCGCTTCGTGCGCTTCTGCGACGCCTTCAACATTCCGATCGTCACCTTCGTCGATGTCCCCGGCTTCCTGCCCGGCACCAGCCAGGAATGGGGCGGCATCATCAAGCACGGCGCCAAACTGCTGTACGCCTATGCCGAGGCGACGGTGCCCAAGGTCACGGTGATCACCCGCAAGGCTTACGGCGGCGCCTACGACGTGATGAGCTCGAAGCACCTGCGCGGCGACGTCAATTTCGCGTGGCCCTCGGCCGAGATCGCGGTGATGGGGCCGAAGGGCGCGGTTGAAATCATCTTCCGCCAGGACCGCAGTCACCCCGAGAAGATCGCCGCGCGCACCGAGGAATACCGCGAGAAATTCGCCAATCCCTTTGTCGCCGCTCATCGCGGCTTCATCGACGACGTCATCGCGCCCGAGGACACCCGGCGCCGGGTCTGCCGCTCGCTGGCGATGTTGAAGGATAAGAAATTGGACAATCCGTGGCGCAAGCACGGAAACATTCCGCTGTGACACCGCTTGCGGTGTCGGCGGCCATTGAGGCCGCGGCCAAGCGCGCAAAGGCGCGCGCCCGGCGAGGGCTAATGTTAAGGAGGGTCCGGTCATGTTCTCGAAGATCCTGATCGCCAACCGGGGCGAGATCGCCTGCCGGGTGATGAAGACCTGCCGCCGGATGAGCATCCAAACCGTCGCGGTCTATTCCGACGCCGACCGCTTGGCCCCGCATGTGAAGATGGCGGACGAGGCGGTGCATATCGGCCCCGCGCCCTCGAACCAATCCTATCTGCTGGCCGACAGGATCGTCGAGGCCTGCCGCCAGACCGGCGCCCAGGCTGTTCATCCGGGATATGGCTTCCTGTCGGAAAAGCGCGAATTCCAAGAAGCGCTGGCCGAAGCGGGAATCGCCTTCATCGGTCCGGATGCGCACGCCATCTTCGCGATGGGCGACAAGATCGAATCGAAGAAGCTGGCCAAGGCCGCCAACGTCTCGACCGTGCCCGGCCATCTCGGCGTGATCGAGGACGCGGACGAGGCGGTGCGGGTTGCCCGCGAGATCGGCTATCCGGTGATGATCAAGGCCTCGGCCGGCGGCGGCGGCAAGGGGATGCGCTTGGCGCACGACGACGCCGAAGCGCGCGAGGGTTATGTCTCGGCCCGCAACGAGGCGCGCTCGTCCTTCGCCGACGACCGGGTGTTCGTCGAGAAATTCATCCTCAGCCCGCGCCATATCGAGATTCAAATCCTGGCCGACAAGCACGGCACGGTCTTGTATTTGGGCGAGCGTGAATGCTCGATCCAACGCCGCCACCAGAAGGTGATCGAGGAAGCGCCGTCGCCGTTCCTGACCCCCGAAACCCGCAAGGCGATGGGCGAGCAGGCGTGCGCGCTGGCCCGCGCGGTTGGCTACCACTCGGCGGGCACCGTCGAATTCATCGTCGATGGCACCACCGGCCAATTCTATTTCCTGGAAATGAACACACGGCTTCAGGTCGAGCATCCGGTCACCGAGATGGTCACCGGGCTGGATCTGGTCGAATGGATGATCCGCATCGCGGACGGCGAAAAACTCGGCTTCACCCAAGACGAGGTGACCCTGAACGGCTGGGCGATCGAGGCGCGGGTCTGCGCCGAGGACCCGGTCCGCAATTTCCTGCCCTCGACCGGGCGGTTGACCCGCTACCGGCCGCCGCCGGTCGGCCGTCACGTCCGGGTAGACACCGGTGTCGAGGAAGGCGGGGCCATCAGCGTCTATTACGATCCGATGATCGCCAAGCTGATCGCCTGGGGCGAAACCCGCGAGGCGGCGACCGCGCATCTGAAGGCCGCCTTGGACCAGTATGTCATCCACGGCGTGTCGCACAATATCGGCTTTCTGACCTCGGTGCTGGGCCGCGAGCGTTTCGCCGGCGGCGTGCTGTCGACCGCCTTCATCGCCCAGGAATATCCCGACGGCTTTTGCCCGGCCACGGTGCCGGAGGCCGACCGCCCGGCTCTGATCGCGGTGGCCGCCGTCGTCGCCCGCAAGACGGCGGAGCGCGAGGCGACGATTTCCGGTCAATTCCCCGGCCACGATCCGGTGGTGCGCGAGGATTGGGTGGTGGTGATCGGGGATGATCACCATCCGGTGACCATCCGGCCGCTGGGCGGCGGCTATGGCGTGACCATGGGTGACCGCGTGGTCCGCATCGAAAGCGATTGGCGGATCAACGATCCGCTGCTGCGCGCCGTTCTCGACGGCCGTTTGATCGCGGTTCAGGTCGACCGGGCCGGAAGCGGCTGGCGGCTGACCCATAATGGCTCCCAGATCAAGGCGCTGGTGCTGTCGCCGCGCGGTGCCGAGCTGCAACGCCACATGCTGAAAAAGGCGCCGCCCGACCGCTCGAAATTCCTGCTTTCGCCGATGCCGGGGTTGCTGGTATCGCTGGCGGTCGATACGGACCGCGAGGTCGAGGCGGGCGAGACGCTGGCGGTGGTCGAGGCGATGAAGATGGAAAACGTGCTGAAGGCCGAACGTGGCGGACGGGTGGTGAAGGTGCACGCCAAGCCCGGCGATTCCCTGGCCGTCGATCAGATCATCCTGGAATTCGCGTGAGCGACGGCCAAACCTGCGTGCGCGTGCTGATTTCCGGCCGGGTCCAAGGCGTGTGGTATCGCGGCTGGACGATGGCCGAGGCGTCGCGCCTGGGCCTGAACGGCTGGGTCCGCAATCTGTCGGACGGCCGGGTGGAAGCGGTTTTCCATGGTGCCCCGGGCGCCGTCGGCGCGATGACCACCGCCTGCCACCAAGGCCCGCCCTCGGCCCAGGTCAGCCGGGTCGAGGCCGAACCCTGGCCGGAGCATCCCGGCAACGGTTTCCATCAACGCCCAACCGCGTGATTTTAGTAAAATCTGGAGGGGTTTCCTCCGGCTAACGCGGTGGACCGGTTTCGGGCCCGCCCTACCGTCTGCGGCGCAGTGTGAAGCGAACGCTGTCGCCCGCCTTGTTCAGGGCGTAGCCGTAGATTTTGCCGTCCTCGGTCAGTACGCCGTCGAAGGCGAATTCGCCGTTGTCGCCGGCTTCCAGGCGCATCGTGCAGGCCGACACGGCGGCCACCCGTCCGGTGATGACGCCGCCCTCCTGCATGCCGAATTCGCCGGGGCCCGCCTTGCGGTCCATCGTGAAAACGAAGCCTTGGGTCGCGCGGCTGAACTCGAACTGGGTCAAGGGGGCCACCCACGATCCCGCCAGCCAGTCGCCGGAATTGGGTTGAGCGGTGTTGCAGGTTGCCTCGGGCAGCGGTTCGGGCGGTTTGATTTTGGGCGACTGGGGAAAATCCTCGGCCCACGCGGCCGATGCGCCGAGCAGAGTCAAGGCAGCTAGGAATAAAGTCGCGATAGGGCGGGCCATCCTTACTCTCCCTTGCCGAGCGGGCGATAGCCCAAGTCGGTCATGCAGGCCGCCACCTCGGAATTGATGCGCTGGCGCTGGTTGTTCCGGTCGTAATCGCGAAACGGGCTGGACGAGGACGCGCTGATGTCGGTGTCGTCGCCGTAGCCGACCACATCGGCCTCGGCCGTGCGCTTGCACGCCTTCCAATCGCGCGACCATTGATCCTTGGGGATATCGGGATTGCCCCATGGCACGCGGGCCGGGGCGCACCCGGCGGCGCACAACGCGATGATCACGACGAGGCGGCGAAATGGCACGGCGGGAAGCCCCTTGGGAGAAAATGGTCCCTTCGTGTGGCACGGCGGGTGCGCCGATGTCAACCTCAGGACTCCAATCCAAAGCGGGCGATCAGGCGATAGGTGTTGCGCTCGCTGATGCCCAGCGCTTGGGCTACCTTCAGGCGGTGCCCGGAATATTTTTGCAGCAGGCGCGTCAGATAGCGTTTCTTGATTTCGTCGAGCGTCGGCTCGTCGTCGAGCAGGTCGCCGACATCCAGCGGCTCGGCGGTGATCGCCGATGGGGCGGGGCGCAGCGCGAACATTTCCGGGCCGATCACCGGGGCGTCGCCCGACAAGATGATGGCGCGTTCGACCATGTTGCGCAGTTCGCGGATATTGCCCGGCCAGTCATAGGCGGTCAGCGCGGCGATCGCGTCCGGGTGGATGGTTTTGTCGAACCGGCGCGAGAAGTCGTTGTTGCGCAGGAAGTGGTTCAGCAGGTCGGGGATGTCCTCCTTGCGCTCACGCAAGGGCGGCACATGAATGACGAAGGCGTTGAGGCGATAAAACAGATCGGCGCGGAACGTTCCTTCCTTGGCCATCGCGCCCAGATCGCGGTTGGTGGCGGCGACGATGCGGACATTGGCCGCCAGATCGCGGGTTCCGCCCAAACGGCGATAGCGGGCGGTTTCCAGAACGCGCAGCAGTTTGGCCTGAATCGCGGGCTCGATCTCGCCGATTTCGTCGAGGAACATCGTGCCGTCCTCGGCGCCTTCGATCAGGCCTTTCTTTTGCCGGTCGGCGCCGGTAAAGGCGCCCTTTTCGTGGCCGAACAATTCCGATTCGAACAGGTGCTTTTGCAGCGTGCAGCAATCGACCGCGACGTAATTATGCTTGGTCCGGTTCGACTGTTGATGCAGCGCCGAGGCGACCAGCTCCTTGCCGGCCCCGCTTTCGCCCTGAACCAACACCGTCATGTCCGACGGCGCCACCGCCGCGATCAGGCGGCGGACCTGCTCGATCGCCTGTGATGAGCCGACCATCGACGGCGAGTGCTGCGCGTCGAGCCGACTTTTGATGAAGCTGTGCTCGCGCTTCAGGGTTGCCATTTCCAGCACCCGTTCGACCGCGACCTCCAACTCCTCGATATTAATCGGTTTGACGAGATATTCGGCGGCGCCGTTCTTCATGGCGCGCACGGCGTTCTGCACCGAGCCATAGGCGGTCAGCACGATCACCGGCTGTTGCGCCGACATCTGGGGCAGGATCTCCAGCCCGTCGGCGTCGGGAAGGTTGACGTCGAGCAGCACCAGACTGACCGGCTCCTCGGCCAGCGCCGCCTCGGCCTCGGACCAGCGTTTGGCGGATCGGGTGTCATAGCCGATGCGGTCGAGCTGGCCGCAGAGCAGCGTGTTCAAGATGGCGTCGTCCTCGACGACCAGGATGCGGCGGCGCTTCATGATCCGAGCCCGGTGCCGCTGATCGTCGCCAAGGCCGACGGCAGGGTGACGGTAAAGCAAGCACCTTTGCCCTCGACGCTTTCGACCGCGATGATGCCCCCCAGGGTTTCGACGATGCTTTTGCAGATCGCCAGCCCCAGGCCGGTGCCGCTTTCGCCGTCCGCCCGGTGGCTGAAGAACGGCTCGAAGATGCGCTTTTGCATGTCGGACGGAATGCCGACGCCGTTATCCGTGATGGTGATGATCACCTTGCCCTCGCCGGGCCGCGTTGAAATCAGCAGCCGCCCGCCCTCGGCCATCGCGTGGAAGGCGTTTTGCGCCAGATTGACCATCAGCATCCGCAAATCCCCCTCGGATCCCAGGATGCGCGGGGCTGAGGGGTCGAGATCGGTTTCGACCGTGATGTCGAGTTGCTCGGCGTGATAGGACAGCAGCGACAGGGTTTCGACGATCGCGGTGTTGACCTCGACCAACTGGCGCTGATCGCCGCGATTGGCCGACAGTTTCAGCAGCCGGTTGGTGATGTCGATGCATTTATCGACTTGGCCATCGACCAGCCGCAGATAGGTGATCGCGGTGCCCGAGCTGTTGGGCGTGGTTTCCGCCTCGCGCAAGATCCCTTGCAGCGCCAAGCGGATCGAGGCCAGCGGGTTGCGGATTTCGTGGGCGACGCCCGCCGCCAATTGCCCGACGGCCGCTAGTTTTTGTTCGTGGCTGAAGCGGACGTCCTCGGCCAGATCGCGGATGCATTCGACGATGAAGGCGCGGCGCATGCCTTCTTGTTCCACCACCATCGGGGCGGCGTGCACCTCGACCTCGACCGCTCCGCCATCGGCGCGGCGGTGCGCGTGCACCGATTTGACCGGTTTTTGCTCGCGGATCACCACGTCGAAGGGGCAGGTGACCAGGGTGGCCGGGCAGGGCTCGGGCAAGCCGTGGCTGGAAACGTGGCACGGCACCCCGGCCAGATTGGTGCCGGGCGGCAAATCCAACTGCCGGCGATAGGCGCGGTTGGTCTTGACGATGCCGTAATGCTCGTCGATCACCCGGACGCCATCGGGGATGGCGTCGATCAGGGATTGCAGGAAGGCCTCGCGGTCGCGGACGTCGCGGATGCGTTCGCGCAAGGTCGCCAGCATCCGGTTGAAGGTCAGTGCTAGCCGGGCGATCTCGTCCTTGCCGTCGATCCGGGCCGCGACGTCGAAATCGCCTTCGCCGATTTGGGCGGCGACCGCGGTCAGGTCCTCCAGGCGGCGCAGGACCATCCGGTTCAGCAGCCACCACACCCCGAAGACCGTGGCGATCACCACCGCCGCCCCCGATCCGATCAAGGCCAGGGCGGTGGTCCGGGCACTGGCGCGGATCTGGGCCGCGTCCCAATCGACAAACAAGATACCGTTGATCGGGTGGCCGCCCATCGGGCCGTGGCACTGCTGGCAGGGTTCCTTGTTATGGACGGGGTTGACGCTGCGCAGGATGTCGTGGCCGTCCTCGTCGGTCAGGAAGGCGTTGCGGGCGGTGGCCGCCTGGGCGTGGCAGGGCGCGCAACCCGGCGAGGTTTTGGCGTCGAACACCGTGCCGATCAGATCGGGCGACGAGGAAAAGCGCACCTCGCCCATCGGGTTGACGATCATCACCCGGCGCACGCCGGTCTGCTGCCCCAAACGCTGGATGATATTGTTCAGGCCGACCAGATCGCGCTTGAGCATGGCGTTCTCGAGCGCGGCCTGGAACAACAGATTGATTTGGTCCGAGGCGGCGCCGCGCTCCTCCTCGATTCGGACCTTGTACAGGCCGACGAACAGCACCAGGAAGATGAGCGACGCCGACAGCAAGCCGACCGTCAACGCGACGGCGAATTTGCGCCCCAGACTGACGACGATGTGATCCCTCATGCGAGGGAAGCTAGGCCCTCGGGCAGCATTTGCCAAGTCCGTCCTCGCAGGCCGACGCCGGGGGGGGACCACACCCCTCCCTGTCGGTTTCGGGAACCAAGGCGGCCAGCACGCGGGCCAGCTCGGTCAGATAAAGATCGGTCAGCTCGGCCAGACCGGCATAGAAATAGGGGCCGCGCCGCTGTTCGATGCGCTGGGCGAATTGGCCGAACCAGCGCAAGGGATGCTCGCGCAGGAACCGCTCGGCTTCGGCCAGACCGTCGCCGCCTTCCAGCCGCAGCAGATGCACCAGGAACTCCAACTGGTGGACGATGTGATCCTCGGAGCGGATATTCGCGTCATGCACCCTCAAGTTGTGTTTGCCGTACCAGTCGCGGCAGGCGATGGCCGGTTGCTGGCGGATTAGGCCGTCCTTGTCGATCCACGGCGATTCGGTCGGATGGGTGCCCAGCGCGTTGGTCAGGTAAATGTCGGCATAAGCCGCCGCCAACTGATCGAAACTTTCCGAACCGTCCAGGGTGGCGGCCCACAGCGCCGAGGTCACCGCCGTCATCACCGGCACGATCCGCTGGGCGCGCTCGCCGGTCAAGGCCATGTTCAACTGCGCCGGAAACTGGATCTCGGCCAAGGCCGCCAGCCGCTCGGCGTCGAGCTCACGGTCGTGCAGGGCGGCCAGTACCTCGAGGTCGTCGGCGGCGCCCCGGCGGAAAGCGGCTTCCAGATCCTCGTCGGCGATGGGTGTCACTCGTATTTCCCCTTCGGATGGGCGACGAAGACGATCGACGGGTTGGTCAGTTCCGGGTCGGCCATGCCGCGAATGCGGCGCACCGTGGTTTCACCGGGGCCGATCGCCTTGGTGTCGGCGGTGCCGTCGCGGAACCCCCCGATCGGACCTTGATCAAGCACGCGCATCATGCAGGCCATCACGCAATAGGGCTTGCGGCCCGATTGCAGCTCGTCGATGCACATGTTGCATTTCTTGATGATCTGAGCTTCCGGGTCCCATTGCGGCGCGCCGAACGGGCAGGCGGCTTGGCAGCGGCGGCAGCCGATGCACATGGTCGAGTCGATATCGACGACGCCGTTGTCCTCGCGTTTCCACAAGGCGCCGGTCGGGCAGGTCGGCACGCAGGCCGGTTCGGCGCAGTGATTGCACGACATGTTGACCTTATAGGCGAACACGTCGGGGAAGGTTCCGCCCTCCATATACATCACGCGGCGGAAACGCGGTCCCGGCGGCAGGCCGTTTTTGTCCTTGCAGGCGATTTCGCAGGCGCGGCAGCCAATGCAGTCGCGGTTATTGTGAACGAAACCGAACTGTTCCTTGGGCACCACCGGGGTATAGGTCCGGTGTTCCTTGGTCTTGTCGGCAATCGCCTTGCGCAGCGCCATCGTGTCGCGGTTCTGAGCCATCGTTGCGTCTTCCTTCTAGCGGCGCCACTTGGACGACCGGGCGGTGGCCAAGATGTCCCAGCCCGGCCGGTGTTCCAGATTGGTCTTGCGGACGTTGCACAACACGGTGTTGTACGCGAAAGCCCCGGCCGGACTGGGATTGTCCAGCGTCAGGAAGTCGGGATTGCCAGCCCGGTCGATGCCGTCCTTATCGACATCCATCCAAGCCCCCTCGTGCACCACCACGACATTGGGCAAGCAGCGTTCGGTGACGTAAACGGGCAGCACGATTGCGCCGCGGTCGTTGTACACCTCGACGATATCGCCGGTTTGGATGCCCAGCTTGGCGGCGTCCGAGGCGTTGATGGTCACCTCTTGCTGATAGGTTTCGCGCAGCCACGGGATGTTGTTGAAGATCGAGTGCGTCCGCCAGCGCGGATGCGGCCTGATCATGTGGAACGGATGCTCGGCGGTTTTGGGGCTGTTCAGCGATTCCCAGGGCTCGATCCATTTCGGGATCGCCGGGATGTGATAGCCGTACTGGGTTTTGGTGAAGTCGGTGATGTTGGCCAGCGTCGTCGAGAAAATCTCGATCTTGCCGGAGGGCGTTTCGAAGGGGACGCCCTTTTCGATCTGATCTTGGAAGCCGACCAGCGGACGATCGAACAGGAACTTGTAAACACCCTTCTGCTTGAATTCCTCCCAGGGCATGGTCACGCCCTGATGCTCCATCACCTTGCCTTCCCACCATTCCGACAGATACTGCTCGTCGGTGCCGTCGTTGTGGTGGAAGTAATCGCGTTCCGACTTCGGGTTATAGCGTTTGCCATAGCCCAGGCGGTAGGCCAGCTCGGTGAAGATCTGGAAATCGGTCTTCGATTCGCCCAAGGGCTCGATGACCTTCGGGCGGTGGATGTAGTAATGCCCCTTATACCAAGGCAGCGCCACGTCGTGCCGCTCGAAATGGGTGGCGACGGGAAGCAGGAAGTCGGCGAACAGGCCGGACGGGGTAATCGTCGAGTCGTTGCAAACCACAAGTTCCAGCTTCTTGACCGCCTCCATCTCTTTCCGGATGTTGGTCAGCTGGTTGAACCAGTTCGAGCCCTGCCACCAGATGCCGCGGATGTTGGGGATCTTGCCGTCCAAATCGTCCGCGCGCGGCCAGCAGCCGATTTCCTCCCGCTTCAGATTGGGATAGTTCAGCACGCAATGCGCCCAGCGGTCCGACTTGATCGAGGCCCACCACAGATTGGAGTCCTGGTCGTAGGGATAGGCCACCCCTTCGGCGTGCCAGCCCTTGCCCACGCCCTCGGCGCAGCCGCCCAGTTTGCCGATATTGCCGGTGATCGCCTGCACGGCGGCCGCCATGCGGTTGTACTGCTCGCCATAGGCGTTGCGGCCCGGTCCCCACGAAGCCTTCAAGGCCGCCGGTTTGGTGGTCGCGTACTGGTGGGCCAGCGCCTTGATGGTCGCCGCCGGAACGCCGGTGATGGTTTCCGCCCATTCCGGGGTCTTGGGCTGGCCGTCGCTGACGCCCAGGATATAGTCCTTGAAATTCTCGTGCCCCTTGGCCCAATCGGGCATGGTGCCCGCATCGACGCCCTGACAGAACTTGTTGATGAAGTCCTGGTCTTGCAGGTTGTTGGCGAAGATGTAATGCGCCATCGCCGCCAGCATCGCCGCGTCGGTGTTCGGGCGGATCGGGATCCACTGCGCGTCGTAGGCGGCCGCCGCGTCGGTGTATTGCGGATCGACCAGCACGAACTTGCAGCCCTTCTGCTTGGCCATGCGCATGTAATAGAAGGTGTTGCCGCCGTGGAAGGTATAGGCCGGGTTCCACCCCCACATGATGATCAGCTGGGAATAGGCGAAGGCATCGTCCTCGTTGCCGTCGACGATGGTGCCGAAGGTCATCCGCGAGCTGAAGGTGGTCGCCTGATAGCTGGGCACCGACCATGACGAGGTGCGGCAGCCGAACTGCCCCAGGAAACGGGCCAGCAGCCCTTCGATCTGATCCGACTTGTGCAGAACGCCATAGGAGGTGCCGGCATAGGCCTGATCGCAGATCGCGGTGGGGCCGTATTTTTCCTTCAGCCGGACCATCTTCTCGGCCAGCATGTCCAGCGTCAGATCCCACGAGGCGCGCTTGAACTTGCCCTCGCCGCGCGCGCCCACCCGGATCATCGGGTAAAGCAGACGTTCGGCGCTGTAGATGCGCGAGCGATAGGAGCGGCCGCGCAAGCAGGCCCGCAACTGCGGTTTTTCAAAGGTGTCGGTGCCAAAGGGGTCGCCCTGCGCACGACCGTCGTCGGTGGACAGCCGGACGATGACATCGCCCTTCTTGTGCGCCACCAGCATGTGGCGCGAGCCGCAATTGTGATCGCACGAGGTCACCACGGTGGTGAGCTGGTCGTCGGTGAAATACGGCTCGTAAGCGAAACCGTGGGCGGGCTTGAGCGGCACCAAACCGGTGGCCGCCGCCGTCGCGGTCGCCGCGCCGGCCTTCAGGAATCCGCGCCGCGACAGGTTCAGAGCCGAGGACAGCAGGGTACGCCGATCTTGGTTGGTCATGGTTGTTTCCTTCGGGCTTCTTACTTCTTGGCGCTGGTCGTCGTGAGGCCTTCCAGGAACCGGGGATCGGACTCGGCCGGCCGGTCCTTCGCCCAATCCGGGGTCTCGTCCGGCATGCCCGGCCAAACATGGCGCGGATAGGGGAACGAGATGCGGTACCAAGCCCGGCCGCCGTGGCAGCCATAGCAGACATCCGAGCTGGACTTGGCCAAATCCTCGATGTTGGCGGCGTTGAGGTAGTTCACTTGGTGGCGCACCGTGCGGATCTGATCGCCGTGGCAGGTCAGGCAGCCGTTGGGGGCGTCGGCACTTTCCATGTCGGCGCGGATTTCCGACCATTCGCCGGGCAGCCCCATATTCTCGAACGGGAACTTGCCGTGGCACATCAGGCAGGTTTTCTCGGGGTTGACGTTCTTGCGCATCGTCGCCAGCGGCGTTTCGCCGTCGGCGGGAATCTGCGGCACCGAACGATTGTCGCGCGGATCATGACCCAAGTGGCAGGTCGAGCATTTGAGGTTCATCACTTGGCGGGCGTAAGTGGTGGCCAAGTGGCGGCGGTGGAAGGTTTCCTGACCGCCGACATAGGTGCCAAGCGACTGGTACCACGGCGATACCGACGCGGTATCGATCCCCGATTGGCTTTTTGCCTTCGGCTTGGCCTCAAGGATTTCGCGGTGGCAGGCGAGGCAC
The DNA here is from genome assembly GCA_903899885.1 of uncultured Rhodospirillaceae bacterium. Lineage (GTDB taxonomy): Bacteria > Pseudomonadota > Alphaproteobacteria > Rhodospirillales > Magnetospirillaceae > CAIULK01. The sequence goes on from CAIULK010000042.1 coordinate 17,474, forward strand.
TGGGCATCGGTGGCCTTGCCGGTATTCGGCGCCAAATGCAGCGGTGACCAGACGTCGCGTGAATAGTCGCCCGCCCGCGCGGCCGTGGCCGCGCAACAGAGCATGCCCGTGATTGCCAGGGCCAGGAATACCCGCGTCCTCATCATCTCCACCTCGGATGCGCCGCTTCGTGCTGTCGGATTTTTTGCGGGCTAGGATGCGGCATGAAACCACGCCGCATCCCCGTCCCGTAAGCCGGAAAGGCTTACTTCTTCTGGCCGGCCATGCCGGACATGCCGGACATACCGCCCATGCCGCTCATACCGGACATGCCGCTCATGCCCTGCTGGCCCTTTTGGCCAGACATGCCGGACATGCCGCTCATGCCACCCATGCCGGACATGCCCTGCTGACCGGACATGCCGCTCATGCCGCCCATGCCGGACATGCCCTGCTGACCGGACATGCCGCTCATGCCGCCCATGCCGGACATGCCCTGCTGACCGGACATGCCGC
>CAIULK010000043.1 GCA_903899885.1 uncultured Rhodospirillaceae bacterium
CGATATCGAGCGACGACACCAGACCGGCGTCGGTGGGCTTGATGATCAGATGGGTGGTTTGGGTCCCGCCTTCGCCCGAGAGCGACGGCGAAACCTTCCAGCGAACGCTATCGCCAAGATTGACATTGTTGACCACCTCACCCGGCTGGAGCGCCAGATTGCAGACCTGCAAGGGTGCGCAGACCACCGTGGGCAGGGTCGCGCCGAACAGGAAGCGCACCGTGCCGTCTTCACCGGGCTGCGGCAGCTCGTTGCGATCCTTCCAGCGGCCTGCCAGCGCCACGGCGCGCCGCTCCTTGGCGTTCAGTGCCACCGCGGACGGCGACACCGACGAGATCGGCGGCGGCAGGGTCGTGGGAACCGGGTTGGCCGCCGCCGGCGCCGCCCGGGCACCCGCCGGATGATCGGTGGGACCGGCGTCAGCAATGGCGGCCGGTGCCGCCGCGGTTGCCTCGATGGCGGGCACCTGGACTTGGGCCTCTGCCAGTGAGGGCAGGGTCGCCAGCAAGGCAGCCCCGATCGCCTTGTTCATGCCGTTGCTCCGGTTGTTCACGGGTGCGCCATCTGCCGCTCGCCCCACGGGGTCGACTCGACAAACAGGCCGGTCGGGTTGACCAGGATTTGCGCCTCGGTGGTCGGTGGATTGAAGCTCACCGTGATGGTGGCTTCCCAATACTTGGTGGACAGCGGCCGGCCGTCCCGGCTGGTGGTGTCCTCGCGCCATTCGACGCGCCAGGTGCTGCCGCCGGGCAGCGGCAGCACGGACTCGGCATGGGCCGCGACCGTCTCATTGGCGGCGCGCTTGAAAGGGTCCTTCTCTGCGAAGTAGTCATTGAGGAAGCGGTGGGCGGGGGCGTTTCTGTCGACCATCGCGTAGGCTTCATTGATCATCCCGCGCTCGGCCTGGACATCGATGGAGACCGAGCGCACATCGCTGATGAAGCGGGCCAGTTGCGCCCGGATCACACCGGGATCGACGGGCGTCGCGACGGTCGCGCGCCGGACCGCCAGCGCATCCCCGAGATGGTTGACCTCGACCACGTAGGGCACCACCCGGCTCTGTGACGAGAGCCAGACCACACCGCCGACCGCCAGCGCGGCGACCCCGAGCGAGGCCATCGCCAGCAACCGCCAGGCGTCGCGCTGGGCGATGTACGAGCCATAGCGCTCATTCCATTCCCGGCGCCCGGCGAGGTAGACGGCCGAGTGCGGGCTGTCGGGATCAAGGGTCGGTGCCGTGGCTAGCCGCTTCATGGGGGCTCCAATTAACTGAGGCTGTTCCCACCACCGCCGAACGGCGGCGGCGCGGGTTTGTTCTGGTCGTCGGAGAGCAGGCGCCGCTGGGACGCCAGGTCGGCGGCCATGCGCCAGGGCGCGGAGCCATGCTGAGAGCCGATATCGCCGGTGAGGCGGCGCCCCACGTCGCGGATCGGCGCCATGACCAAATTCTTGGCGGTGCCGCCGGTGAGGGCCGCCGCCCGGGCGATGCGCGACCGCTCTGGGGCCTGGCCGCCGTTGGCTTCGGCGGCCTTGGCATCAGCGGCGCCGATCTGCGCGGAGGCCAATCGGAAGGACTGCCCGACCACCGCCCCGGCACCGGCCATGCCGGCGGCGGCACTGGCCACCCCGCCGCCGACCGCCGCGGCGGCACCGACCAGGGCCGAACCGCTGGACAGGCTGGCGCCGCCCACCACCCGCTGGAACTCATCCGGGAGGATTTTTACCACCGCCACCATGACGATCGAGCATCCGATCAGGATCAGCAGCGAGGCACTGGTCAGGTCGGTGAACTGCGCCACCCATGAGGTGATGATGTTCTGACCGATGCTGACCAGCAGCTCGAGAATCATCAGCTTGGCGCCCACCGACACGGTATAGCGCACCGTCGCGACGGCAATATCCTTGGTCCAGCGCGAGCCGCCGAAGGCCATGTTGATGACCCCGGCGGCAATGACGATGTAGCTCTGCACCAGCGTCACCACCATCCACGCGGCAATCAGGGCGAAACAGACCTCGATCACGATCGCGGCCAGCATCAGCGCCGCGGAGCTGGCCGGACTCCAGTTCGACATGCTCGCCATCACCTTCTGGCCGAGCGAAACCCCGACCGCGAAGACATCGGACGGCGCCACGCCGACGCCGCCGGCATTCTGACC
>CAIULK010000044.1 GCA_903899885.1 uncultured Rhodospirillaceae bacterium
CCACCGAGATCGCCATGGTGTCCGACTGCTTATCCAGGCTTTTCAACCGGGCGTGCGGCACGCCGTCCAGCGTGGTCCAGAGCCGCGAAATTTCCCAAAGCTTGCCATGCTGGTTACCCGCCTTGGTAAAGCGTTCGCCAAGCTGCATGGGAGTCTGTTTTCGACCGAACTTCGCCATCGTCGCCGGGAGGTCCCTCGTGTTGTCGTGTGAAGCAGGGTCGGCTTTGAATAGGTCAAGCCGTCAGGTGTCGCCCCCTTATCGGCCCGAAGGTCTGGGAAAGGCAAGCTAAAGGTTCGTTTTATCCGAGGGTGGATCGAAATGAACCGCCAGCCAGACCGTCGCCCGCGCGGGATCGGTCCAATCCACCCGGTGCCGTTGGTGCGCCGGAATCAACAGGCTGTCGCCCGCGATCATCGCGCGGGGGGCGAATTCGCCCTCGATAACCAGGGTGGCCGCGCCCGACAGTACCAGCACCCATTCAGCCCATGGTTGATCATACCAAAAGCCCGGCGGGCTGGCCTGTCCGGCCGAGACGATGCGTTCGATACGAAGATGCGGCGCCGACAGCAGTTCATCGACGACTTCCTTGTCCGATCGGGCGGGGAGATCGGACAGCAGGTTAAACATTCAAGCCGACGGCTGCACCACGTGGCAAGATTGCCCCGATTTCGACAGCCGGTGGCAGGCCGAACGGGCTTGGTCCTCGGTGAAGCCGGTCAAGCGGGCGCGGTGCACCGTGCGGCCGCCGGTCTGGGCCGGGTCGATGTCGATCGCCGCACCCACGGGCAGGCCGCCCAGGCTGCGGGCCGCCTTGTGGGCCGCCACTTGCGCCAAGCGATAGTCGCCGAAGGCGCCGACTTGAATGGTCCAGCTTGCCGGAACGGTGGACCCGGCGGCGGTCCAGCCGCTCGCGGAATCCGTGTCGCCCATTCCCTCTTCCGGGTCGGGGGCGCGGAAGCTGGCCGAGCCCGGCCGGGGTTCCGGAGCGTCGTTGAAGGCGACGGTGCTGCCCGCCACGCCGACGCGGGCAAAGCCGTCGTCCAGCAGGGAGGCCATCTTGCGGTCGCGCCGGCTGGCGGTTTCGCCGCCGAACACCACGCCCACCAGGCGTTTGCCCTCGTGCACCGCCGAGGCGATCAGATTGAAGCCCGAGGCGTTGATGAAGCCGGTCTTCATGCCGTCGGCGCCGGGATAGTTCAGCATCAGGCGGTTGTGGCTGGCGATGGTTTGGCCACGCCAATCAAACTCGCGGGTCGCGAAATAGGGATAGTATTTGGCATGATGATGGATCATCGCCCGGGCCAGGATGGCTTGGTCGCGGGGCGTCGATATCTGGCCCGGATTGGGCAGGCCCGAGGCGTTGCGATAGGTGGTCTGGGTCATGCCCAGCGTCTTGGCCCTGCGGGTCATGGTCATCGCGAAATAGGCTTCCGATCCGCCCAGCGCCTCGGCGACCGTCACGGCGGCGTCGTTGGCCGACTTGGTGACCAGGGCCAGAATGGCTTCGCGCACCGACAGGTGATCGCCCGGGCGCATGCCCAGCTTCGACGGCGCTTGGCGCGCCGCATGGGCCGAGACCGGCATTTCGGTATCCAGGGTGACGCGGCCCTTGTCGAGCGCGTCGAACAAAAGATACAGGGTCATCACCTTGGTCAGCGAGGCGGGGAACGATCGCCGGTCGGCGTTTTCCTCGCTCAACACCTTGCCGGTGTCGGCTTCGACGACGATGGCGCCATAGCGCGGCTCGTACGCGGCCCGCGCCGGGGTGGCCCAGGCCAGCGGAAAAGCCGCGAAGGCCAGGAAAAGGGCCGGAAAAAAGGTTTGGCGGACCGTGCGCAATGGCTTGACCTTCGGATGCCTGGGCTGTCTTCTCGTCAGTCTCTCGTCAGAGTGACGCATCAGTATGACCCGGAGACGATAAAAAAATTGCGAATCCCTGTCCAGCAGGGAATTCTTTATGCTGAAAAACCGAAAGGACAAAACGATGCGCGTTTGGTTGATGGGGTCGCTGTGCGCCGCCGTGACGATTGTCGCGGGTTGCTCGTATCATGGCGAGGATATCGGCGACGCCTTGGAACGCAAGGGCCGCTGGTTCTCGTATGTCGGTGGCGACGATATCCGGGCCTCGTGCCAGGCGGGCACGCCCGACCGCTACCGCTTGGTCTATAACGCGGTGTGGAATCAGCAGGTGCGGATGTACGACGTCGATGGCCTGCAACGCCGCTTGGTCGCGCGGGCGACACGGCCGATGGCGGCCGAGGCGTTTTCCTTCCACGATCCCTTGGGGCAGTGGCATGCAGCCGAATCCAGCGCCGATTTAGGTCAGGACGGATGGGACCAGCTGGTCGCCGCGTTCGACGCCAGCGGCGGCATGGCCCCGCCGCCGGTCGGTCTGGATCTGCCGGCGCACGGTTATTCCTGGACGGCGGCCTTTTGCCGTCAGGGCCATTTCGGCTTTACCGCGTGGCGCTATCCGTCGGCGGAATTCTCGGCCATCGGCTTCGACACGCTGTTGTTCGGCTGGGATAAAACCGGGGTCGCGGTGGAAACCGCCAAGCCGGTGCCCTATGATCCGATTTGGGAATCCGACCGCCGCGACGGCCGGGCCGCCGATTTCATGTTGACGGTTGGCCGGGACGGTCTTGTGCGATAGCCTGGGACGCCCCACTATCATAGTAAGATCATGAGCGACGACGATAAGCGAAACGACGAACAGGAACGGATCGGGCTGGCGGTACGCACCCGCCCCCGCGCCAAGCGTCCGTCGATGTACAAGGTGTTGATGTTGAACGACGATTACACTCCGATGGAGTTCGTCGTGCATGTTCTGGAGCGGTTTTTCCACAAATCGAGGGAGGACGCCACCGCCATCATGTTGCAGGTTCATCACGCGGGCGTGGGGCTGTGCGGCGTTTTCACCCACGAGGTGGCGGAAACCAAGGTGACGCAGGTGATGGATCTGGCTCGTCAGAACCAGCATCCCCTGCGCTGCACCATCGAGAAGGAGTAATCCGGCGATGCTGTCTCGCGCGCTTCAGCAGACTCTGCACCGGGCCTTGACGCTGGCGGCCGAGCGGCGGCACGAATTCGCGACGCTGGAACATCTGCTGTTGGCCTTGGCCGAGGACGTCGATGCCCAACAGGTGATGAAGGCCTGTGGCATCGATCTGGAGCGGCTGGGCCGCGAGGTGCTGGAGTTTCTGGACACCGGCCTGCCGGAATTGGTGCAGGCCGAGGCGCATGATCCCAAGCCCACGGGAGCGTTTCAGCGGGTGGTGCAGCGCGCCGCCATTCACGTGCAGTCGTCGGGCCGCGACGAGGTGACCGGCGCCAATGTCATCGTCGCGCTGTTTTCCGAGCGCGAAAGCCACGCGGTGTATTTCCTGCAATCGCAAGACATGACCCGGCTGGACGCGGTTAATTTCATCAGCCACGGCGCCGCCAAGGTTCCCGGCCAGTCGCAGCCGCGCCCCGTGCACGGCGCGGACGACGACGCCCACCCCGACAAGGCCGCCAAAAAGGGCCGCGAGGCGCTGGATACCTATTGCGTCAACCTCAATCACAAGGCGGCCGAGGGGAAGATCGATCCCTTGATCGGCCGCGAGGCCGAGATCGAGCGCACCATCCAGATCCTGTGCCGCCGCACCAAGAACAATCCGCTGTATATCGGCGATCCGGGGGTCGGCAAGACGGCGATCGCCGAGGGCTTGGCCCGGCGCATCGTGCACGGCGAGGTGCCCGAGGTGCTGAAAAACGCCACCTTGTTCTCGCTCGACATGGGCACGCTGCTGGCGGGCACCCGCTATCGCGGCGATTTCGAGGAACGCTTGAAGGCGGTGATCGCCGAGATCGAGAAATTCGACGGCGCTATTCTGTTCATCGACGAAATTCATACGGTGATCGGGGCGGGCGCCACCTCGGGCGGCTCGATGGATGCGTCGAACCTGCTCAAACCGGCCTTGGCGGCGGGCACGCTGCGGTGTATCGGCTCGACCACCTACAAGGAATACCGCAATCACTTCGAGAAGGACCGCGCGCTGGTGCGCCGCTTCCAGAAGATCGACGTGAACGAGCCCAGCGTCGAGGATTCTGTCAAGATCCTGGCCGGGATCAAATCCTATTACGAGGCGCATCACGGCGTGCGCTACACCGCCGAGGCGATCCGCGCGGCGGTCGAACTGTCGGCCCGCTTCATCACCGACCGCAAATTGCCCGACAAGGCGATCGACGTCATCGACGAGGTGGGGGCGGCCCGCATGCTGTTGCCCGAATCCAAGCGCCGCAAGACCGTGACGCTGCACGATATCGAAGACATCATCTCGAAAATCGCCCGCATCCCGCCCAAATCGGTGTCGGTCAACGATGTCGAGGCGCTGCGCACCCTGGAACGCGATCTGGCGACCTTGGTCTATGGCCAGGACAAGGCGATCGCCGCCTTGGCCTCGGCGATCAAGCTGGCCCGCGCGGGGCTGCGCGAGCCGGAAAAGCCGATCGGCTGCTATCTGTTCTCGGGTCCCACCGGCGTCGGCAAGACCGAGGTCGCCCGCCAGCTGGCGCGGATTTTGGGGATCGAGCTGACCCGCTTCGACATGTCGGAATATATGGAGCGCCATTCGGTGTCGCGCCTGATCGGCACGCCGCCCGGCTATGTCGGCTTCGAACAAGGCGGTCTGCTGACCGACGCGGTCGACCAACATCCCCATTGCGTGCTGCTGCTCGACGAGATCGAAAAGGCCCATCCCGATCTGTTCAACATTCTGCTTCAGGTGATGGATCACGGGCGGCTGACCGACCATAACGGCAAGGTCGTCGATTTCCGTAACGTCATCTTGATCATGACCACCAACGCCGGGGCGGCGGATCTGGCCAAGCCGGCCTTGGGCTTCGGCCGCGAATCCCGGATCGGCGAGGACACCGACGCCATCGAGCGCACCTTCACCCCGGAATTCCGCAACCGCTTGGATCAAGTGATCGCCTTCGCCGGGCTGTCGCACGAGATCGTCGCCCGCGTTGTCGATAAGTTCATCATGGAACTTGAAGTCCTGCTGGCCGATCGTGACGTCAGCATCGAGCTGTCCGATGCGGCGCGCGGCTGGCTGGCCGCCAAGGGTTACGATCCGTCGTTCGGCGCCCGGCCGCTGGCCCGGCTGATCGCCGAGCATGTGAAAAAGCCGCTGGCCGAGGAACTGCTGTTCGGTCGCCTGACCAAGGGCGGCGTCGTCCGCATAGAATTGACCCCGGAACGCACCCTGTCGTTCGAGATCACCGCCGCCGACAAGAAGGCCAAGACTATTGACAGTCGAGACAAAGTGGATGCATAATGAGGGCGTAAACAGGGGAAAGGAGGCGGCAAGTGAAAGAGGTGATTGCCGCAGTTTGTTAGCCGGATGGCAAGGCTTCATGGGGAAGCGGCGCGGCGGCTAAATGGGAGGGCTTTAATACAGCATGACTCCACCGGGTAAGGGATGAGGCGCCATTGTTCGTACCGGCGCCCCGTGTTGACAAAATCAGAGAGTACTCCTCCCGGCACATCGCCGGATCAAAGGGCCGGTGAGGCCCACGCCGTTTAGCCCCGCGCAGCGCGTCACACCAACGCCCGCGGGGCTCGGCATGTCTGGGGGGATTTGTTATAACTCCTGGATGACCGACCGCCGTATCGCCCTTGCCCTGCTCGTCCTGCCTTTGGCCGTCTGGGGCGTCCTCACCCTGATGTTGAACGCCAGTCTGCCGCTGTGGCAGGTGTTCAATCTCGACCCCGACTATTATTACCTGCTGAACGGGTTGCTGATCGCCCAAGGTCTGCCGCCCGCCGACGTGTTCCATCCCGGCACGCCGATCCAGGTTCTGTTCGCGTTGGTGCTTCGGGCGATGAACCCCGGGCTGTCGGGCGACGGCCTGGTCAACGCGGTGTTGGCCGATCCCGAACGTCCCTTGCTGGTGGTCGCCCGGATCGTCCACCCCATGGTGGCGTTGTCGGTGTGGTGGGTGGGCCGTCAGGCGGGACGGACCTTCGGGCGGCTGTTGCCGGCCCTGTTGGCGCAGTCGGCGCCGTTCCTGTCGATGATCATCTTGAAGTTCGCCCTGCATCCCAAGCCCGAGGCGTTTTTGATCATCGCGGTCAATCTTCTGATCGGGGCCTGTTTGATCCGCATGCGCCAGCCGGGTTCCAGCCCGCGCCAGGCCGGGTGGATCGGCGCGGCGGTGGGCTTCGCGGTGGCGATCAAGCTGCATTGCTTCTTGCTGGGGCTGGTGCCGCTGTTTTTGATCGATCGCCGTCATTGGGCGGCTTACGGCGCGGCGGCGGCGGTGGTTTTTCTGCTGGCGGTGTCGCCGGCTTGGCCCAGCACTCCCATGTTCATCCACTGGTTTTCGGCGATGGCGTTGCATAGCGGCGCTTACGGCGCCGGGGCGGCGACGGTGGTCGATACGCACCATTATCCCCGCGCGGTGCTGGCGCTGTTCGGCTCGAAACTGGTGTTCACGGCGGCGCTGTTGGCCGGTATCGCGGTGTTGGCCGGATACGCCCGCAAACGGCGGCGCGGCTTGGTGGCGGCGGACCCGGCGGCGCGGCTGCTGGCGGGGCTAATTCTGGCCCAGGTCGCCTTCGTGCTGTTGATCGCCAAGCAATCGGCGGCCCATTACATGACCCCGGCGGTGATGCTGTCGGGGATCACGCTGGCGATCGTCTGGCGGCTGACCGGCGGGCGCGTGCGGGTGTGGGGCGTGCTGGCGGCGGTGTTGCTGGTGCTGCAAGCCAAGGCGGCGGTGGTGCAGACCCGGGAACTGACGCGCTGGACCCGGGAAACCGCGGCGATCGATATGAGCCGCTTCGACGCCTGCACCAAGGTGTGGTTCGATTCCGCCTCGTCGAAGACCTTCGCGCTGGCGCGCGGCGACATGATGGCGAACTTCAGCTTCACCCCAAGGCTGGCGGCGATCCAGCCGCAAGACGAATATGTGCTGTTCCTCTACCAGCATCCTTACGGCGGGCCGGGCTTGCGCCGCTGGGATCGGGCGGTCGAACTGGACGAGGTTCTGAACCGCGCGCCGTGCGTGGTGTTTCGCGGCAATTCCGGTTCGGCCCTGCAAGTCTGGATGGCTGAACGCCGCCCCGGCTGGAGCTTCGATCAATCCTGCGAGGTCGGGGAGGAGAATATCCTGACCAAGGGCACCACCTGCCGGTAGGGCTTTGCGTCGATCGCAATGCGCTAAAGCGGTTTGCGCTTAATCTGGCGCAAATCGCTTAGCATTGAGCGAGCGGCCAAGCGCGCGGACGCGCCCGCTTAGGCCGAGGGGCATATGAATAGTAAAGCCTTTTGCGTCACATCAG
>CAIULK010000045.1 GCA_903899885.1 uncultured Rhodospirillaceae bacterium
AGGTGGCGATCATGCTGCGATGGACGCTGCCATCGCGCAATTCGGCCTTCTGGTTGGACCGGAATTTGGCTATTCTGGCGTCAGTCAGGGGCGGATGGGCCGCCCATCTGGGAAATGTCGGCTACATGTCATGGAAACCACCGCGCTTCAATCAATGCGAATGAATACCAAAGTTTTAGCTCGTTGATCATGGAGTGCAAATCATTTCTTTCATCAAATAGAAGCGAGATGATAGCGATGTCGGTGAAAATTGATGACTGGAATGGTCATGAAGGAGATCTCGCTGGAGTCAAAGATACACTGCGAAACAATGTCTTCTCGGACTCCGTGTTTCATATTAGCGCCGATATGCCGAATTTAGGGCCGGTGAGGGGAAAAATCTGTCTTTTCAATCGCATAGATAACGATCAAACCATTGGAACGCCGATACCCTGGCAGCACAATACAACGGGTCAGCATGTTCCAGCCGACGCAACACTTGGAAGAAAGTACGCGTTCTACGTCCAGGATCACTGCGAAATATCGGGAGATGATCCTGGGTCCGTTAAATTGGCGGATTTCGAAGCGGCGGTGACGAACGGAGGCACCGCACCGCTCTTAATTAATTTCGCTACCGCAGTCACGGGGACTAGCAATTTGTTTGGCGTCTATATAAACCACGGTGTTATTAACTATCTCGCAACGACCATGCCGGTCAGGGTAGGCTGGTGCCTCTTCGATTACGCGGAAACAAGCGGTCCGACGGAGCAGTTTGGCGCCGTCAGCTGTGTGGATCTTATCATTGGATCAAACTTTCGTTATTGGGGTTTATGATGGCACGGAATATCATCGGGCGCTTTTCTTAGAGATTGACCATCCTCGTCCGTGGTGCGTAGCCTTGGCCCCATGAACGACACCGATACCCTAAGCGCGGCCGAGCGCGATGCGGTTTACCGCTGTATCTTCGCGCGACGCGACATCCGTGGCCAATTCCTGCCGGACCCGGTGGACGAGGCGGTGCTGGCCCGCGTGCTGCGGGCCGCCCACCATGCCCCCTCGGTCGGGTTCATGCAGCCGTGGGACTTTTTGGTCATCCGCGACGAGGGGGTGCGCCGCCGGGTGCACGCAGCCTTCACCGACGCCAGCGCCGAGGCGGCCGAAATGTTCGAGGACGAACGCCGCCGCCAATACCAGCGTTTGAAGCTGGAGGGGATTCTCGACGCCCCGCTCAATATCTGCGTCACCTGCGACCGTTCGCGCATGGGACCGGTGGTGTTGGGCCGCACCCATCAGCCGGACATGGATCTGTTTAGCGCGGTCTGCGCCGTGCAGAACCTGTGGTTGGCGGCACGGGCGGAAAATCTGGGCGTCGGCTGGGTCAGCATCATTGATCCCGCCCGGCTGCGCGCGGTTTTGGGCATCCCGCCCGCCATCGAGATCGTCGCCTATCTGTGCGTGGGAACGGTCAGCCATTTCCCCGAACGCCCCGAACTTGAAACCGCCGGCTGGCAATCGCGCCTCGATCTATCGCAACGGGTGTGGTTCGACGGCTGGAACAAGCGAACCGGCGACGAAAGCCTGACCGCGCACATCGATACGAGCCGGTGAAATCCCTGATTTTTTTAGGGCCGTTCCGTTGACTTTTCCCGGGTTTCATGACCAACTTCCGCGCGGGCGGAGGGCTTCGCGTGATGGGGGACACGTTGGGAATCAACGAGGAAATCGCCAAGGCGTTCGGGGCCCACGGCCTGTGGAAAACCCGGATCACACACGCCATCGAGACCGGACATAGCGTGCATTCCCCCGAGGAAGCGGCCCGCCACGACGAGTGCGTCTTCGGTCAATGGTTGCAGGGATCGGTTCTCTCCGCCTCGGTTCGTGCCAGCGACGATTACCAAACGGTAAGCGCGCTGCACGCCGAATTTCACCGCGCCGCCGGTGACATCTTGTCCAAGGCCCTGGCGGGCAATCGCGATGAGGCGCGCGCGGATTTGGCCGAGGGCGCCTTTGCCAAGGCGGCCGAGAAATTGGCCACGGCGATGGCCCGCTGGCAACGCCGCGCCAGTATTTCCAGCCGAGGGCGCCTGCTGGCGCCGGTCCTGTGGTGGCGGCGGCGAATCGGGCGACGGATGGCGATCACCGCCTTCATTTGGATTCTGGCGGCGGCGGCAACCTTGACCGTCATCGACGGGCGCGAGGCGCACGCGATTCACGATATGGCGGTGCTGCGCCAAACCGCGAACCTTGACCACGGCCAACTCACCGCGTCGCTGCAAGCGATCGAGGCCGATTTGGACACCACGACGGCGATGCTGAACGGCCTTGCCATTACCCTGATCGCGCTGATCGGCGTGGCGGCGCTGGGGCTGTCGCGCCAAGTGACCGGCCCGATGGTGCGGCTGATCGAAACCCTGCGGCAACTGACCCTGGGACGCGGCGTGCCCTTCGTGCCCGGTGTCACCCGGCCCGATGAAATCGGCGATCTGGCCCGCTCGGTTCTGGTTTTCCAGGAACAGGGCTATCTGGTCGAGACGATGACGGCGGAGCGCGAGGTCACGGCGCGCCACTCGGCCGAGGAACGGCGCCGCGCGCTGAACACCATGGCCGAACGGATCGAGGCCGAAGCGGTTTCGATGATCAGCCGCATCCGCGAGCAAAGCGAAACCATCGGCGAGACCACCGTGCGGATGGCCGCCAACGCCATCCGGGTGGATATCAACTCGCAGATGGTGGCCAGCGCCGCCGCCGACACCATGACCAATGCCGAAACCGTGGCGACGGCGGCGGGCGAGCTGTCCAGCTCGATCCGCGCGATCGCCGCCCAGGTCGAACAATCGCGCCAAGCGGTTCACCGCTCGGTCGAGGCGGCGGGCAAGGCCTCGGAAACCATCACCGGCCTGACCGAGGCGATGACCGCGATCGACGGCGTCGTCAAGGTGATCGCCGACATCGCCGCCCAAACCAACCTGTTGGCGCTCAACGCCACCATCGAAAGCGCGCGGGCGGGCGAGGCGGGCAAGGGCTTTGCCGTCGTCGCGCACGAGGTGAAGAATCTGGCCAATCAAACCGCGCGCCAAACCGAGGACATCACCAACCGCATCGCCACCCTGAACGCCATGGCGGTGCGGACGGCCGACGCCATCGGCGAAACGGTCGAACGCATTCACGACGTCGAAGCCATCGCCGGGCAAGTCGCCAACGCCATCGAGCAGCAAGACGCAGCCACCCAGGACATCGCCCGCAACGTCGCCAGTTCCTCGGAAGGCGCGCGCGAGGTTACCACCCGGATCGAGGAAGTGGCCAGCGACGCCGACGCCACCGGCCGCGAGGCCAGCCATGTTCAGGCGCTGCTGTCGGAACTGTCCGAGCATGTCGCCGGTTTGGGCCCAACCCTGAACAGCATCGTGCGGTCGGCCACCGAGGAGGTCAACCGCCGCGCCCATCCCCGCCACCCGGCCGGCTTCGACGTGCAGGTCGGCTTGGGCGGACAAACCGTGACCAGCCTGCTCAGCGATCTGTCGGCGGGCGGCGCTTGCCTGAGCGGTCTGACCGAGGCCCGGCCCGGCGACAAGGGCACATTGCGGGCCGACGGAAACACGCTTGCCTTCACGGTGGTCGATTGCCGGCAGGGCAATGCCCATGTCCGCTTCGACGATCCGGCGGCGGCGTGGGCCGCCCGCATGATCGCGGCGTGAGCTGGGCCGCCCGAACCCTGCGCCTGCCCCGGCCGGGGCCTTCGGTTCTGGCGGTCGGCGCCTTTTTGAAAAACACCGTCTGCCTGACCAAGGGTGACACCGCCTATCTGTCGGCGGTGCATGGCGACCTGGGCACGCCCGAGGCGCTGGCCGCCTTCGAGGCCTCGGTCCACGGGTTGATCCGCGAGGTAGGGATCACCCCGGCGCGGGTCGCCCACGATCTTCACCCCGATTTCGCCTCGACCCGTTTCGCCCTGTCGCTGGATCTTCCGGCGGTCCCGGTACAGCATCACCACGCCCACATCGCCGCCATCGCCGTCGAACACGGGCTGGAAGGGCCGGTTCTGGGATTGGCGCTGGACGGTTTTGGTCTGGGGCCGGACCAGCAATCCTGGGGCGGTGAACTGCTGTGGGTGGATGGGGCGGATTGGAAACGCCTGGGGCATCTGGCCCCGCTGCCGCAGCCCGGCGGCGACATCGCCGCCGTCGAACCGTGGCGGATGGCGGCGGCGGCCCTGCACACGCTGCGGCGGGGCGGCGAGATCGCCACCCGCTTCGCCCAATTTCCGGCCAGCACCCGTTTGGCCCAGGTGATCGGCAAGGGGCTGAACAGCCCCGCCACCTCGTCGGCCGGGCGGCTGTTCGACGCCGCCTGCGGCCTGCTGGGCGTGCATTTGATTTCGGAGTTCGAAGGCCAAGCGCCGATGGCGCTGGAACGCATGGTGACCGAGGCCGCCGTGCTGGCCGACGGCTGGAGCCTGACCGGCGGCATTCTGGATTTCGCACCCCTGCTCGACCGACTTCGCACTTGCGAAAACCCGTCCGATGGGGCCAACCTCCTGCACGGCACGCTATCGGCCGGATTGGCGGCATGGGCGGCATGGGCCGCGCGTGAAACCGGTGTCCGGCGGGTGGCTATGGGGGGCGGGTGCTTTCTCAACCGCGTGCTGTCGGCGGATTTGACCCGGCGGTTGACCGCGTTGGGGATGACGCCGCTGACGGCGGTGCATCTGTCACCTGGCGACGCCGGATTGGCGGTGGGGCAGGCTTGGATCGCGGCCTTGTCCTGAGAGAAAGAGGAATCGTGCGATGTGTCTTGCCATGCCTGCGTTGGTCACCGAATTGCTGGACGGCGACATGGCCCGCGTCGATTTGGGCGGGGCACGGCAAACCATTTCGCTGGCCTTGGTATCCGATGTCGAACCCGGTGATTACGTGATCATCCATGTCGGCTATGCCTTAACCCGGCTGGACGCCGCCGAGGCCGCCAAAACCCTGGCGCTGTTTTCCGAATTGGCGGCCGCCGCCCCATGAAATATGTGGACGAATTCCGGGACGGCGACGTCGCCCAAGCCCTTGCGCGCGCCATCGCGGCCGAGGCGGACCCGGCCCGTTCGTACCATCTGATGGAATTCTGCGGCGGTCACACCCACGCCATCGCCCGGTATGGGCTGGAAGACTTGCTGCCCCGCCAGATCCGGCTGATTCACGGCCCCGGCTGCCCGGTCTGCGTGCTGCCGGTGGGGCGGATCGACGCGGCGATCCAACTGGCCAAGAACCCCGAGGTCACCTTGTGCACCTATGGCGACATGATGCGGGTGCCGGGCTCGAAGGGCGTGTCGCTGTTGAAAGCCAAGGCCGACGGCGCCGACATCCGCATGGTCCATTCCACCCTCGACGCGTTGAAACTGGCCCAAACCCACCCCGATCGTCGAATCGTCTTCTTCGCCATCGGTTTCGAGACCACGACGCCGCCCACCGCCGTGGCGATTGTCCAGGCCCGGGCCGCCGGGTTGACCAATTTCTTCGTGTTCTGCAACCATGTGCTGACCCCCTCGGCGATTTCGAACATTCTGGAAAGTCCGGATGTCCGCCAATTGGGCACGGTCAAGTTGGACGGCTTTATCGGCCCGGCCCATGTTTCGACGGTGATCGGATCGGCCCCTTACGACTATTTCGCCCAGGAATACCGCCGCCCGGTGGTGATCGCCGGGTTCGAGCCCTTGGACGTGCTGCAAGCCGTGCGCATGCTGGTCCGCCAAATCAACCAGGGCCGCCATGGGGTGGAAAACGAATTCGCCCGCGCGGTAACGCCCGAGGGCAACGCCAAGGCCAAGGCCCTGGTGGCCAGCGTCTTCGAGCTGCGCAAATGGTTCGAATGGCGGGGATTGGGCCGGGTGCCCTATTCCGGCTTGAAGATCAAGGCCGAGTTCGCCGCCTTCGACGCCGAACGGCGCTGGACCATCCCCCAAGATTCGCCGCCCGACCCGAAATCGTGCGAATGCGGCGCCATTTTGCGCGGCGTCAAGCGCCCGGCCGATTGCCGCCTGTTCGGCCACGCCTGCACCCCGGAAACCCCGATCGGATCGTGCATGGTCTCGGCCGAGGGGGCCTGCGCCGCCTATTGGACCTATGGCCGTTTTAGGAGCCAGCCGTGACCCTGTCCCGCCGCATTCGTCCTCGCCCCTTGGACATCGAACACGCCCGCGTCGATCTGTCGCACGGCGGCGGTGGCCGCGCGATGGTGCAATTGGTCGATGAGATCTTCCGCGACGCCTTCGACAACGAATTCTTACGCCAGAACAACGACCAGGCCTGTTTCGAGGTGGCGGGCGGGCGCATGGTGATGAGCACCGACGGCTATGTCATCCGCCCCTTGTTCTTTCCCGGTGGCGATATCGGCAGCCTTGCCGTGCATGGCACGATCAACGACGTGGCGATGGCCGGGGCGCGGCCGATCGCGCTGTCGGCGGCCTTCATCATCGAGGAAGGCTTCCCGCTGGCCGATTTGAAACGGATCGCCGATTCGATGGCGCAAGCATCGCGCGACGCGGGCGTGCCGATCGCCACCGGCGACACCAAGGTGGTCGAACGCGGCAAGGGCGACGGCGTGTATATCGCCACCACCGGCATCGGCTTGGTGCCGCCGGGCATAACCATTTCGGGCGACCAAGCGCGGCCGGGCGACGTGATCTTGGTGTCCGGCACGATGGGCGACCACGGCGTCGCGGTGATGAGCAAGCGCGAAAACCTGGAATTCGACACCGACATCCTGTCGGACTCGGCGGCCTTGCACACCTTGGTCGCCCGCATGGTCGGCGCGGTGCCGGGTGTGCGGGTACTGCGCGACCCCACCCGCGGCGGCCTGTCGGCCACCTTGAACGAGATCGCCGTGCAATCTGACGTCGGCATGGAGTTGGAGGAAGCCAGCATCCCGGTCCGCCCGGCGGTGATGGGGGCATGCGAGCTGCTGGGCCTAGACCCTTTGCATGTCGCCAACGAAGGCAAGCTGATCGCCATCTGCCCACCCGAGGATGCCGCTCACCTGCTGGAGGTGATGCGCGCCCACCCGTTGGGCGCCGAAGCGGCGATCATCGGCGTCTGTACCGGCGGCGAGCCGAAATTCGTCACCATGCGCACCAAGATCGGCGGACGCCGCGTGGTCGATTGGCTGACCGGCGACCAACTGCCCCGGATTTGCTGAGAACCCCTTATACCGGCGAACACTCGAACTGACTTTCCCATCACTCGTTCGCCGGTATTTGCCGCCATTGAGGCGGCGGC
>CAIULK010000046.1 GCA_903899885.1 uncultured Rhodospirillaceae bacterium
ATTCATCAACCGGTCCAGCAGCGCGCTTTGGCGGATCGGTTTGGGCATCACCGCGTCGATGCCCAACCGGCTGGCCTTTTCGGCGATATCGGGGATCATCCCCGAACTGGCCAGGATAATGCGCAGGCGGGTCAGTTGCGGATCGGCGCGAACCAGGGTGGCCAGGTCCAGGCCGTCCATGCCCGGCATGTTGTGGTCCAGAACCGCGATGGAATAGGGCGCGCCCTCGGTGATGGCTTGGCGCAGGCACCTCAGGCCCTCGGTGGCGTCGCAGGCGGTATCGACGCGCGCCCCCCAGCCGCTGATTTGGCGCTGGAAGATCTCGCAATTGGCGGGATGATCATCGACCACCAGGATGCGGCTTCCCTCCAACGGGTTGTTTTCGATGGTGTCGCCGTCTTGTTCCTCGGCCAGCCGCAAGGGAAGCGAGAACCAGAAGGTGCTGCCCTCGCCCTCGCGCGAGGTGAAGCCGATTTCGCCGCCCATCCCCTCGACGATGCGTTTCGAGATCGCCAGCCCCAGGCCCGAACCGCCGAAGCGGCGCGCGGTCGAGGAATCGGCCTGGGTAAAACGGTCGAACAGCTTGTATTGCGCCGATTCAGGGATGCCGACGCCCGTGTCGGTAACCGTGAAGCGCAGGCGGGCGCCTTCGTGCGTGCGGCTTTCGGCCAGCACGGTGGTCGAGATCACCCCGTGGGCGGTGAATTTCGCCGCATTGCCGACCAGATTCAGCAACACTTGGCGCAAGCGCCCGGCGTCGCCCAGGAAAATTCCCCGGGTCTCGCGCGGGATCAAGGAGACCAGATCGACATCCTTGCCCTTTAGGCGCGGCGCCAGAATATCGATGACGCCTTCGACCAGCGGCACGATTTCGAAGCGGGTTTCCTCGAATTCCAGTTTCCCGGCTTCCATCTTCGAGAAGTCGAGAATGTCGTTGATGATGGTCAGCAGCGATTCCGAGGACGACCGGATGGTATTGGCGAAATGGCGTTGATCGACGGTCATCTCGGTGTCGAGCAACAGGCCGGTCATGCCGATGATGCCGTTCATCGGCGTGCGGATCTCGTGGCTCATCGTCGCCAGGAAGTCGGATTTGGCGCGGTTGGCCGCCTCGGCTTGGTCCTTGGCCTCGGTCAAGCTGCGCCGATGGGCGCGCGAGCGGTGCACCGACAAGGCGGATACCGCCGTTCCCCACAACAGCGCCAAAACGGCGCCGAAGATGATGGCGAACAGGTTGATCCGTTCGGCGTGGGTGTCGGCCAGTTTGGAAACGGGTTCGAAAAGGGTGACGGTCAGCGCGTCCTCGGGCACCTCGCCCGAGGCGATGACGGTCGGCAGCGGAGCGTCGTCGACGGTCAGCGAATGGATGCCGCGGCCGTCCTTGACCAGCGGCACCGGCAGCAGGCTCTCGCGCTTGTAGATTTGGGTGCGGTCCTTGGCCGACAGCCCCATGAAGGGGGCGCTGGGCATCATTCGCAATGTCCAGTCGCGGTTGCTCGACAAAATAACCACGCCATAGCGGTCGGAGATCAACGCGTCGCGGATCGACAGGAATTTTTCGATTTCCGGCACGTCGAGTTTGGCGACCACCACGCCGATCACGCGGCCGTCGCGCTGCGCCGGGGCTGAAAAGAACAATCCCGGAATCCCGGTGCGGCGCCCCACCGCGTATTGCACGCCGGGCCGTCCCGCCAAGGACGCCTTGAAATAATCGCGGTCGGCGAAGTTTTCCCCGACCAGCGAATCGGGCTTTCCGGCGTTGCTCGACGCGATGCAGGTTCCTTGGAGGTTTTCGATAAAGACCAGATCGACGCCGATCGCCGTGGTCAGAAACCCGAGATATTTGTTCAGTTCCTCGATCGCGACCGGCTTGGCCGATGGCGCCAGCGCATGCTCGACCTCGGATTCATTGGCGACGATCAGCGGCACGCCTCGCACGAAGGTGGTAAAGCGCTGGAAATTGGCCAGAAACTCGGTCAGACGGTCATCGACCCGCTTTTGCGCCTGGGAGACCAAGCTATCCGTTCGGCTATTTTCCCAAGCGCCGGTAACCCACCAAAGCGCCGGTCCCAAGACAAGCGCCGTTCCGACGATCAACGCCGAGAGCCGACCGGAAAAAGCGTTTGGCGTTCGAAGAAACGAAAGAAGCATCGCGATCGCCGACCAGAAGGAACCCACGGGGGACACGTCCGCACTATGATCACTCCCGGACCGGCTTGACAAGCCCGAATCCCCCATACTTTCGGATGGGAGGCGCCTCGGCGTTTGACAATGAGGCGAGATGGTGTCAGACCAGAAAACGGGCAAGTTCGTTGCGGGGTGGAGGCTAGGACGATGAAGCTGCTTGTTATCGACCTGTGCGGCCGTTCCTATGCACTTCCAGCGGCGTCGGTGCGCCAAGTCAATGAAGCCTCGGCGGTGACACCGCTTCCCTTCGTCCCCTCCTATGTCGAGGGGTTGACGGCGGTCGGCGGGTCCGTGCTGCCCCAAGTCGATCTGGCGGTCCGGCTCGGCGTGGCGGCCAAGGGCGGCGGCGATGAATTGATCGTGGTGACCACGTTGTCGGGCGAGTGCGTCTTGCGCATCGATCACGCCCATCGGATTTTGGATATTGATGACGAGGATGTCAGCCCGTTCGACCAGTCGGGCGAGGCGATCGCCGGCGAATTCGATCTGGAAGGCCAGCCGGTGATGCTGCTGCGTCCCGAGGCGCTGGGCATCGACGGGGTCGAGGTCGCGGAAAACGCGCCCGGCGGCGCGCTGGCCTTGTTCGGCGAGGCGTCGGCCGGCGCCGTGGTGGCGGCCGGTTCGACCGATCTGGTGGCCTGCCTTGAGGTTGGCCTGGGCACCGAGGGGTACGCCTTCCCGTTGGAACGGGTGTCCGAGGTTTACGTCGATACGCAATTGGCCCCGCTTCCCAATGTGCCGGATTTCATCATGGGGCTGTCGGTGCGCCGGGGTATCCCGCGCTTGGTGCTGTCGTTGTCCAAGCTGATGGGGCTGGGCGGCGATCATCCGGGCGAGCGGGTGGTGATGGTGTCGGTCGGCGACATGACGCTGGGCTTCCAGTGTGACCGCTTCGTCGGCATCCGGCGTTACGGCCCGGACCGCCGCGAATCGGCCACCGATTCCAGCGGCGCCTTGTCGTCGTACCTAATGGGCGCGAATGGCGAGGTGGTCGGGCTTTTGGATCTCGACGGGTTGGTCGATGCCCGCGTGATGGGGCTGCTGCGGCCGCATTATCCCCATTCCAAGGAATCGGGCGCGGTGACCCGGACGGTTCAGACCAAGCGTTTCCTGCTGATGAAGGCCGGGCGCGAGACCTGCGGCATCGAGGTGGAACGGGTGGTCCGGGTGGCCGGATACACGCAGCCGACCCCGGTACCGGGGGCCAGCGACATCTTGTTGGGGATGATCGAAATCGGCGGCGACGTGCTGCCGGTGGCCGATGTCGTCCGCGCGGTCGGCGGTCATGACAATCCGCACGCGGGCGCCTTCGTGGTGGTCCGCACAGAAAGCGGGGTGTGGACGCTGCGGGTCACCGATCTGGAACGCCTCGTCGATATTCCGGTCGACGCGATCCGCGCCTCGACCGCCGGGGTGGGCCGGATCATTTCCGGCGTGGCGCGGTTCGGCGACCGTTTGGTCTCGCTGCTCGACGTCGCGGCGTTGGATGCCATTCCGGTGGGCGGCGACGATCCCGAGCCCGACCTGTCCGCCCCAATCGACGACGGGCACCTGTTGTCCGGCGGTGAAGGGGTTGCCGCCTGATGGCTTTGCGTCCGATTCGGCTGTTGATCGTCGATGATTCCGGGTTCATGCGAATCGCCATCCGCAAGATGGTCGAGGCCGATCCCGAAATTCAGGTGGTGGGCGAGGCGCGCAACGGTGTCGCCGGTGTCAACATGGCGCGCGAGCTGAAGCCCGACGTCATCACCATGGACGTCGAAATGCCCGATATGGACGGCGTGGCGGCCACCCGCGCGATCATGGCCGAGCGGCCCATTCCGGTGATCATGGTCAGCAGCGTGACGCAAAAAGGCGCGCAGACCACGGTCGAGGCGCTGACCGCCGGGGCGGTCGATTTCATTTCGAAATCCTCGTCCTTCGTCCAGCTCGACATCGTGCAGATCGACCGCGAGTTGCGGGAAAAAATCCATTATTGGGGCCGCCGCCCGCTGATCCTGGGGAACCGGGATATCAGGGTTGCACCCGATGGCGGTTCGGGGGTAAGGTCACAACCGGTGCAGTCCGGCGTCGTGCGGGTGTGCCCGCGTCCGCAGCGGATGGATCTGGTGGTTGTGGCGATCTCGACGGGTGGACCGCGCATGTTTCCGCTGCTGCTCAAGGCGATGGGCCGGATCGAGTGCCCGATGGTGGTGGCCCAGCATATGCCGGCCGTTTATACCGCCAGTTTCGCCGGCCATTTGATGAGCGATACCGGCTTGGACGTGCGCGAGGGCGCGGACGGGATGGAGCTGACTCCCGGCTCGATCACCATCATTCCCGGCGGGACCGACGGCTATATCGGCCACGGGATCGGCGGCAAGAAGGTTTTGTCCGTCCGTTTGGACCGCAATGCGCCGATCCATCCCAATGGTGACCTTTTGTTCGAATCGGCCGCGCGGGTGACCCAAAATCCAGTGGCCGTGATCATGACCGGGATGGGGGCCGACGGCAGCGCCGGGGCCAGGAAATTCGCCGACAAGGGCTATCCTGTTTTGGTGCAAACGCCGGACAGTTGCGTTGTCGGGGGGATGCCGCAGGCGGCGATGGATGTCGGCGTGGTGTCGCATGTGCTGACGATCGACGAGATCGCCGCGAAGTTGAGGGATTGGGGCCGGGCGGCGTAGCCCGCGGCCCTTTGTTCATTGGTGGTTGGAGGAAAAGGCGATGGCAAAAAGGGTTTTGGTGGTCGACGACTCGTTCATGATGCGGACCTTGATCAAGGACATCGTGTCGGCCGATTCGGATCTGGAAGTGGTGGGCGACGCCGAAAACGGCAAGATCGCCCTCGACAAGGTCAAGGAGCTGAAGCCGGATGTCGTTCTGCTCGACATCGAAATGCCGGAAATGGACGGGCTGGAAGCGCTGAAGCGAATCAAGCTGTCCAGCCAGGCCAAGGTGATCATCATCTCCTCGGTGGCCCAGGTCGGCTCGCCGCAGGCGATGGAAGCCCGCCGTTTGGGCGCCTTCGAGGTGATCGCCAAGCCGTCGGGCGCGATGAGCCTGGATATCGGCCAGAAGAAGGGCAGTGAAATCGTTAAGATGGCGCGCAAGGCGGTCGGCCTTCCCTGATCGGATCGGGGATAGGGTCCACCACGCCGGGCGGCGGGAATCTGAATTTGGGGAGCGGCGGTTATGTCGGATATGGTCGCGACGTTATGGCGGGAGTTCGCCGTCGAAACGGAAGAGCATTTCGAGATCATCGAACCGCTGCTTGTCGCCTCGGAAACCCAGGCGGTCGCGCCCGAGGATATCAGCCAGCTGTTCCGCTCGTTCCATTCGGTGAAGGGCCTGGCCCGCGCGATGGACATGCGGGCGATGGAGACCGTCGGCCATCATGCGGAAAACTTGCTGGGGCTGATGCGCGACGGCGTTTGTGCGTTCGACGCGGCGGCGGCTTCGCTGCTGCTGGAAGCCGTCGATGCCTTGAAGGCGTTGCGCGAAAAGGCGGTGAATGAACGGGCCGATTCCGATCCCCCGGCCGAGCTGATCGCCCGCTTGGAACAGGCCTATGCGATGCTGTCGGGCGGCGGCGGGACCAAGGCCCCGGCCTCGCAAACCCACGCGCCGAAGGTTCAGGTCCAACCGCAGGCCGCACCTCCGCCTCGGGTGGAAGCGCAGCCACCACCACCGGCCGAACACGCGCCCCTGGGTCCCGACCCCGACATGCTGCGGTTCTATGCCGAGATGGTCGAGCAGCATCTGCCCGATATCGCCCGGGCGGCGACCTCCGAGATTGACGATGCCGGGGCCCGCGCGGCCGCGCTGGAATCGCTGGAATCCCTGGAACACGCCACCTCGGTGATGGGGTTCGAGGGGTTGGCCGCGCATCTGGCCGACTTGCGCCGGATCGTCGAAAACAACGATGCCGGCGGCAAGATGAAGGCCGCCGGAATCCTGGGCGAGATTAAAGTCGAGATCGAGCTTTTGGAAAGCGAGATCCCGGCCACCATCACCGGAACCGGGCTGGCCGACCGGCTGCGCTTGGCCTTGCAATCGGAAGTCACCGGCCTGATCGACGGCATGGTCGGTGTGCTGCACCGGATGAGCGACACCTCGGGCACCCGGGTTGCCGACACCGATGCGACGCTGGCCGCCGAACTGGCGATGCTGGCGCGTTCGTCGTGCATGTTCTTCCTGTTCTTGAACCTGCATCAGGCGTCGCGCCTGATTTTGATGATCGAGGATGTTTACGGCCGCGCGGCGGCGGGCGAATTGTTCCTGCATCCGCAAATCCTGGAATTGACCCACGAAGCGGTGGGCCGCCTGCACGACGTCGCCCAGAACATGGCGACCAAGGCCGATATCGACGAGGCCGATGTCAACGCGTTGCTGGAGCGGTTCCGCCACTCCTTGCTGTTCGGCACCGAATGTGTCGATGGCGCCGATCCGGTGTCGGCGCTGCGCCGGGTTCTGGCCAATTTCGATATCTCGCCCGATCTGGTCGAGATCCTGTCGGCCGAGAATATCCAGGATCTGGTGGCGGCGGTTCACGACGGTCACAACAATCTTTATGAAATCCTGGCGCACTTCGAATCGTCCGAGGAAATGACCCTGAACTTCGTCAAATGGGTCAAGGCCGAGGCGACGGCGATCACCAACCGCACGGTGTTCCGCGAAGGCAAAACCTGGTTCGAGTTCCTGATCGTCTCGGCCCTGGTGCCGCCGACCGTCGAATCCCGGATCGCCGGCATCGATCCCTCCGGCAACAGCATTCTGGTGCGCTGCTGCAAGGCCAAGGCGCAAGCCGGCGGCGCGTTGGCCACCACGACCCCGGCGGCGGTGACGGCGGTCACCACGGCGGCGGCGCGGGCCGCCGATCCCAAGGGCGGCGCGGTGGTTTCGGCCAAGGCGACCAACGTGCTGCGGGTGCGCGGCGAAACCGTCGATCAATTGATGGCGCAGATCGGCGAGATGGTGACGATCGGCAACATGCTGCATGTCTCGGCCTCGGAATCCGGGGTGCAGGCGGCGTTGCAGCATTTGAAGGACTACGCCCGCGTCCAAGCCAACCGGCCCGACGTCATGGGCTGGGTGGAAACCATCGAAGGCGCGGTCAAGGCGTTCCAACGGTCCGACGAACAATTGCGCAGCGCCCTGTCGCGGCTTCAAGATGCGACGCTGGAGCTGCGGGTGGTGCCGGTCGAAACCGTGTTCAACCGTTTCCCCCGGCTGGTCCGCGACCTGTCGCAGGCCCTGCACAAGCAGGTCCGCCTGGAAATGGAAGGCGGCGAGGTGCGCATCGACAAGGCGATGGTCGAATCGCTGGTCGATCCCTTGATGCACATGGTGCGCAATGCCATCGACCACGGGATCGAACCGCCCGAGGATCGCCAAGCGGCGGGCAAACCGGCGGCGGCGCGTTTGTTGCTGCGCGCCAGCAGCCGCTCGAACCGGGTGGTGATCGAAATCATCGATGACGGCCGGGGTTTGAATATCGAGCGTATCCGCACCAAGGCGGTCGAGCGCGGTTTGGTCGGCGCGGCCGAGGCGGCCCGGATGGGACCCAAGGAAATCGGCCGCTTCATCTTCGCGGCGGGGTTCTCGACCGCCGAACAGGTCACCGAAACCTCGGGGCGTGGCGTCGGCATGGACGTGGTCAACACCAACGTGCTGCGTTTGGGCGGCAGCGTCGATGTGGAAACCACGCCGGGGGCGGGATCGACCTTTACCCTGCAATTGCCGCTGTCGGCGGCGATCCAGCGGGTGCTGATGGTCGAGGCGGGCGGGCGGATGATGGCCATTCCCGAACGCTTCTTGTCGGAAATTCATCAAGCGGCGGCGGCCGATTACCGCACGGTCAAGGGCCGGGCGGCGATCTTGCTGCGTCAGTCCTTCCTGCCGGTGTTCCGTTTGTCCGAACTGCTGGGGTTCGGCGCCGGTTCGGCCGGGGAGGGCAGCCATCGCTCGGTGATCGTTTTGGTCAACGGCCATCAGCGGATCGGCATCGAGGTCGACAAGCTGATGCGGCGCCAGGAATTGTTCGTCAAGGAAATCCATCCGAAACTGGCATCGATTCCGGGGGTCGGCGGCGCGTCGATCGCGGGCGACGGCAGCGTCGTGCTGATCTTGGATGGCGACGATCTGTTCCGCATCGCCGAACGCAGCGATGTCGTTGCCGCCACCACCGCCTTGCCGTCGCCCTCGGCGGCGGTGCCGGCGTTGCCGCCGACCATTCATTAAGGGGGGCGGGGTCATGAGCGGCGCCTACGTCCATATCGTCGTCGGGGATTTCGACATTCTGGTCGATGCCCGCTCGGTGCTGGAAGTGTCGCCGTCCGGTGGACGCTCGGCCGATGGCGGCGGCTGCCGCCCTTGGCGGGCCGAGGCCCTGCCGGTGGTCGATGGCCGCACGGTTCTGGGTTTTCCGGACGAGGCCGAGCCCGGCACCAGCGTCGTGTTGGGCCAGAACGATGGCTCGCGCTTTTTTCTGGATATCACGGCGGTCAAGGGTGTGCGCCGGTTGGAGGATGACCGCTTCCGCCCGCTTCCGCCGCTGCCCGAAGGGGTTGGCCGGTTGTTCGATGGCGTTCTTTTGGAGGAAAACGGCCGGTTCGGGTTGCGCTTGCGCGGCGATGCCGACTTTCTTGCCGGGGCGGCCGCCCCTCAATGACCGACAGCTCTTCCGACACGATCAAGACGCTTCAGCAACGTCTGGCCGAGTTGCGCAAGGGCTTGGGCGATCTTAGCAGTCCGCCGGTTTCAAAAAACGAGATGACGGCTCCGGCCACGGCCACCGCGCCGCCGGTCGCGGGGTCGGTGGCCGATCTGGTCAATTGGCTGGCCCATGAAGTGCGCCGCCGGGTCGGCATCGCCGTCAACGAACAGGTCCGGGGCAAGCTGACCACCATCGCCGAACGGGCGGGGCGCGACGAGATGGCGGCTTGGGCGCAGAAGCTGTTCACGGCCGAGTCCGCTTCCTCGGACTGGTTGTCGCTGGTCGAGATGCTGACCGTCCACGAAACCTATTTCCTGCGCGATCCCGGGCAATTGGATTTCGTCCGGCGGATGGCGCTGGCCGATGCGATCGGGCGGGCCAAGGCCGACGGGCGGAACACTCTGACCCTGTGGTCGGCGGCCTGCTCGACCGGCGAGGAACCCTATTCCCTGGCGTTTTTGGCGCTGGAAGCCTTGGCCGACGCGGGCGAGGTGACGCTGGGCGCCAACGGGGCCACCGGGTGGCGGGTTCCCTGGAAAATCGATATCGTCGGCAGCGACCTCTCGCGTCCGGCGGTTGAAACCGCCAAGCAGGGGGTTTACCGTGATTTCGGTCTCGGCGCTTTCCGTTCGTTGCCGCCCAATTACTGGCGGTTTTTCGAGCGTAAGGAGGAAACCGACGGCATGCTGACCGGGACCGCCTGGAAGGTCCGGCCCGACGTGGCGCGCCATGTCCGGTTCACTCAGTACAACCTGATGGCGGCGGCGCCGCCGCCTATCAATCGCTGCGATGTCGTGTTTTGTCGTAACGTTTTGATTTACTTCGACCCCCCCGGCAAGCGCCACGTGTTCCGTTTGTTGCATGGTGCCTTGGCGGCCAAGGGGTTCGCCGTTTTCGGTCCGACTGACATTCCCGATGATCCGACCTTGTTCGAGACCCTGTGGGGTCCGGCCACCGTGATCTACCGGAAACGATAAAAATGGAAAGGTCCTTCGCGATGTCCGACCCCACCAAAACCACCACCTCGCCGCCGGGGGAATGCGTCTCCGTTCTGGTCGTCGAGGATGATCCGGTCTTCTCGCTTCAGCTTCAGATGATGCTGCAAAAGGCGGGCGGCAGCTCGATCCGGGTCACGCGGGCCGGGGATATGGCCGAAACCGAGGCGGCCTTGCGGGCGGGTGGCATCGACGTCGTGCTGCTCGACCTCAACCTGCCGGACTCGGAGGGGGTGGACACCGTGCACCGCGTGTTCGCGGTCAACCGCTCGGTGCCGGTGGTGGTGATCACCGCCAGCGACGACGACGAGCTGGCGCACGGCGCCTTGCAGGCGGGGGCGCGGGAATTCCTGGTCAAGGGCGACGAGCGGGCGCGCCACATCCTGCGGACCATCCGGTTCGTGATGGGGCAGCACAAACAGGAAATGGCGCTTCAGGCCAGCGAACAGCGTTTCCGCGATTTCGCCGACGTCGCGGCCGACTGGTTCTTCGAAACCGGCGCCGATTTGCGCTTTACTTGGTTCTCCGAGCGGGCGACCGCCTTGATGGGATTCGAGTCGGATTTTCTGATCGGGCGGCGCCGCGACGAGGTCTGCGCCCCGGAAGACGCCGAAAAGGTCGGCGAACACATGGGCGTGATGGAGCGGCGCGAGGAATACCGCAATTTCGTTTACTGCCTGAATTGGCAGGGGGTTCGACGCTATCTGCGGGTCAGCGGCCGTCCGGTGTTCGGCGGGGATGGGGGGTTTCTGGGCTATCGCGGGGTGGGCTCCGACGTCACCGCCGAGATCGAGGCCGAACGCTTCGCGCTGTCGATGCTGTCGGTGCTGATGGATTCGCTGTCGGCGCTGCCCTACGGCATCATGGTGTTCGATGCGGACGACCGTTTGATCGTCGCCAATGACGGGGTCGGCGGGCTGATTCCGTGCTGCGCCGATCACCTGATCCCCGGAACGACCTTTCTGGATTTGCTGAAGGCGGCGGTCGAGGCCGACTGCATCGCCCGCCCGGACGAGGGAATCGACGCCTGGATCGCCAATTGGCGGGGCAAGGCGCGTCAATCCGGGATGTTCATCGAACCCACGCGAAATGGGGTCAAGCTGTATTTCCATCAATATCCCACCGCGACCGGCGGGATGTTGCGGATGGTCCGCTTCGAGCGCGGTATTCATCCGAATCAGGACTAGGAAAGGGCGGCGTCATGGACCGGTTCATCTGGGGAAACGACTACAAGATCGGCGTGCCCGAAATGGATTGCGAACATCTGATTTTGTTCTCGATCTACAACCAATTGGTCTCGGTCATCGAAAGCGAGCGCGAGCACGAGGCGATCGACGACATCGCCAACGCCCTGGTCTCGTACATCCGGACGCATTTTTTGCATGAAGAACGGATGATGGAGAAAGCCAAATACCCCGATTTGGCGGGGCACAAGGTTCAGCACCGCGAGATTATTCAAGAACTCGACACGCTGTACGATGCGTACCGCAAAACCGGCGATACCAAGTTGATTCGCGACCTGCGCAGTTTCCTGTTTTCGTGGCTGTCGGGGCATATTTTGAAGACCGACCGCGCCTATGTGCCGTTCGTGCTAAAGGCCGGATAAGCGGCATATCTTTACAATTTTATTATATTCATGCGATAAACTCTACTTCAGCGATCTAATAAGAGCTGGGGTGTGTCGTGGCCATGCTTACGATGTCGATGCTGGTGGTGTTGACGGCCGGATTGGCGGCCGCGCTGTGGGCCTGGGCGGGGCTGCGATCGAATGTCCGCAAGGCCTGTCGTGCCCTGGGGGAAAACGGTGATGCCGACCGGTTGGCCGTCGGCATTCAGCGGCTGCAAGGCCGTGTCGGCGAGCTTGAAGGCGAGTTGTGCGCCTGCTCCGAAGCGCGCGAGGCGTTGGCGGTGCAAACGCAAAAGATGGAACAGTTCGCGGCCCAAGTGCTGGCGCAAGGTGTCGCCACGACGATGAGCGTCAACGAGGCGGCGATCGCCAACGCCCATCTGGTTTCGAACATGCGGGAATTCACCGGCCGGGTGCACGGCATCGCCGCCGCCACCGAGGAAATGGTTTCCGGCATCCAGCAGATTTCCCAACACAGCCGGGAAGCGGCGGATCATTCGAACGGCGCGCTGGAAGCCGCGCGCCGTGGCGGTTCGGTCGTTAACTCCGCCATCAGCGGTTTCGACCGGGTGGCCGAGACGGTGGAAGGGGCGGCGGCGCGGATCGATTCGCTGGCCCAGGCCTCGGCCCAGATCGGCGACATCATCACCCAGATCGACGATATCGCCGCCCAGACCAACCTGTTGGCCCTGAACGCGACGATCGAGGCGGCGCGCGCGGGCGAAGCGGGCAAGGGCTTCGCGGTGGTCGCGAACGAGGTCAAGCATCTCGCCAACCAGACCAGCCGGGCGACCGAGGATATCCGTAACCGCATCGGATCGCTGCGCCAAGAGCTGGACCACATCGTCGGCACCATGCGCGATGGTCACCAAGCGGTCGCCGAGGGCCGGGGCGCGATGAGCGAGGTCGGCACCAGCATGTCCGACATCGGCGAGCAAGTCGGCTGCACCGCCCTGGGCATGAGCGAGATGGCGCGCATCCTGACCGAACAAGCGCAAGCCTCCGACGCGGTGTCGGCCGGGGCGCAGGATATCGCGATGCGGGTCGAGGACAGCGCCACCCAGGTTGGCCAAAGCGCCCATGCGCTGGCGGTGATCGAGGGCAATGTCGGCAATTTGCTGGGCTTGCTGGCCGATCAGGAAATCCCCAACAAAATCCTGATGCTGGCCAAGGCCGACCACGTCATCTGGAAGAAGAAGATCGTCGATTTGATGAGCGGCAGCCGCCAAGTCGATATCGCGACCCTGGCCGATGAAAGGAATTGCCGCCTGGGCAAGTGGTATTACGGCGCCGGGTCGCTGCCGTGGCGCGACCGCCCGTCGTTCTCGCGGCTCGAGGACCCGCATCGCCGGGTGCATCAAAATGGGCTGGAAGCGGCGCGTCTGTTCAAGGCGGGCGACCTCCAAGCCGCGTTGCGCTGCTTCGATGCGCTGGAAACCGCCTCGGTCGAGGTGATCGATCTGCTGGAACGGCTGGCCAACGAACAAGGCACGGGGCGCGCGGCGGCCGGATTTTAACCCTTTTGCGTCTTATACCAATCGGCCATTGAAATGACCGATTGGTATTTGTGTCTTGTCCCTCGCCGGGCGGGCGCGTCCGCGCCCTTGGCCGCGCCGCGGGTGGCGGCTGAATACCGGCCAAAAAGTCAAATCAAAGGTTGGCCGGTATTATGTGACGCTATTCATATGCCCCTCGGCGTAAGCGGGCGCGTCCGCGCCCTTGGCCGCTCGCTCAATGCTAAAGCGGTTTGCGCCAGATTAGAGCATCGAGCCTGAAAATTGAATCGGGGGATTCCCATTTGGGCTGATTTGTGATTCACCCTTCTTGGAGGTGAATCATGGCCAAAGGGTATTCGTCTGATCTTCGGGTTCGGATTTACGGAGAGATAGAGCGCGGAG
>CAIULK010000047.1 GCA_903899885.1 uncultured Rhodospirillaceae bacterium
CCGTGGGCGGTACAAATGACCCGCGGATCGCCAGCCGGTGCCGCTGGCAGAGCCGCCCCCGCCAACAGATTGAAAGCCAGCAGAGCCACGCCCAACCAAGACCCAACCACCCGCCGCCACGCCCGGCGGGGCAGCGGCGCCGGTGACAAGGCGTGGTGAATGGGCCGACCATTACATCTCATGTCTTGACACTACGGCATGCTTGGCGCGAACGGCAACCGTGATTTTTGGGTTCCTCGTTGCCACCGCCGCCCGCTTGCGGTTAGCATCAGGCGATGCGCTCAGATCTCGCCGCCCGCTACGACCTTCGGGTTCCTCGCTACACCTCGTACCCGACCGCGCCGCATTTCCATGCGGGCGTCGGGCCGGACACCTATGGCCAATGGCTGGGGGCGATCGATCCCCAAACCGAATTGTCGCTGTACCTGCATGTCGCCTATTGCGCCGAGATGTGCTGGTTTTGCGGCTGCCACACCAAGATCACCCGGCGTTACGCGCCGGTCGCCACCTATATTCAAGGACTGTGGTCGGAAGTGGATCTGGTGGCGGCGGCCTTGGGCGGGCGTCGTCCCGTGCGGCATATCCATTTCGGCGGCGGCAGCCCGACGATTTTAAGCCCGGAGGATTTCGTCGCCACCCTGACCCGCCTGCGGGAACGCTTCGACGTGCGGGAAGGTTCGGAAATCGCCGTCGAGCTAGATCCTAGAACGGCCGACGAGGCCTATGTGCGGGCGATGGCCGGGGCGGGGGTGACGCGGGCCTCGATCGGCGTGCAGGATTTCGACCCCAAGGTGCAGCAGGCGATCAACCGCATCCAACCCTATGAGGTGACCGAACGCACGGTCGGCTGGCTGCGCCGGTTCGGCGTGCCGGAAATCAACATGGATCTGGTCTACGGCCTGCCGCACCAAACCGTGGACGGCTTGATCGACACCATCGACCGCGCGGTCGCCTTCGGGCCGAAGCGGATCGCCTTGTTCGGCTATGCCCACGTGCCGTGGATGAAGAAGCACCAGCGGCTGATCGACGAGGCGGCGCTGCCCGACACCGAAACCCGTTGGCGCCAATACGAAGATGGCTGCCGCCGGTTGGAAACCACCCACGGTTATGTCCGCATCGGGCTCGACCATTTCGCCGCTCCCGACGATGCGATGGCCATCGCGTTGAAGGCGGGACAGCTGCACCGCAATTTCCAGGGCTACACCACCGACGCCGCGACCACCCTGATCGGGCTGGGGGCATCGGGGATCGGTTCGTTGCCGCAAGGTTATGTCGTCAACGCGGGCGAGACCCACGCCTATTTGGCCGCGATCGGGGCCGGTCGGCTGGCGACCGCGCGCGGCATCGCGCTCGACGACGAGGACCGGCTGCGCCGCGACGTGATCGAACGGCTGATGTGCGATCTGGGCGTCGATCTGGCGGCGGTGGCCGCGGCTTGGGCGCGGCCCGAGGATGTGTTCGACGCCGAATTGGCGGCGATGGCCCCGTTTGTCGAGGATGGATTGGTGCGCCTCGATGGGCGGCGCATCACGGTCACCGACGAAGGCCGCACCCTGGTCCGCGCCGTCGCGGCCCAATTCGATCGTTACCTCGACCCCGGAAAGGGGCGGCATTCCAAGGCGGTGTGATCATGCGTCGGTGCAAGAACCAGGATATGATCGTCGAGGTGCTGGAGCTGTCCGGCAAACGGGTGGTGGATGTCGGCTGCGGCGACGGCCATTTGACCCGCCTGATGGCCTCGCAAGGGGCGTCGGTTTTGGGCGTTGAATGCTCGCCCCGCCAGCTCGCCAAGGCGCGCGCGCATCCGGGCCAAGCCGGGGCCGAGGTGGTCGAGGGTGTCGGCCAGGCGCTGCCGGTGGCGGACGGATCGGTCGATGTCGTGTTGTTCGCGGGCAGCCTGCATCATGTGCCGCCCGATTTGATGGACGCCGCCCTGGCCGAGGCGGTTCGCGTGTTGATGCCGGGCGGCCACGCCTATGTCCAAGAACCGCTTGCCGAGGGGCCGTTTTTCGAGACCGGGCTGCCGGTCGATGATGAAACCGAGATCCGCCGCCTCGCCTTGGCCGCGCTGAACCGCGCGCCGGGGCTGGAGATGGTGCGCGAGATCCGCTATCTCCATCCCATCCGCTTGGCGTCGTTCGAGGATTTCCAAGACCGCATGGTTTCGGCCAATGTCGAACGCGAGGAACGGTTCGCCGCCCATGAAGCGGCGCTGCGGGCGCTGTTCGAAGCCAAGGCCACCCGCTCGCCCGAGGGCGATTTCTGTTTCGACCAGCCGATGCGGGTCAATTTGGCGCGAAAACCCCTGTTGCCCTGACCGGCCGGACGAGGCCATAATCCGGTCGTTTGACCGGGGAGGGGGAAGACATGTCCATTCAATGGCGTGATCAAATGAGCGTTGGCGTCAAGGTCATCGACGAGGACCATAAGGTCTTGATCGGGCTGGTTAATTTGTTCGAGACCGAAATGCGGGCGAATCTCGACTTGGCGGGGTTGAATACCATCGCCAAGCGTTTGTACGACTATGCCAAGACCCATTTCGATCGCGAGGAAAAGATCCAACTGGTGTCGGATTATCCCACCTACGACGCGCATCGGCGTCTGCACGCCTCGTTGCTGGCCGATCTCGAAGCCTTCATCCGCAAGGTCTTCATCGACCGCAAGGTGACCGTCGGCCCGGAAACCGCCGACGAATTGTCGAACTTTCTGCAACATTGGTTGGTCGATCACGTCCTTCAAGTCGATCTGAAGATGAAGGGACACTTGAAAGAGAAGTAGGGCTTTCAACTGATTGCGTGTGGGACTCGCAGGTCCTATAATCCGCACTGGCCCGTTCCGTGGCCGGGGGATGGTGATGAACGGCTTGGTCGCCGATCTTACGGCCGATCTCTTGTGGGCGCCCGATGTGGCGACGGCGCAGTTGATGTTTCGCCGCCTCTGCGCCAATGCTGGGATCGAGACCTTCGCCTATGGGCGTTTGCTGCCGGACGGCAGCGGGCCGTCCTACACCGACATCGTCTATCCGGCCGAGTGGACCCTGCATTATTTTCAACACAACTATTGGGAATTCGACCCGGTCGTGCTGGAGGCCCGGCGCACCCCCTTGCCGTT
This sequence comes from uncultured Rhodospirillaceae bacterium, assembly GCA_903899885.1. Lineage (GTDB taxonomy): Bacteria > Pseudomonadota > Alphaproteobacteria > Rhodospirillales > Magnetospirillaceae > CAIULK01. The sequence goes on from CAIULK010000047.1 coordinate 3,112, forward strand.
TGCGTGGCGCTTCCTGACCGCGCGGCCCAATTTGAGCGAGGCGCAAAGGCGGTTATTCCGCGAGGCCGCCGATTTCGGTATCCAAGACGGCGTGACCATTCCGTTCCACAGCGCGGCTGGACGAATCCGCGGGATGATGTCGATGGCCTTCGAGTCGGCCACGCAAATGCAACGGGTGCTGGCGGCGCAAACCGATTTGCGGCTGCTGGGGGTTTATTACGACGCCGCGATTGAGCGCCTGATGGAGGAAAAGCGCACCGAGGATCAGGCATCCCCGCTGTCGGCCTTCGAATGCCAATGCCTGACCTGGGCGGCGGCCGGCCGGTCGCTGTGGGACATCGCGGCGGCGCTGCACCGCGCCGTTAACGAGGTCGAGCAGACTCTGCGCTCGGCCCGCGAGAAATTGGGAACCGCGACCACGGCGCAAACCGTGGCGCGCGCCATCGCGCAGGGGCTGATTGTTCCTTGATCAAGGATACCCTTGCCACCGCGTTTGAAAATCAGTCCGCATCTGTTAGGGTGGCGAACGCGCTTTTGGGAGGGAGAGATCACATGTCCGGCGACATCGATATCGGGTCGCTCAAAATTCTGGTCATCGACGATCAGGAATTCGTTCGCACCATCGTTCGTAAAATGTTGGGGCAGATCGGGATTGGCTCGGTCTTCGAGGCGCCCGATGCCCAGACCGGATTGGATTTGGTGGCGAGCGAACGCCCCCACGTGGTGATTTGCGACGTGCAGATGCGTCCCATCGACGGCTTCGGGTTCGTGCGCGAGCTGCGGGCGCTGGCCGAGGCGGGGGACACGCCGGTGATCTTGCTGACCGCCCACACCGACGCCACCACGCTGGCGCGGGCCCGCGATCTGCGAATCGGGGCATTCTTGTCCAAACCCGTCCTGCCGCCGGCCTTGAAGGACAAAATCGTTCAGGTGGTTTCGGGTGCCGCGCGACCGGTTTAGCGTAAGAAAGCTTCTTGGTGCCGCCCTTGGGCTGGCGCTGGGTTTCGTGACGCCGGGATTAGCCATGGCGCGGGACATGGCCGGGTGGGTGCTGGCGGCTCCGGCGGCGGATCAACCCGCCCTTTCCGATTTTTATAGCCGCCGCAACGGCGCCTTGGCGTGGAGCGGTCCGGTCGGCGAAAGCCAGGGCGACCGCCTGATCCTTGATCTGCAAGCCCGCGCCATCGAGGAGGGCTTGCCGCCCGAGGCTTATGGAATCCCGGTAACCACCTCGGACGAGGAACGCGATGTCTGGGTGACCGACGCCTTGCTGCGTTTTGGCCACGATCTTGCCGCTGGGCGGGTGGCGCCGTCGCGCGCCGTGGGCGGCCCTGGGCCCGAGTTGCGTCCGGCGTTCGATGGTGTGCATTTTCTGCGTCGCGCCGGTCCCGGCATTCCCTTGGCGGTGACCCTGGGCGAGGTGGGTCCCAAGGATCCGGGCTATCCGCGGCTGAAGGCGGCCTTGGCGCGGTACCGCGCCATCGTGCGGGCGGGCGGCTGGCCGATGGTCGGCCCGGGACCGGTGGTGGCGCCGAACGGGCGCGACCCCCGCATCCCGGCGGTCCGGCGCGAATTAATGATGACCGGCGACATGGCCTCGTCCCTGGGTGGCGGCGATACGCTGGACCCAGAACTTGCCGCCGGAATACGGCATTTTCAAGGCCGGATGGGCTTGGCCGCCAATGGCCGTCTGGACGATCCGACCCGCGCCGCGTTGGCGGTTCCGGCGGGGGTTCGGCTGGCGGTTCTTTTGGTCAATCTCGACCGTTGGCGGGCGACGGCGTGGGGTAATCCGCCAATCGCGGTCGACGTCAATATCGCGGCCCAGACCTTGGCCGTCGCGGAAAGCGGCAAGCCGGATTTGGCGATGCGGGTCGCGATCGGCGACCGTCAGCACCCCACTCCGGCCTTGGCCGCCGCGATGACGGCGGTGGTGCTCAACCCGGTGTGGACGGTGCCGCCCAGCATTGCCGCCCGCGAAATCCTGCCGAAATTGGCCGCCGATCCCGGGTTGCTGGCCCGCAAGAAGTTGAGCTTCGCCGATCGCGCGGGTACCGGCGGCGTGCGTCTGCGGCAACAGCCGGGGCCGGACAATGCGCTGGGGCTGGTCAAGTTCCGCCTCAACGACAGCGACGACATTTATCTGCACGACACGCCCCGTCACGGCGATTTCCGCCAGATCGACCGCACCCTCAGTCACGGATGCGTGCGGGTGGAAAATCCGGTTGGTTTGGCCGAGCGGATGGTGGGCGGCGACGGGGCTGGCCGCGTGCAGTCACTGATTGCGTCCCATGCAACCCATACCCTGCGCCTTGACTCGCCGGTCGCGGTGCGCCTGATGTATTGGACCGCGTGGACCGATGCCGACGGCACGGTTCATTTCCGCGACGACATCTACGGCTACGATGCGCGGTTGCGCACGGCTTTGGCGAAAGTCCATCGTGTTATGATTGCAGGCACGATGGATAGACGCAATAACGGGATGTGACTGCTCGCATCTAGCTCTTCACGTTCGTTATGTTATTTGCATGCACCCGCATAAAGGGTGTTTTGCGTGTTGACTCGGCATGCGAATCCTCATAGTTGTCGGCATTGTCTAGCAATGTCGTATAGGGGGATATCATGACTAGAAAAGCGCATCTTTTATCGTGTGTAGCGGCGTCCATGCTGCTTTCGGTGGCTAGCGCCGTGCCCGGTGCCACCGCCGAAACCGCGCCGAGCGTTCATGCGGCCCCTGCGGCGCGCAAGGCCTTGCCGACGAAGCTGGCGACCGAGGTGGCGCATCTGGATAGCCTCAACGCCGAGATCAGGGCGAAGGGGTTGAGCAGCCCGGACCTTAAATTGGATCCCGAGGAAATCATCAAGATCGTCTATGCCTTGTACGAGGTCTACGAGACGATGAAGGCCTACGACGCGCTGCCGCTGCCGCCGATCAAGCCGGTGACCGACTGGGGCTACGTCCAGAATATTTCCGAGAGCGAGCACGACTGGTTCTGGCGGACGCCGCAGGGCACCTACGTCATGCCCTATTCCTGGTTCCTTGCCCTTGAGGCGCCCGAGCAGGGCAAGGCGGTGAACCTGCCGACCCGCCGCCCGTCCGTCAAGGGTGTCCTGCCCGCCAAGTGGCGCGCGGACGGCATCGGCGCCAACGCGTCGGACAAGTTCGCGTCGGCCGATTACCTCGCCCATTTCGGCATGCTAACGCTGCCTGTATCGACCAGTAATCCCGACGGTCTGCCAGCGGGGCTGACCCGGCAAGAAAATTTCGTTGACCCGACCGATTCCACTGGCGTCAGGCAAACGGTACTTGGCATGGGCTGCGCCCTGTGTCATTCGGGCAAGGTCGAGTTTAACGGCAAGACGGCGTATATCGACGGAGCGCCGGCCCAGACCAGCTTGGATCTGTTCGGCGCGAAATTCGCGGTGGCCTTGGTTCAGACCCTGTTGCCGGACGGCATTACCGATTGGCGGTTCACTCGGTTCAACCGCTTCGCCACCTCGGTGTATCAGCATAAGCCGAATGACGTGGAGTGGCTGGCCCTGTATATCGAGTTCGCCGAATACGTGCTAAAAAACGCAGCCGGCGCGGGCGGTAACGAACAGACCACGCAGGCCGGCTTCTTCCGTCTTGACGCATTGGACAATATCGGCAACCAAGTCTTCGGTGCCGATCTGCAAACCCCGGCCAACGTCGCGGCGACCACCGCGCCGGTAAGCTATCCGATGATTTGGACGGTTCCGTGGCTGGCTTGGGCCGAATATCCGGGCGTCGTCCGCAACCCGATGATCCGTAATGTCGGCGAGGCCCTGGGCGTTAAGGCCCCGATCAATTTGGTCGCCGCCGACAAGGGCACCGAGTCGACAAGCCCGCTGTATAAAAGCACGGCCATGATCGACAATTTGTTCCGGTTCGAATCCCTGCTCATGGAGGGAACGTCGGATCCGGCTCCGACCGACGATCCGTGGCAGACGGTCAAGAATACCAAGGCGCTGCCCGGTCTGCCCGCCCCAAGTTGGGCCATGGGCGTGAAGACCTTGGGACTTCCCGATATCAACGCCGAGCGGGCGGCCAAGGGAAAACCCTTGTACGCGGCCCTTTGCCAGGGCTGTCACCTGCCGCCGCTCAACGATCCGCATATCGGCGACACCGACCCGGCCACCGGCGCCCTCAATTCCGACTATTGGGAGCCGCTGTCTGCCGACGAAGGCATGGCGCCGAAATATCGCCGTCAGTTCCTGAAAGTGAAGAAGCTCAATATCCAGGAAATCGGCACCGATCCGCAGGAAGTACTCAACTTCGCCCTGCGGTTCCCCAATTTCGGAACCATGACCTGGAACGAACTGTCGGGCATCCCCCGCACCTTCGACACCACCGATGCGGCCGGAACCCCCAAGGTTGGGCAAACCATCACCATGGCCGACGGTTTGAAGTTCACTACCCAGGCGGCGGCGTACCGCTGGTACAAGGACAACAATAAGAGCGAGGACGATATCGCCCGCATGAACGGCTATCGCCCCAACGTGGTGCTGCTCGAGCCGACCTATCGCGCCCGGCCGCTGGACGGCATTTGGGCGACCGGTCCGTTCCTTCATAATGGCTCGGTACCCAACCTTTATGAACTGCTGCTTCCGGCCTCCGAACGCGCCAAAAGCTTCGTGGTCGGGCTGCCTCAGTTCGATCCCAAAAAGGTCGGTTTCCTTAGCCACGAGAACGATAGTGACGAGAAAAAGAAAGAAATTGTCAAGTTAGGGTACTCATTGTTCAGCGTCTATAAGGATGATGGCAAGACCCCGATCCCAGGTAACTCGAACGCCGGTCATGAGTTCAAGGATGGGCCGCTGGGCAATGGCGTGGTCGGTCCAGCTCTTTCCGATGAACAACGGTACGATCTGATCGAGTATTTGAAGACACTGTAAGGCCGCTGTTTCAGAGGTCCCTCTGAGAAAGTCCTTGGCTCCCTCTCTCCCGCCTGCGGGGGAGAGGGTCGCGGGCCGCGCGTTATCGCGACTGTGTTAAATCGGGCAGCACCGGCTGCGCCTCGGATGCGGGCGGGACCTCGGCGGCCGGAGGGGCGGGCTGGTTGGAGGCCGGGTTTGGCGCCGACAGGTTGGACATCGCCTCGTCCAGCGCCAGCGAGGATTCGATGCCCATTTTCTCCATCGCGCGGCGCAAATCGCGCCGCAGCGCCCTTACCCTGGTGTCGAGCGCGGTGATGTTTTGGCGGTCGCTTTCGACCGCCTTGACCCACTCGGTGCGCTCGTTGCGCAGCATTACCTCCAATTCCTCGAGCCGGATGACCAGGGGTTCGGCCAGTTCCTGAAAACGCCGCGTGTGATCGGCGACGATCGCCACCCGCATTTTCTCGACTTCCTCGAGAACGTCGCGCTTGATCCAGCGGGATTTCTTGTCGTTTTCCTCGGCGATTTTGACCAATCGCTCGTCAAGGTCGGCGGTGATTTGAACCTTCAGCTCATAAGCGCTGCGGACCAGATTGCCCATATAGACCATCAACCCCCCTCCGACGACGAGGATAACGGCCGCGGCAAAACTGACAACGAGGATCGACGACATCGGAGGTTGGCGCCCGGACTAGATAAAGGCGAAGCTTTACGTACTTTCGTTCAACGCCGTCCGCTTTGCAATATCCGTTGGCGTTGCGGTTGTAGTCTTTTCGCAACCTTCCTTCGCGTAACAAAACGTAATCCTCGGTTGACTTCGGCCGGAGGCGGCGCGAGACTCCCGCTCAGCCGGAGGAAAAACACCGATGACGCTTGGTCTGTTCTTCCGTTTTCTGATCGCTTCCGCGGTTTTTTACGTCGGCCTTGGCGGCAGTGCTTTCGCCGAGGATAGGGATGGCGCGGTCGTTAACGTGTTTTACGGGTCCGGGGCGATCGCCAAGGACACGCTGGCCCGCTTTACCCGCGAAACCGGCATTGCCGTTCATTACGATACCAACGGCGACGCCGAATCCCTGAACACCAAGCTGTTGGCCGGGCGATCGGGATACGACGTGGTGTTTACCACTTCCGCGCCGTTCTTCGCGCATCAGGCGGCGGACGGTTTGTTCCGCCCGCTCGATCTAGCCCGGATTCCCAACGCCCAGGGCATAGACCCCGCCGTGCTGGACATCCTGCGCCATCTTGATCCGGGGGCGGTTCACGGGCTGCCGTTCTTGACCTCGGCGATCGGCATCGGGGTCAATCGCGACATGGTGCGCGCCGTGGCTGCGGACGCGCCGTTGGATTCGTGGGCGCTGTTGTTCGATCCCAAGGTGGTTCGGGCGCTGTCGGCCTGTGGGGTGTCGCTGCTGGATTCTCCCGGCAAGGTGTTTCCCGCCGTCCAGGCATGGCTGGGCCGTGATCCCAGGGGGCGGACGACCGCCGACCTCGACGCGGCGCTGACGGCCTTGACCGTGGTGCGGCCGTGGGTCCATGTCGAAGACGGCCGGAAATACCGTGGCGATTTGGTCAAGGGCACCGTGTGCGTGGCGCAGGGCAAGATCGGCGATCTGCTGGCCGTCCGTGATCGCGCTCTGCACGGCAAGGGGCCGCATCCCGATATCGCGGTCATCCTTCCCAAGGAGGGCGGTCTTTTGGGCCTTGACGTGATGGCGATTCCGGCGGATGCCCCGAATCCCGGCGCGGCGGAGGCCCTGATGAATTTTCTGCTGCGTCCCGGCATCATCGCCGAGGTCACCAGCGAAGTGGGGCGCGCCAACGTGGTTCCGGCATCGTTGCCGCTGATCGACCCGGCGGTCCGCTCCGACCCGTTGATTTATCCGCCGTCCGATATTCAGGACAAATTGTTCCTGCTGGCCTCGTCCGCCTCGCGCGAGTTCGACCGGCTGCGGACCCGTGCGTGGGCGCGGTTCCGGGCCGCCCGCCATTAACGTTTAAGGCGCTCCCATGTCTGTGCTGTCGGCCCGGCTTGCGCTGGTCTTCTCCTGCGTTGCTCACCTGTTCGCGCATCTTTTCGAGCCGATTTTCTTTATCGCCGCCCTGGTGCTGCCGAAGGAGTTTGGTCTGCCCTACGACCAAATTTTGACGCTGATCGTTGCCGGGAAGTTGTTGTACGGGGTTCTGGCGCCGCTGGCCGGTTGGCTGGGCGACCGTTGGAGCGCGGTCGGCATGATGGCGGTCTATTTCCTGGGCGTCGGCGCTTCGGCGGTGTTGGTCGGCTTGGCACCCACTCCGTTTTGGGTCGCGGTGGCGCTGGCGGCGCTGGGCGCGTTCGGCTCGATTTATCATCCGGTCGGAATCGCCTGGGTGGTGCGCAGCGCCCAAAATGTCGGGGCGGCGATCGGCGTCAACGGCCTTTTCGGCGGCATCGGGCCGGGCGTGGGGGGCGCGGTGGCCGCCCTGTTGATCGGCGCGGCGGGCTGGCGGGCGGCGTTCATCGTGCCGGGCGTGGCCTGCCTGGGCGTCGGGGTGGTTTTCGTGGTTTTGATCGCCAGGGGCGTGGTGGTCGAGGTCAAGGCCGATCATCGGCCGGCGCCGGCCATCGACAAGGGGGACGCAGTCCGCGCGGCGATCGTGTTGTCGCTCACCATGTTGTGCGGCGGTTTGATTTATCAGGCGATTCAGCCAGCGCTGCCGAAATTGTTCGAGGACCGGCTGGGGGCGGGCGGCCTGTCCGGGGTGGCGACGGCGGTCACCGCCGCCTATATGATTGCCGGTCTGACCCAGGTGGTGGCGGGACGTTTGACCGACCTTGCATCACCGAAGATGTTCTATATCGGCTCGGCCCTGGTTCAGGCGCCCTTGCTGCTGGTGCTGCCGCATTTGACCGGGTTGGGCCTGGCGGCGGGCGCGACGCTGGCGTTGGCCGCCAACATGGCGGGCGCACCGGCCGAAAACATCATGATCGCCCGGTATACGCCGATGCGCTGGCGGGGAACGGCCTTTGGCATGAAGTTCATCCTGGCCTTCGGGGTCAGCGGGTTGGGCGTGCCGCTGGTCTCGGTACTGCACGCCGCCACCGGTGGCTTTGGCCTTCTCTTCGTCGTGCTGGGGTTGTGCGCGGTGATCGTGGCGACGGCGTCGCTGTTGCTACCCAGTGGCAAATCCGTCGGAATGTGACGTCATGTGTTGCGCGCGGCCCGGAAGATGGTCACACTCACCACCGTTTCAGCGCCTAGGGATGCCGGTTCCGTGACTTCGCAGCACGCCATCGAACGCATCGTTCACAAACGCATTCTCAGTTGTCCGCCCGACACGGCGGTGGTTGAAGCGGCGCGGCGGATGAACCAATCCGGCTGCGGCTCGATCATCGTGATGGAGGACGGGCGGCCGGTCGGAATCTGGACCGAGCACGACGCCCTGCGGGTCGATGTCGCCGATCCGGCGGCGTTGCACCGCCCCTTGTCGGAGGTGATGAGCGCGCCGGTCAAGACCATCGATTCCCAGATCAGCATCGGCGATGCCGGAATGCGCTTCAAGATCGAGGGGGTTCGCCATTTCGTGGTGACCGGCGCCGATGGCCAGCCGATCGGCGTGCTCAGCCAAACCGACGTTATTTTGCGCCACGGGGTTGAACATTTCCTGGTGCTGCGCAATGTCGCCTCGGCGGTCGGCCGTCCGCCGCTGGTGGTGCCGGCCGACTGTCCGGTTCCTCAGGTGGTGGCCAAGATGCGCGATCACCGCGCCGACGCCGCCGTGGTCGAAAGCGGGGAGGGGCAGCCCTGGGCGATCATCACCGAGCGCGACATCGTGCGCCTGATCGCCGCCGATCAATCCCTGCCGCTGCCGGTGGGGGCGATCGCCAGCCGGCCGTTGATCACGGTCGGCGACGAGGATAGCCTGCTCAACGCGCGCCGCGTGCTGGAGGAACGGCGCATCCGGCATGTCGGCGTCACCGATAGGGACGGCGGGTTGATCGGTTTGCTGTCGTTCGGCGACATTCTGGCGGCGCTGCAATACGAATATGTCATGCGGTTGGACGAACTGCTGCGCGAGCGCGACGAATCGCTGCTGCGGTCGCGCAAGGATCTTCACCTCGCCCGCAAGGTGATCGAGGCGTCGCTCGACGGGGTGATGATCGCCGATGCCAAGGGCGATATTGAATTCGTCAACCCGGCCTTCACCCAGTTGACCGGCTACACGCCCGAGGAGGTGGTGGGCCGCAATCCCCGTCTTCTGCAATCGGGCCGCCAGGACGGCGAGTTTTACCGCGCCATGTGGACCGGATTGCTGCGCAACGGATTTTGGCAAGGCGAGATTTGGAACCGCCGCAAAAGCGGTGAAGTCTTTCCGGAATGGCTCACCATCAATGCCATTCGCGACGACGAGGGGCGCATCGGCCAGTATGCGGCGATCTTCGCCGACATCTCGGAACGCAAGAAAACCGAGGAGCGGATCAAGAATCTCGCCAATTTCGATGTTCTGACCGGCCTGCCCAACCGCCGCCTGTTCATCGACCGCTTGCATATGGCGATCGCCACCGCGCACCGGCATGGCGACCGCATCGCCATCTTGTTCCTGGATCTCGATCTGTTCAAACGGATCAACGATACATTGGGCCACGGGGTGGGCGATTCGGTATTGGTCGAAACCGCCCGCCGCCTGTCGGCCTGTATCCGCGACTGCGACAGCGTGGCGCGGCTGGGCGGCGACGAGTTCGTCATCTTGTTGCCGGAAGTCGGCGATGTCGAGGATATCGGCCGTCTGGCCGAGCGGGTGATCAGCCATGTCCGCCAGCCGTTCCTGGTTGATGGCCATGAATTGTTCGTCACCACCTCGATCGGTATCGCGCTTTATCCCGAGGACGGCGGTTCGGTCGAAACGCTGATCAAGAACGCCGACACCGCGATGTACCGTGCCAAGGATTTGGGCCGCAACAGCTATCAGCTTTACACCTCGGCGATGAACGCCCGCTCGTTCGAGCGCTTGGCGATGGAGGCCAGCTTGCGGCACGCGCTGGTGCGCGGCGAATTTTCGCTGGCCTATCAGGTCAAGGTCGATTTGGCGACCGGCGGGATGTCGGGGGTCGAGGCCTTGCTGCGCTGGCGCCACCCGGAAATGGGCATGGTTTCGCCGGTCGATTTCATCCCGTTGGCCGAGAATCTGGGCCTGATTTCGGCGATCGGCAACTGGGTGCTGCACGCCGCCTGCCGTCAATGCCGCAGTTGGCAGGATTTGGGGCTGCCGCCGGTTCGGGTGGCGGTCAATGTTTCGGCGCTGCAATTCCGCGAAACCGATGTGCCCGCCCTGGTGCGCGCCGCCCTGCACGACACCGGGCTGGCGGCCGAGTATCTGGAACTGGAACTGACCGAATCGGTGCTGATGCAGCGGGTCGATGAAGTGGTCGATGTGCTGCGGCAACTGCGCGACATGGGGGTGCGGATCTCGATCGACGATTTCGGGACCGGCTATTCCTCGCTCAGTTACCTGAAACGGATGCCGATCGACGCGCTCAAGATCGACCGCAGCTTCGTGCACGACATCGCCGAGGATTCCGACGGCGCCGAGATCGTCGCCACCATCATCAATCTCGCGCATAACCTGAAATTGAGGGCGGTCGCCGAGGGCGTGGAGACCGAGGCACAGGCCGAATTCCTGCGGGCGCGCGGCTGCGACGAAATCCAAGGCTTCCTGATTTCCCGCCCGGTCTCGGCCGAGGATTTAGTCAGCCTGTTCGACCGCGATCTGCTGCCGCGAGGGCCGGGCTAAGCGGTTTTCAGGGGCTTTCCCGGCGTAACGCTACCCCAGAATCGTCAGCGCTTCAATCAGCGACACCGGTCCCGGTGGAATGCCCGACGAGGCCAGCGCCTGGGCCAATCCCGCCTGGGCAAGGCTGTAAACGCGGCGCGGCACGGCCAGCAGCGGGATCTTGGCGCCGTCTTCGCCCTGGCGCCAGCGGCGGCAGGCCGAGACGTCGGTCGAGAACACCGCACGGCAGGGCAGCGGACGGGCCGAATGGATCAGGCAACTGTTGTTGTCGAGCAAGGGGCAGGGGATGCGCTGGGCCTGCCATTGCTCGGGGGGAATCTCGGACAGCGTCTTGTTCGCTTCCTGCGCCCGGCACAGAACGGCCGAACGCTGGGGCGACGGCAGTTTGGCGATCGCCTCGCCGACCATCGCTTCCTCGGCCACGGTCAGGCCGACAACTTGGTGGCAACACCAGCCGCAGCCCTTGGCGCAGGCCGCCCCCTTCATCGCCTTGGCGATTTCCGGGATGCGGCCGTATTCCTGCATGAAGCCGTCGGCGGCGCGGATGGCGGCATAGGCCGCCTCGGCCGGACCGCCGCCCAGGGCGTTGAGGGCCGCCGCGCAGGCGGCGTCCTCGATGTCGGCGGCCCGCAGTTGGGCGGCGTCGCCGGCTTTCGCGCGAACGGTGTTCACGCCGCACCCATGTCCGAACGGGCCTTGGCGATGGCCTCGTGCAGAACCTGCTCGCGCAACAAAATGGTCGGTTCGTTGAACAAAATGTTCTTTAGCCAGTCCTGGCCCAGCAGCAACAGGGCCTCGTCGTCGGTCTTGATCAGTTCGACGGCTTCCGGGTCGATTTCGTAGGTGTGCAGGAAGCGCGATTCGAACACGAAGCGGCGGAAGGTCTCGACGTCGGTGGTCGCCATGAAGAACATCTTCTTGGTTTGGGTGGTCGGCGCCTGGCCCATCGGGCCGCCCATCACCTTCCACGACGCCATCTTCATCAGAAGATCGACCCAGCCGCGATTGACGCGGTCATACTCGACCAGCGCCTGTTCGGTGCGGTATTCGCCGACATTCTGCACCTTGCCGTCCTGATGGCCGCAGCAATGGCTTTCCTTGACGAGGAAGTAGAAGTCTTCCTTGCCCTCCATGTCCTTCATCTTCATCGACACCATGCCGAGCGGGTAATAGCGGCAGGTGGCGGGGCGGTCCTCGTAGACCGAGCAGCCGTCGGGGGTGTTGAACGGGCAGGCGCCGCGTCCATCCTCGCCACCGGTCTTGATCTTGGCGATCGGCAAATCGGCCTTTTCGTGCATCGCCGGAACGGTGTAGGCCGCCAGGAATTCGGACGGGCTCACCTTCAGGCGGCGCGACAGGCGCAAGATGCAATAGGGGGTCAACGTGATGTCGGCGCCGTGGCAGCATTTGTTCCAGCAGGGCTGGTCCTTGTGGCAACGGAAGCTGAACGTATCCTCGGCCGTCAGACGGACCGGCTCGACCGGGAAGGCCGCCGCGTCACGCACGGCGTCGAACAGTTGGACCTCGATGTCGCGGTCGTCGTAGGACGGACGCTCGGCCTCGATGTCGATCTCTTCCATTTCCTCGTCATAACTGGTGCGGGTCGGATCGGCCATTTCAATGTCACTCCACACAATAGGAAGGGGCGCCGGTCGCCCGGCGCCCCCCGACTATACCCTACAAGCGAGAGGCTTAGTGAGCCTGACCGCCGTAGAACTTCTCGACGATGTCAACATGCGGAACCTTCTTGAGGCTCCACTGCTTCGACTCGGGGTCGAAGCGCGAGTTGACGAAGCACTTCCATTCGGCCTCGTTGAGGGCCGGGAAGTCGGCACGATAGAAGAAGCCCGGGTAACGGGTCTCTTCACGGAACAGGATATGCCGCAGGTGAGCTTCCGCCGTGACGATACGGTGGTAGTTTTCCCAGGCGCGCATCAGCTCGTGCAGATCCTTCGCACGCATCTTCTGCGAGTCTTCCTTCAACATGGTCAACAGGTGCAGGCCGGTTTCCAGCATGACCTTGTTGGTGTTGTAGTAGGTCGAGCAACCCGCGACGTATTCGTCCATCAGCTTCTGCAGACGCATCTGGAGCAGACGCGGCAGGATGTAGAAGGGATTGACGTCCTCGGCGGTGGTCTTGTCCTTGTGCTCGAGGTAGGTGCGGACCGGAGCGTAGATCTCTTCGGTGATCGCCTTGATGTCGCCCTTCAGCGAGGGCTTGAAGCCCGCGTGATCACGGCACCACTTGACCATCGCCTTACCGGCGATACGGCCTTCGGCATGCGAGCCCGACGAGAACTTGTGACCCGACGCGCCCACGCCGTCACCGGCGGTGAACAGGCCGTTCACGGTGGTCATGCGGTTGTAGCCCCACTTCCAGCCTTCCGGCAGGTCCATGTCCTGCGGACCCGACACCCAGATGCCGCAGCAGCCGGAGTGCGAACCCAGCAGATAGGGCTCGGTCGGCATCAGTTCGGACATGTTCTGTTCCGGACGGATGTTCATGCCGGCCCAAACGCCAGCCTGACCGATGCACATGTCGAGGAAGTCTTCCCAGGCTTCCGCTTCCAGGTGCTTAATTTCGGCCGGGGTCATCTTCTCGGCCAGCTTCTTCATCGCGGTCGGGGTGTCCATGAAGATCGGGCCACGGCCGTCCTTCATTTCCTTCAACATCGCGTGGTTACGCAGGCAGGTCGGGACCACGGCGGCCTTGTCGTAAGGCGCGAAGGCGGCCAGCATGTCGGCGTTCTTCGTGACGTAGTTTTCGCCGAACGCGTTCAGGGCCTGCGACTTGAAGAGCAGGAACCACGCGCCCACCGGGCCGTAACCGTCCTTGAAGCGGGCCGGGACGAACCGGTTTTCCATCATGGTCAGTTCGGCGCCGACTTCGGCGGCCATCGCGTAGGTCGAACCGGCGTTCCACACCGGATACCAGGTGCGGCCGTTGCCTTCACCGGTCGAGCGCGGACGGAACAGGTTCACCGCACCGCCACAGCAATCGAGGATCGCGTTGGCGCGGAAGACGTACAGCTTGTGCTCGCGGACCGAGAAGCCCACGGCGCCGGCGATACGGTTCGGCTCGTTGACGTCGAGCAGCAGCTTCACGATGAAGCAACGCTCGATGATGTTGTCCATGCCCAAAGCCTTCTTGGCGGCTTCGGCGACGATCATCTTGTACGATTCGCCGTTGATCA
>CAIULK010000048.1 GCA_903899885.1 uncultured Rhodospirillaceae bacterium
CCGACACATAGGTCTGTCCCGTGGTGCCGCTCACCCCCGACAGCGTGTCGGTGTTGAAGGCGTCGAAGGTGCCGTTGACCATGCCGCCCGCGTTCAGCGCCAGGGCCTTCGAGGTCATCAGAAACAGCATCAAATTGTCCTGACGCGCCACCGCATCGACGATCGGGCCGACCAGCCCCGGCACCTGATCGCTGGTCGGCACTTGGCCGGAGCCGGTCCCGAGCGTGGCCGCCGCCGCCGTGCCCAGGGTGGGCAGGTTGGACAGCGCCAGATAGTTGGTGGTGCCCGCCGGTCCGGCGGCGCCCGTCGCCCCCGTCGGCCCGGTGGCGCCTTGCGGTCCGGTGGCGCCCGTGGGGCCTTGCGGCCCCTGCGCTCCGGTCGCCCCGGTCGCCCCGGTCAGGCCGGTGGGACCTTGTGGTCCGGTGGCTCCGGTGGGGCCTTGCGGTCCGGTTGCCCCGGTGGCTCCGGTGGCGCCCGTCGCTCCGGCTGTTCCCTTGGCGGCCAGCATAGTCCAGGTGGTGCCCAGATTGGCCAGCGGAGCCGATCCGCTGTTGGCGGCCACCGCGACATAGCTGTTGGCGCCATCGGTCACCGCGTCGTTGACGATATAGGCGGTGGTCGAACTCCAGGCGCCGCACCAGATCAAACCGGCCGGTCCGGTCACGCCCTGAATGCCTTGCGCGCCCTGTGGTCCCTGCGGTCCGGCCGGTCCGGTGGCCCCCGTGGGGCCGGTGGCGCCGGTCACGCCTTGCGGTCCTTGCGGCCCTTGCGGCCCCACCGCCCCGGCCGGTCCGACCGCGCCGGTCACGCCCTGCGGTCCCGCCGGTCCCTGACCGAACGGCACGCCGCCCGACCAATTGCCCGCCGTCGAGCCCAGGCGGATGAACAGCATCGCCTCGTCGGTGGCGAGGTACGAGAATCCCGCCGCCTGACTGTCATAAGCCGAGCGGCCGGAATACACACCGGTCTGGTTGACCTGGAAGCTTTGCCCGGCGGCGCCGGTCAGGCCTTGCGGCCCCTGCGGTCCCACCGGTCCTTGCGGCCCGACCGGGCCTTGCTGGCCTTGCGGTCCGGCCGCGCCCGTGGCACCCGCCGGTCCGGTGGCGCCCGCCACGCCCTGCAAGCCTTGCGGCCCCTGCGGTCCGGTCGGCCCGCCGGGACCGGTCAAACCGGTCGGCCCCGCCGGGCCTTGCGGCCCAATCGCCCCGGTCGCGCCCAAGGCGCCGGCCGCGCCGGTCGAACCGGCCGGCCCGATCGGGCCTTGCGGCCCGGTGGCGCCCGCCGGACCCTGCGGTCCGATCGCGCCCGCCGCCCCGGTGGGACCGGCAACGCCCTGCGGCCCGGCGGGGCCGGTCGAACCTTGCGGTCCCGTTGGACCCTGCGGCCCGGCGGGCCCCGCCGGACCAACCGGGCCGATCGGACCAACCGGACCCTGCGGTCCCGCCGGAAGGGTGGTCATCGCGGCGGCCAATTGCTGGGTCTGCATGGTCAGGGTGTCGAGGGCGCCTTCGATCACCTCGGGGTACAACCCGCTTTGGTTGGCCAGCGAGACCGTTTGCAGATACGGCACGATCCGGCGCACCAGAATCGACACGCCGGCCGCCGGGGCGGCGGCCAGGGTCACCGTGCCGTTCGCCACCGTGAATTGCCCGGTGGTCAAAACGGTCGCACCGGCGGGGGTCTGGGTGGTGTCGGTCAGGGTGACCTGAATGTCCGGCGGCTCGCCGATCGGAAACGCGAACGGAAAGACGGTGGTGACGCCGTTGCCCTGATAGGTCTGCGACGTCGCTGTCGTGGTGATGGTCATTGGGGTTTTCCCTAGAAATAGTTGCCAAGCTGCTGCGCCGTGCCCACGCCCTGAAAGGCGGTTCCGATCAGGTATTTGTCGTTGGCGAGACCGGCCTTGTTGGTGGTGACGGTGGCTTGGTTGGCGTCCAGACCGGCCTGGTACAGATCCTGGTTGGCTTGGTTTTGGCCGGCGTTTAAGGCGGTTTCGGCGGTCAATTCGCCCTGATCGGCCAGATCGGCCTGACCAGCGAGCGCCGACCCCGATCCCAGATCGATGCCGTTGGCGGCCAATTGGGCGCGCAATCCGGCGACTTTTTGGGCCGATGCCTCGCGGTCGGCCTGGGCCTGGGCGTTGGCTTGGCTCATCGCGGCTTGGGCGTTCTGCTGGGCGATGACTTGGTTGTTGCTGTCGATCTGGGCCTGATACGCGGCCTGTTGCTGGGCGATATCGTTGGCCTGCGACGCGCCCATATAGGACATGGCGGTCGAGGCCAGCGTGGTGGCCGCGGTTATTCCGGCGTCGGGTGTGCACATCGGGCGTCTCATTTCGAAGGGGTGGAACGAAAGGCCCAAGGGCCCAAGGGGCCGGGCCGGATGAAGGGTGAAGCCGAGCCGGATGAGCCAGCGGATCGAGACCGTGTTGCGCGCATCGACCGCGTTCCGCAAAATCTCGAACTCGGCCAGCATCCGCGCGATCAAGGGGCGGTTGCGGCGCAAGAAGGCGGTGGCGTTGCGTTCGACCCCGTCGGTGCCCAGCAGCCAGGGCACGCCGATCCGGGGCCAAGGGCTGGCGGCGGCCCCGAACAGGCAAAACGGCCGCCCGTCCTCCAGCCCGGCCCAAGCCAGCCTTGAGACCGCCAACGATCGGCGCAACGCCTCGTCAGGGATGGTCAGGCTGGCGGCCCACGCCTCGTCGCGGTCGGCGGCGCGCATTCCGGCCGCCACGGGCGCGATATGTTCGAGGCGGGCGGCGGCGACCTCAACCCGCGCCACTGCTATCCCCCAGCGACAAGGCGGGCAGCACGCTCAGAACCGTGCAGGGCAGCGGGTTGGCTTGGCGGATCAAGGTGCCGCCCTCGGTGGTCCACGCGGTGGTGGTGAGCAACCGCGCCTCGCCGTTGATCAAGGGCGGCACTTGGCCCGGAGCGGCGGGCGGCGGGTCCTTGATCGCGGTCAAATGACCGGCGTCGGGACCGGCGCAAACACCCCGGCTGTTCTCGAGGCGCAGGGTGACGGCATCAACCTTGCGGCGCTTGCCTTGCAAGGTGGCTTGCGGGTTGATGTCCACCGGCAGGGTCCGCAAATCGCACACATAGGGCAGACCCACGGTGATCGCCGATGCCGGCCGCTCCAAGGTGACCGCGCCGCCGCTGACGGTATAAGGCCCCATCACGGCGCCGTCGGCCAAAACGCTAACCGAAGCCCCTTCCAGATGGCCAAGGCCCGATACCGTGGTGACCGGGGCGCCGCCGTACGACAAACCGCAATCGACGAACCAAGCCTTGCTTATGTCGGGCGCGCCGTCGGTAAGGAAATTCCTGCTGGCAAGGCGCTCGATATACGCGACCGGTTGCCCGCCGTTGACCCCCGGCAAGGTGCGCCGTACCACCACGTACACCGCATCCTCGTTTCCCTCGGAAATCGAGATCACCGATTGAAACAGCCCTTGGGTATCGTGGCGTGTCCAGGCGGTGACCGCTTGATCCTTGATATAGGTCAAGGACAGCAGCACGCCGTCGTCGCGCACCGCCCAGACCAGCCGGAACGGCTCTTCCGCATAGGCCCATTCAACGATCCGATGCCCCAGGAACAGATGGCTCGACAGCAGCGAGATGTCGGTCCCGGTGAAAACATCGGCGTACACATTATAGGACAGCGCGCGGATCGTGCTTCCCTTGGCCTGGACGTACAAAATGTCGGTCTCGACCACCAAGGGGGCGACGTCCGAGGCGCCGGTTCCGAATTGGGTTTGCACCCGTACCGTGGTGGGGGTCAGGGCGGCGTCGGTGGTGCCGCCGATGATGCGGAAACAGCCGGTGGGGGTCAGCGCCAGCAGCGCGTTGACCGAGACCAGGTGCTTGATCGCGCTGATTTCACGCGCCGTGACGGTGGCGGTGATCGCGTCGCTGGCAAGCGACGGCGACGAGGTGTCCATGTTCCAGAAATTGCCGGGCTGGGTCATCCACAGGGTTTGCGGCGCCAAATTCGATCCGGCGAACACCCGGCGTTGTTCGTAATAGGCCACGCACCCCGGATTGTTGTTGTTGACGAACGGGTTGTTGCCCTGGGGCGGCGTCTGGGTGGTGTCGGCGGCGATGTTGGCGTCGTCGAAGCTGGTCCCGGTGGTCGATCCGATATAGCCATAAATCGCGCCCGTGGGCACCGGGCCGGTGGTGCCGATCGGCCCCTTGTAAACCCGGTAACGGTCGGCGCCGGAAACCGCCGTCCAGCTGATCGTGTTGATCACCCCGGTGTTCTGGTTCAAGGCGGCGTTCTGACAAGCCGCCTGGGGCGAGGCCAAGCTCTCCTCCGACGGCTGGTCGGTGACGGCGGTCACCACATAGGCGTAATAGGTCCCCGATCCCCCGTTTTTCGGGGTCGCGGTGGCGGCCGCCGGGGTGGCGATTTTCGGCTGAAAGGTGATCGGCACCAGGGTCCAGGCGGTTTGCCCGGTGCGGTCCAGATCCATCGGCCCATAATTCGGGTGGCACAATGTCAAGATGTCGGCCGACTGGGTGAATTTCAGCAGCGCCAGATCGGCCCCGGCGTAAGGGGTGACCAGGGTATAGACCCGCGCCACCGTGCCGCCGCCCGCATAAGGGGTGGGGGTGACCGGCCCATTATCCAGCGTCGTCAGTCGAAAGGTCGTGGCGGTGACCGCGGCCACCAAATACCGCCCATTGTCCAGCAGGCCGGACGCCGAGACCTCGTCGCCATTGGCATAGTTGTGCCCCGGCGCGGTGACCACGCAGGGCGATGCCGCCGACAGCGCGGTGACCGCGACCGCCGCTTCCAGCACATGGCCGCCGTTGCTCACCACCCGCATATACCGGTGCCCGAATTCCAGGCCATAGGTTTGGCTGGTCGAGAATTGGAACGGAATCAGCCGCACCGGATGGGTGCTGTCCTTGGCGCGGCCGACGAACCGGGTGCCCGCGCGGTTGGCGGCGCCGCCGGTCGCCAGCACGAAGAAGTTCCGCAAGGTGGCGGCGCCGATATGGTTCTTGGCCAGATCCGAGCGCCCGGCCAAGGCCGGGGCCAACTCGCCGCCCGCGAACGACGGTTGCAGGATGGTTAGTGCCATGGGGTGGGGTCCTTTCCCAAAAACCCGCGCACGGCCAAGGCCTCGGGGATGCGGTCGTGGTGTTCGAAACGTTGGTTGGCATCGTCGGCTTCGGCGGCGGTGATGGCGTTTCCCGCCGCTTGCAGACAGCCTTGGGCCAAGGCGGTATCGCCGGTCAGCGCGATGGCCATTTCGGCGGCCAGCATCCACGACAGCGCCTCGACGAAGCGCACGTTGAACAGGGCGGGATCGGTGACCCGCGCGGTATAGGTCAGCCAAGCGCGCGGCCGGTCGGTCAGGATCACTTGGATCGGGTTGCCCTGGGTGTCCAGATCGCCCGAAATCTCGAACGGCGTGGTGGGACCATCCACCTCCCACACCCGCAGGCAATCGCTGGGGGTGGCATAGCGGTACCGCCAGCCGAACGGCGGGTGGCCCAGATCGGCCAGCAGCACCCGGCGGCGGGCGAAATTCCAGGGATGGCGGGCCAGCAACGCCTCGCGCACCACGGGATAGACCAGGGCGCAAACATTGGCCTCGGCGCTGCCTTCCGACAGCGCCGCGATGGTTGAACGCGTGCCCAGCCGCATCAGGGCCAGATTGCAGATGTCGATGTCGGAATTCATCGTCGGGGCGTCCTTTTTTCGGGCAAGAAAAAGGGCCGCCCGCCTGTGATGGCGGACGGCCCTCGATTCTCGTCACCCCCGCGCGGGCGGGGGTCCATGTCGGGGTGCCTGAGTACTTGATGTTGTGGGGCGGCCCCATGGATGCCCGCCTTCGCGGGCATGACGAAGTGTGTGTGCGGATCACCCCCCCGGTTTCTGCTCGGTCAGAACCTCGATCGGGTCCATCGCGGTCATCCGGCTGGCGGCGGCGCGCACCGCCTTGTGGGCGTCGCCGTCCATCGGTTTGAGATGCGGGCCGGGGACGAAGCCGTCCTCGACCTCGATCCGCTCGCCGGGCTCGACGATCCGGCCGCCGATATAGGCGGTGTCCAGAACCTGATATTTGGCCATGATGTTCCCCCTAGTTGGCGGCCGAGAAGCCGGACGGATAGGCGGTGTTGGCCTGATGATCCAAAACCACCTCGGCGGTGACCGCGCCCGCGGTCATCGGACCCGACGCCACCCCATAGTTCAGGCGCAGATAACGCAGAACGCCCAAGGGCAGCGGGGCCTTGAAAATCTCGGTCCCGGCGGTCAGGGTGGCGACCGCCAAAACGTCGGTTTCGATCAAGGTGATCCAGCTGTTGGCATCCAAGCTGGTCTGAAGCTGAACCTGAAGCGTGGCGCTGCCCGCGGCGGTGAACGTGCTCACCACCGTGCAGACCACCGGCAGGGCATCGTCGCCGTTGCCGATGTCGCGCGAACATCCCAGGTCGATGATGTTGGCCGAGGGCGCGGTCACCGTGACCGGGCTGGCCAAGTCGAACTGAAGCAGACTATCGATCATCATGTCACGCCACCCGGGCTTCGGTGTTGAGGAGGGAATCGCAGGTGCGGATCGGCACGCCGCGGAAGGTGGTCACCGGCTTGCCGTCGAACTGGCCGATATTCAACAGCACGTTGGTTTTGCTGCTGGCCTGGATGTCCAACCAAGTGCGCACCGTGCGATTGCAGTAAATCGCGGTGCGGCCCAGTTCCATCGTATGGTCCTGGGCGGCGCCCAAGGCGCCGATCACCTGTTCGGTGCCCACGCCCAAGGGCTGGGTCGGCAGGCGGTGCAGCGCGCGGATCAAGCCCTTGATCAGATCCGGCGGGTTGCTTCCGGCGAAGCTGGTGATATCGACATTGGCCAGCCGCACCACATAGCGCCAATCGCGCACCGACAGGCCGCAGTTCCATTTGTAATGGCTGCGATAGCCCTGATACTGGCCGCCGTTGGGATCATGCAGGGTGTACTCGCCCAGATCGTTGGCGATCAGACCGGCGTTGCCGCCCTTGGGAAAAATGCCGTGCACGGTGTTGGGACCCCACACCACCACCCAGATCGAGGTGTTGGTGGACCCGGTGCCGCCCATGTCGATGACGTTGTTGGCGGTCTGGGCGTTGGCGGTATTCACGGTGGAATACCGCGGCGCCAGCCCCAGGAAGCGTTCGGGGTTGACGGCGGTGTTGCCGTAAAACAGCGTCTGCGCCATCTGCTGGTTCATCGCCTCCAGGAAGGCCATGTCCTCGGACAGCCGGAAGTTGGGGGCATCGGCGTTCAGATCGGCGATGTCCTTGTCGATCTCGCTATACACTTCCAGCATGCCGCAGGTGTCGATCACCTGGGCGGTGGTGCTTTTCGCCTTGGGCACGCCGTAGTTCAGCAAGCGCCAGGCCGCCTGGGGCAGGCCGGTGCGCACGGTGGTCTTGTGGCCGGTGGGCAGGTTGCCTTCGACCACCAGCATGTCTTGCAAGATTTCGTTGGTCTGGGACAACAAGTTGATGATGTTGGCGAGCGAGCCGTCGTCATTGATCCGCCGGGCCCAATCGGCATAGGTCAGGGCCAGTCCTCCGATGGTGTTGGACATGGGGGGTTACTCCTTGTTCTTGAACATGGTGGGGTACAGCAGGCGGGCCGGATCGCGGGTTTTCTGGGCGGCCTTGCCCTGGGCGGGGTGGTCCTCGGAAATCGCCTTGCCGACCTTCCAGAAGGCGCGGATGATTTCGGGATGGTTGCCGACCCCGGTTTCGGTCAGGGTCTTGCGCAACGGATCGCCGCCGAAGCGGTCGATGGCCCGCCGCGCCACCGCGATGTTGCGGTCAAAGCCGCTGCCGCCGAATTCGCGGTCGCACTGGGCTTGCTTGGCCCACTGGTCGCGGGTTTCGGCGTGGCGGTTCTGGCCGTCCGCCAACTGCTGGGCATACAGATCGACCAGCCGCTGGGCGCCGTCTTGCGACAGCTCCAGCTCGCGGGCCAGATTTTTGAAGCGGTCCTGCAAATCGGCGTCCAGGCTCATGCCGGGCGGCACCTGGAAGTCGGCATAGGTCTTGGGCGGCGCCGAATTCGGCGGGGGGGCGGAGAGCAAGCTGTGCTTGGGTTGAGTGTCAGCCATGGGATTCCTCGTTGGTGTCGAAAAGGATGCGGGCGGCTTGCCCGGAACAATGGGTGTCGATCTCCTTGACCAGCATCAGCCCGATCGACCGCTTGCCCTCGGCGAAGAAGGCGTGAGCGGCGTCGCCGGTGAAGCTGGGTTGCAACAGGCCGGTGGCATCGATCAGCCACCGCAGCAGGCGGCGCCCTTCGGGCGTCGCCGTCACCGCCGCCAGCGCGGTGATTCGGGTGCGTTCGGCCCGTTGGGCCGCGCGCGTTTTCCGGGTGACCGCCTCGGGATCGGCGGCGTTGAAGATCTCGTCGTCGGGGGAAGGGGTCATTGATCGCCCCCCAGCGCCTTTTCCAGCGCGTTCTGGCCGCCGCCGACATCGATCTTCGATAACACTTGGGCGCCCTGGGCCAGGGCCAGCCCGTTTTTCATCATCTGTTGCTGGACCACCGCGCGGGCGCGGGCCGTGCGGGCGGCCGCCACGGCGGCGGGCGAGGCCAGCAGTTTCGGCGCCACCCCCAGCAGATCGGCGTATTCGTTCACCACCTCGTCGAAATCGATGGTGTCGAGCACGTCCGGATGGGCTCCGGCCAGGCTGCCGACAAAGGCCATCAAGCGTTCGATGCCGGTGGTGGCGACCGCCTTTTGCGCTTGCGCCAGCATCGAGACATAGCTGATTTCCAGCACGCCCTGGGCCGCCTCGGGCGGCGGCGGCGGCAGCAATCCGGCCCGGTTCATCACCGCGAAGGTGCGTTTGATCAAGGGGTCGAGCAGCTCGTCTTGCAAACGCTCCAGCACCGGGCCCAGCATCAGCAGCTTTTC
>CAIULK010000049.1 GCA_903899885.1 uncultured Rhodospirillaceae bacterium
CCGCCTTCGCGGGGGTGACGGGGTAACGCATTGAGCGCGGACTTTTTCCGCAGCCTGTTAGGAGGGGGATCACGATGTTTTCTTTCAATGGCAAGACCGCTCTGATCACCGGGGCCGTCGGCGGCATCGGCAGCGCCATCGCGCGCGCGCTGCATGCCCAAGGCGCCACGCTGGCCCTGCACGGGCTGCCCGGCCAGTCGTTCGACGCCTTGCTGGCCGAGTTGGGCAACACCCGCGCCCACGTGGTGACCGCCAATTTCAGCAATCCCGAGGAAGTGGAAAAACTGTCCGGCGACGCCGAGGCGGTGCTGGGCGGCGTGCCCGACATTCTGGTCAACAATGCGGGCATCACCAAGGACGGGCTGATCTTGCGCATGAAGGACGAGGATTGGGCCCAGGTGATCGACATCAACCTGACCGCGACCTTCCGTTTGTGCCGCGCGGCGGTCAAGGGGATGATGAAGCGGCGTTCGGGCCGCATCGTCAACATCGCCTCGGTGGTCGGGGTCACCGGCAATCCGGGGCAGGTGAACTATTGCGCCTCGAAGGCGGGGATGATCGGGATGTCGAAGGCGCTGGCCCAGGAAGTGGCCAGCCGCAACATCACCGTCAATTGCGTCGCCCCCGGCTTCATCGTTTCGGCGATGACCGACAAATTGAACGACGAGCAAAAAAACCGGATTCTGGCCGGAATCCCGTCGGGCCGCATGGGCACCGCCGACGAAGTGGCCTCCGCCGTGGCCTTTTTGGCCTCGGACGAGGCGGTCTATGTCACGGGCCAAACCATCCATGTCAACGGCGGCATGGCGATGATTTGATTAAGGGCGTTGGCAACCGCCAACGAAGTGTGTTAGGAACCCTCCGCCTTTCGCGGGGCTAATTTTTCGTCACGAACCAAAGACATTCCAGGGGATCACTCACATGAGCGACGTCGCCGAGCGGGTTAAGAAAATCGTTGTCGAACATCTCGGCGTCGAGGAGTCCAAGGTGGTCGATAGCGCCAGCTTCATCGACGATCTGGGCGCCGACAGCCTTGACACGGTCGAACTGGTCATGGCTTTCGAGGAAGAATTCGGGTGCGAAATCCCCGATGACGCCGCCGAGAAGATCCTCACCGTCGGGGACGCCGTGACGTTCATCTCCGCCGCCGTCTAAGTCGGCCGCGCGAGTTAGAGAAAGAGGTTTCATGAGACGAGTCGTCGTCACCGGGCTGGGAATGGTCAGCCCGCTCGGATGCGGAGTCACCCTGAACTGGGAGCGTCTGATCGCTTCCCATTCGGGCCTTCGGCGCATTGATACGTTCGATGTCACCGAAATGCCGGCCAAAGTGGCGGGGCTGATTCCGCGTGGAACCGGCGCTGGGGAACTCGACCCCGACGCGGTGGGTTCCGCCAAGGAACGCCGCCGGATGGATGATTTCATCCTGTACGGTCTGGCGGCCGCCATCGAGGCGGTCGAGGATTCCGGCTGGATGCCCGAGGACGAGGCCTCGCGCGAGCGGACCGGCGTCCTGATCGGGTCGGGGATCGGCGGTTTGCCGGTCTTGGACGAAACGTCCCAGGTGCTGCACAACGGCGGGCCGCGCAAGGTCAGCCCGTTCTTCATCCCGGCCGCCCTGATCAATCTGGTCTCGGGCCATGTGTCGATCCGCTGGGGTTTCAAGGGCCCCAATCATTCGGTGGTGACGGCGTGCGCCACCGGGTCGCACGCCATCGGCGACGCGGCGCGGATGATTATGTGGGATGACGCCGACGTGATGGTGGCCGGTGGCACGGAAGCGGCGGTTTGCCCGCTGGGCATGGCCGGTTTCGCCGCCGCCCGCGCCCTATCGACCGCCTTCAACGATACGCCGACCCAGGCCTCGCGGCCGTGGGACAAGGATCGTGACGGCTTCGTGATGGGCGAGGGCGCCGGGATCCTGGTCCTTGAGGAACTCGAACACGCCAAGAAGCGCGGCGCCAAGATTTACGGCGAAGTGATCGGTTACGGCATGTCCGGCGATGCCCATCACATCACGGCTCCGGCCGCCGATGGCAATGGCGCGTTCCGGGCGATGAAGGCCGCCCTGAAGCGGGCCGGAATCGCGCCCGAAGCGATCGATTACATCAATGCGCACGGCACCTCGACGCCGCTCGGCGATGAAATCGAATTGGGCGCCGTCAAGCGGCTGTTCGGCGATCACGCGTATAAGCTGTCGATGAGTTCGACCAAGTCGGCGATCGGCCACCTTTTGGGTGCGGCCGGCGCGGTCGAGGCGATCTTCTCGCTGCTGGCGATCCGGGATTCGGTGCTTCCGCCGACCTTGAACCTGGATAATCCGTCGGAAAGCTGCGATCTCGATCTGGTGCCGCATGTTGCCAAGCAACGCAAGCTGCGGGTCGCCATGTCGAATTCGTTCGGGTTCGGGGGAACCAACGCGTCCTTGATCTTCACCGGAGCCCCCTGACCTTATCTTTAGGGGGGGATGGCCGATGTCGCTGCGCGGATTGGGGGGCGTGGCGGTCGTGCTGGCTGTTTTGGCCGGTGCGGTCGCGTGGCTGGCTTATGGCCGTTATACCGAGGCGGGGCCGCTGACTCAGCCGTTGACGGTCGTCGTCCCCAAGGGATCGGGAATCGATGGCATGGCGCGCCGTCTCGCCGAGGCGGGGGTGCTGGCCAATGCGTGGCCGTTCCAAGTGGCGGCCCGCCTTGAACGCGTTCACCCGAAGGCTGGTGAATATCTGTTCCCGGCCGGGATCAGCGCCGAGGGCGCCTTGCGGCAGATGGTCGAAGGCCACACCGTGGTGCATCACCTGACCATCGCCGAGGGGCTGACCGTGCGCCGGGTTCTCGATCTGGTGCTGGGGGCCGAGTATTTGGACGGCGCCGTGGCCCGGACCCCGTCCGAGGGGTCCTTGCTTCCCGAAACCTGGTACCTGTCTTGGGGGGATTCGCGCGACGAGTTGGTCACGCGGATGCAGCGCTCGATGCAGGCGGCCTTGGACGGCCTGTGGGCGGGCCGCGCCGCCGGGCTGCCCTTGGCGAGCAAGGAACAGGCGCTGGTGCTGGCCTCGATTGTCGAGCGCGAAACCGGTTTGACCACGGAACGTCCCCATGTCGCCCAGGTGTTTGAAAACCGGTTGCGTCTGGGCATGCGGTTGCAGTCGGACCCGACGGTGATCTATGGCCTGTCGGGCGGCGCGGGGGTGCTGGACCGGCCCCTGACCCATGCCGATCTGGCGTCGCCGCATCGCTGGAATACCTATGTCATTGATGGGTTGCCACAGACGCCGATCGCCAATCCCGGCCGCGCCAGCCTAGAGGCGGTGCTGCATCCAGCGCCGGGCAATGATCTGTATTTCGTCGCCGACGGCACCGGCGGCCATGTTTTCGCCGCGACCTTGGCCGAGCATAACGCCAATGTCGCCCGCTGGAGACACGTCCTCAAGGACCGTGACGTTACAAAGTGATACAGTTCCGCTGTTGATTCAAACCTTACGGCAAGCTTACGAAGCGGGGTGATGAACATGATCGCCTCGGTTGCCCCCCCCGCGTTGCGCGTCGCCGTCTTGGTGGACTTGGCCTATGGGCCGTCCGCCGGGGGCCATGTCAAATGCTGGCAACGCCTTGCCGAGGCGGCGCTGGGCTTTTCCAGCCAGCTTGACCTGACCGTGTTTTTTTCGGGCGAGCGGGCCACGACCATTCCGGTCGGTCCCAACGTGCGGTACGAAATCCTGCCGCCGGTGTTCAGCACCCGGCGGCTGGCCTTTCTGACCGGCGATATCCCCGACCATACCGATTTGGCGCCGTGGCATCCCGAATTGGCGCGCCGTTTGCGCCATGGCGGCTTCGACGTCGTTCACACCACCGACGGCTTTTTTGCCTTCACGCGCACCGCCCAACGGGTGGCGCCGCGATTGGGAATCGGCTTGGTCAATTCGATTCATACGGCGACCCCGGCCCTGACCCGTTTGTTCGTGCGCAAGGCGTTGAAGCGCCTGGGGCCGCTGGGCTCTCTCCTGGCCGACCGGTTCCACCTTGCCGACTGGGCGGAAGCGAGCAAGAACGCCGCCTTGGCGCGCCATCAGGCCAAGTGCCGCTTCGCCTTGGTCTCGCGCGATGACGACCGCCAGAGGGCCTGCCGGGAACTGCCGCCCGAACGCGTTCGCCTGTTGCGCCGTGGGATCGATCCGCATCGCTTCGCCCCGGATTTCCGGGATCGCGTCTGGCTGCAAAGCGAGTTCGGGGTGCCGGCCGAGGCGGTGCTGGTGCTCTATTGCGGCCGGATGGATCCCAGCAAGAACGTCGAAAACTTGGTCGAGGGGGTGTGTTTGGCGGCGGCGCGCGGTGCGCCCTTGTTCTTGGTGTGTGCCGGCGACGGGGTGTTGCGCGCCGAGGCCGCCCGGCGTTTGGGGCCTTTGGGCATCTGTCCCGGCCAAATCGACACCGACCGTTTGGCGCGGCTGTATGCCGGGGCCGACCTGTTCGCCTTGCCTTCGGAGATCGAGGTGTTCGGCAATGTCGTTCTGGAATCCTTGGCCTCGGGCACGCCGGTTCTGGTCGCGGAAAAGGGCGGCATGGGCTCGGCGATCACGGAGGGTTGCACCGGCTTGGTGGTTCGCGGCGATGGGCCGGAGTCGTGGGCCGAGGTGTTGTCCGCCTTGGCGGCCGATCCGGCGCGGCGCGCCGCGATGCGCGCCTATGTCGTGAACGACGCGTCCTCGTCGCTGCCGACCTGGGAGCGCGTTCTGGCCGAGGATCTGCTGCCGGTGTGGATGGCGGCGAAATGAGCGGGCGGTGCATCCTGATCCTCGCCCCCCACCCCGATGACGAGGTGGTGGGCTTCGCCGCCTTGGCGCGCCGTCACCAGTCCGAAGGCGCCACCGTCGCCGCGCTGTTCCTGACCGACGGGATCCCCGACGCCGAGACCCTGTGGCCCTGGCGGCGCCGGGGGCGGCCGGACCGGGTGGCCGTGCGCCGGGGCGAGGCGGAAGGGGCCGCCGCCGCGATGGGAACCACGATCGCCGGGTTCCTGGGCCTGGCGTCGCGCCGCCTGAAGGACCATTTGGCCGAGGCGCGGGCGGCGGTGGCCGAGGCGATTTCTCGTCACCACATTGATACCCTGTGGGTACCGGCCTTCGAAGGCGGGCATCAGGATCACGATGCGGCTAGCGCCCTGGCTTCGACCTTCAAAAACCAACTCGCGGTGTTCGAGGCGGCGCTTTACCACGCGGAAAACGGCCGGGTGGTTGATCAAGTGTTCCAAGATGGCGAGGGGCCGGTTTATCCGTTGTCGCCGCCCGAATCGGCGGCCAAACGGGAGTTGCTGGCGCTCTATGCCTCGGAACGCGGGAATCTGGATTACGTTGGCGTCAGCCGCGAATCGCTGCGGCCGCAAGCGGCCCACGACTACACCCGCCCGCCCTGTTCCGGCCCGCTGTTCTACCAGCGTTTCCAGTGGGTGCCGTTTCCCCACCCCCGCGTCGATTTCACGCGTCCAGAACAGGTTGGCGCCGCGCTGGCCCGGTTTTTATCCGTGGCCCAGCGCCCGTAGCATGTCGCGGGTAATCAGGGTGACGCCCTTCTTGGTGCGGTGGAAGCGCCGGGCGTCCTCGTCGGGGTTTTCGCCGACCACCATTCCCGGGGGAATGACGCAGCCCTGATCGACGATGCAGCGGCGCAGAACCGCGTGGCGGCCGATGTCGCAATTGGGCAGGATCACCGAATCCTCGGCCAAGCAGAAGCTGTTGACCCGGACGTTCGAGAACAAAAGCGACCGGCGCACCGTGGCGCCCGAAATCACGCAGCCGCCCGAGACCATCGAATCGACCGCCATGCCGCGCCGCTGATCCGAATCGAAGACGAATTTGGCGGGCGGCAACTGCGCCTGATAGGTCCAGATCGGCCAATTCTCGTCGTAAATATTCAGGGCCGGGGTCACCGTGGTGAGGTCGATATTGGCTTCCCAATAGGCATCGACCGTTCCGACGTCGCGCCAGTAATGCTCCTGCGCGCCTTCGTGCATGACGCAGGAATCCTGGAAGCGATGGGCGACCAATTTGTGGCGGCCGACCAGGGCGGGGATGATGTCCTTGCCGAAATCGTGGCTGGTGCCGATCAGATCGGAATCGAGGTGAAGGCGGTCGTACAGGAATTGGGCGTTGAAGATATAGATGCCCATGCTGGCCAGGGCGTAACCCGGCCGTCCCGCGATCGGGGTGGGATTGGCCGGTTTTTCCTCGAAGCGGACGATGTTGTCCTCGGCATCGACCGTCATCACGCCGAATCCGGTGGCTTCGGCCAGCGGCACGTCGATGCAGGCGACGGTGACGTCGGCGTTGCGGGACGCGTGGTGGGCCAGCATCCGGCCATAATCCATTTTGTAGACATGGTCGCCGGCCAGCACCAGCACATAGTCGGGTCCGTGATCGCGGACGATGTCGAGATTTTGGAACACCGCGTCGGCGGTGCCCTTGTACCAGTTCTCGCCCTCGGTGCGTTGCTGGGCGGGCAGCAGTTCGACGAACTCGTTGAACTCGCCGCTCAGGAAACTCCAGCCGCGTTGGATGTGCTGAATCAGCGAGTGCGCCTTGTATTGGGTGGCGACGCCGATGCGGCGGATGCCGGAATTGATGCAGTTCGACAAGGTGAAGTCGATGATGCGGAACTTACCCGCAAACGGAACCGCCGGTTTGGCGTGCCAGTCGGTCAGCGCGTTCAACCGCGATCCCCGTCCCCCCGCCAGAACCAGGGCCAATGTCCGCCGAAGCCGGTCGGTGACCTCGGTGTTACACCCGCCTGCCGTCCGGTGTGCCGCTTCATACATGCGCTAAACTCCCGGTGTCATTTCCCAGCCCCACCGTGCCATATCTCGGATGCTCATGACAATAACGGTCGGATGACGGTTTTTTGTTGACCGGTTTTCCGGCAATCGCCCCTGCGCGGAAAAAATGTGCTATTGTAAGGTTCACCGGCAGAAAACCGGGGATCAGTCATGAGCGACGATTACCGCGCGGAACGGGTTCTGGGGGTTCCCGGGGCCACCGAATTTCCCTCGGGCCACGGGCAGCCGCAGCGCCGGGGATACCGCGCCTATGCCGATCAGCGCGCGCAGTCGCGCTTGAGCTTCGACGAGAGGGCGGCCGATCTCGGCCTGTCGGCCTCGCGCTTGACGCCCGAGGTACTGGAAGCGATCGCCCCATTGTTGGGCGAATTGGAAGCCTTGCGTGCCCAGGTCGAACAGGACCGCCGCCGGATGGCGGCGGCCGACCGCGCCGCCGATCGTCATTCCCTGGTACCCTGCCGCAACCGCCGCGCCTTCGTGCGTGATCTCGAAACCGCGCTGCGCGAGGGGGAACCGACCGGCACCTTGGCGGTTCTGCATGTCGCGGGCGTTGAATTGCTGCGCCGGGTGCATGGATTGACGGCGGGCGAGGGGGCGTTGCGCCACATATGCGGCGTGGTGCTGGGCAGCGTGCGCGAAACCGATCCGGTCGGCTGTCTTGGCGGCAGCGATTTCGCCGTTTTGTTCGTCGCCACCGGCATCGACCAAGCCACCGTCAAGATGGAGGAAATCGTCGGCCGGCTGGCCGGGCAGCCCTTTACCTGGCTGGGCCTGCCGATGTCGCTGATGCCGATGTACGGGGTGCATGCGCTGCTGCGCGACGAAGGCGCGGAACAAGCCCTGGCGGCGGCCGACCGCGCGCTGTGCCGACGGACGGGCTAACCCGCTTCACGGACCTCGCGGGTTGGGCTGCAAGAGATGGATTAGGGAGGTTTTTCGATGCCCGGTCCCGCACCCTCGCTCTTGAGGTCGCGGCCAAGCAAATCGGAGGTTTGCGCCCGGCGAGGGGCATGTAAAAAGCTTAGATCGTGATGCAACCAAATTGCATCACGATCTAAGCGATGATATCCGGGATCAACTGATCTTCCAGGGTTTGAATCTCGTCCTTCAAGGCCAGTTTGCGGCGCTTCATCCGTTGGACCTGGATTTGATCGACGGTCAGTCCCATGCTCATGGCGTGAAGCTCGGCGTCCAGCGCGCGGTGTTCGGCGGCCAGTCCGGCAATCTTCTTTTTGATTTCTTCAACGGTTTCGTCGGCCATGATCTAATGTGCGGTGAGGACCCAACTTGATCCGTTGACACTAGCAGATGAGGCGAGCAAACGGTATGGGCAAGACGAAACCAAAGGCGAAGGGGGCGGTGATGGCGGCTAAACGTGTCGGTATTTTGACCAGCGGCGGCGATTGCGCCGGCCTGAACGCGGCGTTGCGCGCGGTGGTGCACCGGGCCATCCGGGGCTATGGCTGGCAGGTGTTCGGGATCAGGGACGGCAGTTTGGGCCTGATGAACCGCCCGCTCGACGTGGTCGAATTCGATCTGTCGCTGGTCACCGGCGACATGCTGCGCAAGGGCGGCACGATTCTGGGCACCATCAACAAGGGCGATCCCTTCGCCTATCCGATGCCGGACGGGTCGGTGCGCGACCGCACCGCCGATTTCGTCGCCGGGTACAAGGAACTGGGGCTGGACGCGCTGATCGTCATCGGCGGCGACGGCTCGATGAAGATCCTCAGCCGCCTGTGCCGGTTGGGCGGCATTCCGATGGTCGGCATTCCCAAGACCATCGACAACGACGTCGCTCAAACCGACTATGCGATCGGTTTCGCCACCGCGCTGGAAGTCGCCTGCGAGGCGATCGACCGCTTGGCCCCCACGGCGGCCAGCCATCACCGCGTGATGATCCTGGAAGTCATGGGCCGCGACGTTGGCCACATCGCGCTGTCGGCCGGTATCGCGGGCGGCGCCGACGTGATCTTGATCCCGGAACTTCCTTACAAGCTGGCGGGCATCGCCGACCGCATCCGCCAAGTCAAGGAAGTGGAGGGGCGCAACCACGCCCTGATGGTGGTGGCCGAAGGCTGCAAGACCGAACTGGGCGAGATGGTGACCACCGTGCAGAAGGGCAACGAAGCCCGTTACGGCGGCATCGGCCAATATCTGGCCGATCACCTGAACAAGATGATCGAGGCCGAAACCCGTGTCACCGTGCTGGGCCATGTCCAGCGGGGCGGCGTGCCCTCGATGCGCGATCGCATGATCGCCTCGGCCTTCGGCGTCTATGCCATGGATCTGGTGGCGCAGGGGCGGACCGACCGGGTGGTGGCCTGGCAGCACGGCCAAGTGGTCGACGTGCCGCTGAACGAGGTGGCGGGTGTCACCCGCGCCGTCGATCCGTTCGGGACGCTGGCCAACACGGCGCGCGGGTTGGGGATCTATATCGGCGAAAGCGGCATCGCCGAGGCGGCGATGTGCGTGATTCCGTAAAAGGGCCGACGGAGCATCCGGTTATTCCGCCGCGGGCGGGGCCGGATGCCGGGCGGCGGGAACGGCGGAAAGCGTGGTCGGGATCATCGCCGACAGGATGCGCGACTGTTCATCCAGCCGCCCTTCCATGCGCGCGATCCGTTCGCCCTGCTGGTGCGGAAGCGCAATCACGGTGTCCAGCTTCGCCAGGACGACGTCGTTGTCCTTGGTCATGTCGTGTCCTCCTTGCCGCTTGGGGAGGCTATCACGGGATGGCCGTTACGGATAGCTATTCCCCCCACCGCTTGACGGCGGGCGAATCCAGCCCGAACAGATCCAGCATGCGCCCCACCGTGTGGGCGACCATCGCATCCAGGCTGTCGGGCCGGGTGTAGAAGGCGGGAACTGGGGGGGCGATCACCGCGCCCATCTCCGACAGCTGGGTCATCGTGCGCAGATGGCCGGTGTGCAGCGGGGTTT
This sequence comes from uncultured Rhodospirillaceae bacterium, assembly GCA_903899885.1. GTDB lineage: Bacteria > Pseudomonadota > Alphaproteobacteria > Rhodospirillales > Magnetospirillaceae > CAIULK01. The sequence continues at coordinate 9,767 of CAIULK010000049.1, forward strand.
CGCGGACCATCAGCACCAAGCGGCGGCGTTCCTTCAAGGTAACGTCGGCGGCGCGGGTGAGCAGCGAGGCGGTGATGCCGCAAGCGATCTCGCTCATCGAGCGGATCGAGCAGGGGGCGACGATCATCCCCAGCGTGCGGAACGAACCCGAGGCCGGGGCGGCGGCGATATCGTCGGCCTCGTAACAGTGGTCGGCGAGGGCGCGGACGGCGGTCCAATCCAAATCGGTTTCGGCTTTCAGGGTCAGGGCGGCGGCCCGGCTGACGATCAGGTGCGATTCAACCCCCACCTGGCGCAGTTGACGCAAGGTCTCGATCCCCAAAACCGCGCCCGAGGCACCGGTAATTCCCACGATCATCCGGCGAAGCGAGCGGGACATGAATGCGATCCTCTTGAAGTTCTTTGAAAAATGGGCGTACACTTTTCCCCGTGGATCACCCGCTTGGGAGGATAATAATGAGCCTTCAAGATAGGATCGAGTCTTTGAGAGCCAAACACGCCGCGCTTGAAGATGCTATCGCCGAGGAATATCGCCGCCTTATGCCCGATACCACAAACCTTAAATCGATGAAGACGCTGAAGCTGCGCATCAAGGACGAATTGACCAGCATGGGTGCGGTCACCGCGCACTGACGCGTCCGGCTTTTTGTCCAAGCTCGGCCGGCCCCGGAATTTTCTGGGGCCGGCTTTTTCGTATCCACCTTTTCGGGTGGGCGGCTTTCTGTCACACTGCGCCGGGTTTTCCGCCGGGGAGGGTTCGGACCATGACCAACGCCTATGACGCCGCCTATCATCGCTCGATCCACGACCCGGAAGGGTTCTGGGGCGAGGCGGCCCTAGGCATCGATTGGGTCCGGCGCTGGGACAAGGTTCTCGACGATTCCAAAAAGCCGTTTTACCGCTGGTTCGCGGGCGGGGTGGTCAACACCTGTTACAACGCGGTCGATCGTCATGTTGAGCGCGGCCGCGCCGCTCAGGCGGCTATTATTTACGACAGCCCGGTCACCGGGCAGACCCGCACCATCACCTATGCCGAGTTGAAGGATCAAACCGCCCGTTTCGCCGGGGTTCTGGCCGGGCTGGGGGTGGGCAAGGGCGACCGGGTGATCCTGTATATGCCGATGATCCCCGAGGCGGTGGTGGCGATGTTGGCCTGCGCGCGGATCGGCGCCGTGCATTCGGTGGTGTTCGGCGGTTTCGCGCCCAACGAACTGGCGACCCGCATCAACGACGCGGCCCCCAAGGTGATCGTTTCCGCGTCCTGCGGGATCGAGGTCAACCGGGTGATCGCCTACAAGCCGCTGCTCGACGAGGCGATCCGTTTGGCCGCGCACAAGCCGGATCATTGCGTTCTGCTGCAACGCCCGCGGTCGGTGGCCGAGCTGACCCAGCCCCGCGATGTCGATTGGGCGGTGGCGATGGAAACCGCCGTGCCGCACGATTGCGTGCCGGTGGCGGCGACCGATCCCTTGTACATCCTCTATACCTCGGGCACCACCGGGCAGCCCAAGGGGGTGGTGCGCGACAACGGCGGCCATATGGTGGCGCTGCGCTGGACGATGGAATATGTCTACGGCGTCAAACCGGGCGAGGTTTACTGGGCGGCGTCCGATGTCGGCTGGGTGGTCGGGCATTCCTATATCGTGTACGGCCCCTTGCTGAACGGCAACACCACCGTGATCTTCGAGGGCAAGCCGGTCGGCACCCCGGACGCCGGGGCGTTCTGGCGGGTGATCGCCCAGCACAAGGTGGCGGTGCTGTTCACCGCCCCCACCGCGTTCCGCGCCATCAAGCGCGAGGACCCCGAAGGGCTGAAGATCAAGGACCATGATTTGAGCAGCCTGCGCGCGCTGTTCCTGGCGGGTGAACGCTCGGATCCCGATACGGTGAATTGGGCGGTGACGAAACTGGGGGTGCCGGTGGTCGATCACTGGTGGCAGACCGAAACCGGCTGGGCGATCGCCGCCAACTGCTTGGGCCTGCACGAATTCCCGATCAAGCCGGGCTCGCCGACCAAACCGGCGCCGGGCTGGGGGCTGGAGGTTCTGGACGAACGGCGCGAGCCGTGCCCGGCGGGCAAGGTGGGCTCGCTGGTGGCGCGTCTGCCCTTGCCGCCCGGAACCCTGACCACGCTGTGGCAAGCCGATCAGCGCTGCTTCGACGCCTATTTCTCGGAATTCCCCGGCTGCTACAAAACCGCCGACGCCGGGTATATCGACGAGGACGGCTATGTCTATGTCATGGCGCGCACCGACGACATCATCAACGTCGCCGGTCACCGCCTGTCGACCGGCGCGATGGAGGAGGTTCTGGCCAGCCACCCCGACGTTGCCGAATGCGCGGTGATCGGGGCCGCCGATTCCTTGAAGGGGCAAGTGCCGTTGGGCTTTATCTGTCTAAAAGCCGGGGTGATCCGGCCGGATTCCGAGATCCTTGCCGAAGTGGTCGCCTTGGTGCGCCAGAAAATCGGCCCGGTCGCCGCGTTCAAATCCTGCACGGTGGTCAAGCGTTTGCCGAAAACCCGATCCGGCAAAATCCTGCGCGGCACGATGCAGAAGATCGCCGACAACGAAAGCTACCGCATGCCCGCCACCATCGACGACCCCGGCATTCTGGAGGAGATCTCCGGCTCGCTGCAAGATATCGGCTATGGCAAGGGGCGTCCGGCGTGATCCTGACCCCCATCGACCGGGCCGAATTGCCCGCCTTGCTCGACGGCTATGCCTCGGCGCTGTCCGGCCACCCCTTGGCGCTGAACGTGTTCCGCCGGATCACGGCGGACATTCCGCCGGGCGATCTGGCGACCCTGTCCACCGACCCCGTTCACCACGCCCAGGCGCTGGAGCTGTGCCGCGAGTTCGGGTTCGGGCTGCTCAATGTCGATCCGCAAACGTGGTACACCTGGGACGGCGAGAATGTCGCGACCATCTTGGAACCCAGCGTGATCATTCACGAGGTCGGGCACTATCAGGCGGCGGCGCCGTCGCGCCGGGCGGTTCTGGATTTCGGGCTGGGCGCCGGGCCGGAAACCGGCAAGAAGGCCGAGGCCAACGCCGTGCAAACCGTGTTCGGCGTCGAATCCGATGTCGAGGAGGCGCTGTCCTCGCTGCTGGGTATTTTGTGGGAGGCCGAGCTGGGCCAGCCCGCGATGCTGGCCTTCATCGAGCAGAACTGGTTCGAGCGGCGTTTGGCGCCCCACAACATCGCCCATTTCATCAAGATGGTCGATATGCTGGATGCGATGGCGATGCTGGAACCCGATGGACGGCCGACGAGGGCCTTGCGGGTGTCCGAGGACGGGCCGTTCTTCGCCGCGTGGCGCGCCTCATGCTTATAATCGGCATCGGCCATCCGTTCCGCCGCGACGACGGCGCCGGGCCGACAGCCGCCGCCTTGCTGGCCGCGTTGGGGTTCGACACCCTCAGCCATCACGGCGAGGGCACCGATCTGATGGAACGCTGGCAGGGCCATGATGATGTCGTGCTGATCGACGCCACCGCGTCGGGCGCCGCGCCCGGCACCGTGCGGCTGTGGCAAGCCGACCAAGCCCCGCTGCCCAGCGGCTTGTTTCCCAAATCCAGCCATACCTTCGGGGTTGCCGAGGCGGTGGAAATGGCCCGCCTGCTGGGCCGTCTGCCCGAACGGATGCGGGTGATCGGCATCGAGGGCGCCGATTTTTCATCCGGCCAGGATCTCTCGCCCGCCGTCGCCGAGGGCGTCGCTCAGGCGGTGCGGTTGTGCCAGGAATGGACCACCTCTTTTCCGTGATTTTATGAAGCCGCTCGGAACACCATTTGTTTCGCGGCATAAAGTATGTATTTTATATAAACAATAAAGACCAAGGCACGGATGGCGGCAATGACGGAAAAAACCTATCGCTTCGGCATCGGTGAGCGGCTGTGGGCCGGAATGGGAATCCTGTGCGTCGTGGTGGCGGTGATCGCCGGGGCCACGGTGTTCAACGCCCGTTTGGTCGAGCGTTCGACCCAGCGGATGGTGGCGCTGCGGGTGCCGGTGGCGACGGCGGCGGCGGGGGTCGAAACCAACCTGTACGCCACGCTGGCGGCGTTGCGCGGCTATCTGTTGACCAACAATCCCCGTTTCAAGGCCGACCGGGCCGATGCCTGGGCGCGCATCGGCGAATCCTCGGCCGATTTGGGGCGGCTGTCGGCCGGATTCACCAACCCGCGCAACGTCGCGCTGTGGCACGAGGCCGAGGACACGCTGGCCGCCCTGCGCGCCGCGCAAGACAAGGTCGAGGCGTTGGGGCCGGGCGACGCGGCGGTCAAGCTGCTGGTTGACGAGGCGGTGCCCAAGGTGGCCCGGCTGGTCGATATCTTCGAGGGCGAGAAAGCCGCCGACGGCCGCCGCTCGAACGGCATGATCGACAATCAGCGCAAAAATCTCGCCGCCGAGGCCGAAACGGTGTCCGGCGCGGTGACGGTGATGGTGTGGGTGGCGTGGCTGTCGCTGGTCGCGGGAATCGGCTTGGCGGTGGGGGTCGCGCTGCTGACCAACCGGGCGATCGTGCCGCCGGTCCGCCGCATGACCGCGATCATGGGCCGTTTGGCCGATGGCGATCTGGCGGTCGCGGTTCCCGATGCCGGGCGCAAGGATGAAATCGGCGCGATGGCCGAGGCGATGGAGGTGTTCCGCGCCGGTCTGGCGCGTCAGCGCGAACTGGAAGCCGCCCACCGCGCGCAGGAGGTTCAGCGGCTGGAACGCGCCGAACGGGTGGCGGGGATGACCAAGCGGTTCGACGAGGCGGCCACCCAAATGGTGGCGGCGGTGGCCTCGGCCTCGACCCAGTTGCAGGGCACGGCGGGGGCGATGCGCGACACCGCCTTCGAAACCAGCCAACGCGCCACGGCGGTGGCGGCGGCGGCGGAGGAAGCCTCGGTCAATGTGCAGACGGTGGCCTCGGCCGCCGAGGAGCTGGCCGGCTCGATCAACGAAATCAGCCGTCAGGTCGATCATTCGTCGAGGATCTCGTCCAACGCGGTGACCGAGGCCGGGCGCGCCGAGGGCGAGGTTGGCGAATTGGCGGTCACCGTTCAGAAAATCGGCGACGTGGTGAAATTGATCAACGACATCGCCAGCCAGACCACACTGCTGGCCTTGAACGCAACCATGTCATGGTCTATTAAACAACGCCAATTTGCATGACGTCTCCCTGATTCCTCTCCGAGGTCATTTCCGACGGTAACGCTCGAGTGCAAGGGAATCAGAACGGAATATCATCCGTGTCGTCGTCCCATCCGATCTCCTCGCTGTCGGCTTTGCCGGCCTCAACCGCCGGACCGAACATTTCCACCAGCACCGTGCTGGGATGGTCCGCCGTCGCCTCCCTGAAGATCCGTGCCCAGAGGGCGTGCCCGGCATCCATCACTGGAGCCAGCATGGCGGCGGCGCAAGCCGGGACATGCCCGACCTGAGCCAGTGCAGAGCACAGGGCAATGGCTTTCTCATCGTGGGGATTGTCCGGCTCGCGGATGGCCATCAGGATGTCGCCATAGCCAGCCCCGTCCATGTGGGCGCCGGGGTAGTAGAACGCACCGGCCACCCGATTCGTCGCCATGGAAGCCGCGGGCCTGGTTTCCAACCAGGCCCGGCCCTCGGCGATGGCCATCTCCCGCTCCAGCCGTTCGTGGGCACTCATGCGGCGGCCTTGTCATCGGCCAGGCCGGTGTTGTCATTGGCCCCC
>CAIULK010000050.1 GCA_903899885.1 uncultured Rhodospirillaceae bacterium
CCGTCGGCGGCCAGCGCCGCATCCACCAGGCCGAGACCGCGCATGCGGGCCGAATTCTCCGGGATCCCCAACAGCAGATCCGACTCGCTGACGTTGGCGAGGCGGCGCAGACGGGCACCGTCCGCCGCTTCGGCGGCGACGGCCGGCGCGGCGGCGCGCTGGTCCCACGCAACGGCGGGCTGGGCTTGTGTCGCCTGTCCCGTGTCCATCAAGAAGCGGTGAGCCTTTTCGGTTCCCGCCGGGCCATCCGCGATCAGCCGGGTCAGGGTGGTGTGCCATCTGTCGCCGCCGAAGCGGCCTTGGTAGTCGGCGGCCAAGGCCGCCGCCTCGTCCCGCCGGTTTAGGGCCACCAGCAGATGAGCAAGGCTGTACAGGGCCACGGGGGTCCGGAGTCCGCATGCTTGGCGCAGAAGGCGTTCCGCTTCGTCCGCCCGTCCATCGCGGTACAGGCGTTCGGCCAATTGGCACGAAAAGACCTCGTTTGAGGGAATCCGCCGCCGCCCTTCCCACAGAACCGCCTCGGCCAGATCGGCATGGCCCAGATGGTCGAGCGCGGTTGCCCGCAGGCTCCAGGCGTGACCATCGGCCGGTGCCCACAGAAGCGCGCGGCGGGTCAGCGCCAAGGCGTGGCCGGGGGCGTGGGGCAGGATCTGGGTGGCGACGTTGGTGCAACTGGTGACGAGGTAATAGCTTTCACCAGTCAGTTCGGCATAGTGCTCGACTTGGTCCAGAAGGTTTTTGACCGGCAGCCAGAGGGGTTCGCTCAATCCCTCCCGCGCGATCCGTTCGCCGAGATCGCGGATAATGCCGTGAATGTTTTTCGGCAACACAGGCGGACGTTTGTTGCCGGCTGCTGGCCGCACTTTCAGCGCCGGGTCGGCCTCCTTCAGCCATTCGGTGAAGGGATGGGGATTGGTCCGGTTTTCGCTAATATCGTCCCAGCGGTGCCGCCAATAACTGGCTTGATGCGGGTAGACCGCCTTCAGCGCCCGCCATTCGCGGACGACCTCGGATTTCAGGCGGTCGTCGGCGGGCAGAGCCGCGGCCCAGGTGGCGAGCCCGGCGACCGCCTCGTCCGATGGGGCTTTCAGGCCGGGCATGCGGGCAAGGCCCAGCAAGGCGACGTCGATCCGGTGGCGCAGGCGGCGCGAGGCCGCCCGCGCGCACAGATCGCGCCAGACGAACCGGTATTCGGTGCCCTGTTGAAGATGGGCGGCGGCGACCAACACGGCTTCACCCAGGTCATAGGTGGAGTCGAGCGTGAAAGCCTCGGCGCGGCGCAGCAGATCCAGAAGATTGGCGCGAATCCAGCTGGTGGTAATGGGCAGCTCCAGCCGCCACGCGGCGCGCACCCCCTCGGCGGTTTCGTCTATGAAGCGCTTCACACCGCCGGGGCGGGCCAGCACGGCATCGGGCGCGGCGAAGCGGTCTTGCAGCCATGTGCACAAAGCCCGGTCGGCGGCGGCCCGCAGCGGTGAATCGGGGTCCAGATCCCCCAACAAGGCGATCATCGCGTCGGACTGGCTGGCGCGTTGAAGACCGGGAAGATGGGCGGTGCCGCGCAGCAGCGAATCGACCGCGCCGCCCGGATCGGCGAGCAGCCGGTCTAGCCAAGCCGGGGGAGGGTCGGACCGTAAAGCCGCTTGCTGGGACATCACACGTTGCCGAAGTTCGGATCGCCGTTAAAGCGCAGGCAGAATAGATGATTTTCACGCAGTTCCGCCACCCTGTCCGCGGAAACGTCGGCCTTGCTGGTGATCGCGCCGATTTTCCAGATAGCTTTTGGCGTTGCCGCGCGCATCGTCGTTACCGCCGATGTAATCGGCCAACATCTTCGCGGCGTCATCGACGTGGCCGAAATCCCCGCCTTCCAGAGCCGGAGCCAACGCTTCAACCCGGACCAGCGTTTGTCCGGCGCCGCGTTCCGAGGAAACGGCGGCGGGCAGGGCGGCTGTGCGGTTGATCGCCAGAAAGGTTTCGGGCAGATCGATGCGAATGAATTCCGCCAAGTGATCGGCGTGGTGTTCACACCAAGACGCATAGTCCGCCGCGGCCGCTCGGCGGCGGTATGTCTCAAGCCGCTCGGCGGCGATATGTCTCAAGCCGCTCGGCGGAAAAGCGTTGCTCGAACGCCATGTTTTCCGCCCGCGCCCGCACGATGGGATCGCTAAGCGAACGAAGGCGGTTGAAAAGCTCGAAGTTCTGCACCGGAGCGCCGTTGGAAAGAATTGGTGTTGGCCAACGGTAACGTTTTCCCCATTAGGTGGCAAGGGCCGCCTGCTTATCCCGCCGCCGCCGCCAATTCCACCACCGGAGGGGGCGGCGGGGCCGGGCGCGACAGCGGGTTTTCGCCGAGATAGCCGTCGAGCAGACCGGTCAGCGTGTCGAGATGCGAGCCGAAGAAGTGGTTGGCGCCTTCGACCGTGCGGTATTTCACCCGGATATTGCGTTGGGTCGATAGTTTTTGCGCCAGCTTGGCGGCCGAGGCTTCCGGCACCAATTCATCGTCCGATCCGTGGACGATCAGACCCGATGACGGGCAGGGCGCCAGGAACGAGAAATCATAGATGTTGGCGGGCGGGGCGACCGAGACGAAGCCGTCGATCTCGGGGCGGCGCATCAACAGCTGCATGCCGATCCAGGCGCCGAACGAGAAGCCGGCCACCCAGCAGGCCGAGCTGTTGGGGTTGTAGCCCTGCGCCCAATCAAGCGCGGCGGCCGCGTCGGCCAATTCGCCCTGGCCGTTGTCGAACTGCCCCTGGCTGCGCCCAACGCCCCGAAAGTTGAAGCGAAGCGTCGAAAACCCCCGGCGCACGAAGGTTTGGTACATGGCATAGACCACCTTGTTGTTCATGGTCCCGCCGTGCATCGAATTCGGGTGCAGCAGAAGTGCGATCGGAGAATTCGGCGAATGGCCGTGTTGGTAGCGGCCTTCAAGGCGGCCATCGGGTCCATTGAACATCACTTCAGGCATTGCGTCGTCACCACTGGTTGTTCCGGCCTTGCGCCGGTCCCGTTGCACCCTCGCCCGTGTCGGGAAATTTCGTCAGCAATATCAAACGCGGACCGGTCATTCTTGACTGGCCTTGTCGGACATCCTATATTCCCCTCGACGCGGAAGCCCATTGGGCGAACGCTTTAATCCCCTCCGCCGGGACGAGCTTCCGGCGCGGAAGATAGCATAACGGGCCTCATGATATTCAAGTCTCTTCGCGAGGATATTGCATCGATCCGTGAGCGCGACCCGGCGGCCCGCTCGGGGCTCGAGGTTTTGCTGTGCTATCCCGGCTTGCACGCGGTGCTGGTTTACCGGTTGTCGCACCGCTGCTGGGGGTGGGGGTTCAAGCTTTTGGGCCGTGTTTTGTCATACATGGCCAAGATCATGACCGGGATCGAGATTCATCCGGCGGCCCGCATCGGGCGGCGTTTGTTCATCGACCACGGCACCGGCGTGGTGATCGGCGAAACCGCCGAGATCGGCGACGACGTCACCTTGTATCACGACGTCACCTTGGGCGGCACGACCCTGAACAAGGGCAAGCGTCACCCGACCCTGCATGACGGGGTGATCGTCGGCGCGGGCGCCCAGGTGCTGGGGCCGATCGTCGTGGCCTCGGGGGCACGGGTCGGCGCCAACGCGGTGGTGTTGTCCGATGTCGCGGCGGGGGTGTCGGTGGTGGGAATTCCGGCCCGGCCGGTGGCCGGGCGAGCGGCGGTGCCGCCCAGCGAATTTTGCGCTTACGGCGTGCCGGACGGTGATTTGCCCGACCCGATGGTCCGGGTGCTCGATGGATTGCGCGGACAAATTTCCGATTTGCAGGAGCGCTTGGCGCGCTTGGAAGCCGAGAGGGAGGGGCGGCAATGAAGCTTAATACCAAGGGCCGCTACGCGGTGATGGCCCTGGTCGATCTGTCGCGCCATACTCAGGGAAAGCCGGTGGCCCTGGCCGATATCGCGGTGCGTCAGGAACTATCGCTGTCCTATCTGGAACAATTGTTCGGCCGGTTGCGCAAGGGTGGATTGGTCAAAAGCGTGCGCGGGCCGGGCGGCGGCTATCTGCTGGCGCGTCCGGCGGAGCAGTTGCGGATTTCCGACATCATCCTGGCCGTCGATGAGCCGATCGAAACCACCCGCTGCTCGTATGGGTCCGGGGCCGGGTGTCACGACGACAAGGGCCGCTGCCTGACCCATGATTTGTGGGAGGAATTGGGCAACCAGATCTATCTGTACCTGTCCTCGGTGTCGCTGGCCGACGTGTTGGAACGGCGCGTGCTAGGCAGTTCGGGTCTGTTTCACGGCGCGCGCCGCGATGGGGCGGCGGCCCTTTGACCGAATGTCGGATTTCCAACAAAACCGCTGGCATCATTGTTGCGACAAGGCTAATGGACCGCCATATGTGAAGAGTGGCTGGGCGGGATGAGACGAGAAGGGACGAGATTTCGATGAACAGCGGCAAACGACCGATCTATCTCGATTATCAGGCGACCACGCCCTGCGATCCCAGGGTGGTCGAGAAAATGTTGCCTTGGTTTACCGAGAAATTCGGCAACCCGCATTCGCGCAACCACCTGTTCGGCTGGGAAGCCGAGGAAGGCGTGGAATTGGGCCGCGAGCGGGTCGCCCGCTTGATCGGTGCCGACCCCAAGGAGGTCATCTTCACCTCGGGCGCCACCGAATCCAATAACCTGGCGATTAAGGGCGTGGCGCAGTTCTACAAGGACAAGCGCGATCATATCGTCACGGTGACCACCGAGCATAAATGCGTGCTCGACACCTGCCGCCACCTCGAGCAGGAAGGCTTCCGCATCACCTACCTGCCGGTCAAGACCAACGGCTTGGTCGATCTGGCCGAACTGGACGCGGCGATCACCGACAAGACCGTCGTGGTCTCGGTGATGGGGGTGAACAACGAGATCGGGGTGATCCAGCCCCTGGCCGAGATCGGCGCGCTGTGCCGCAAGAAGGGTGCCTTCTTCCACACCGATTGCGCCCAGGCGGTGGGCAAGATTCCGCTGGATGTCAATGCGATGAATATCGACCTGATGAGCATTTCGGGTCACAAGATTTACGGCCCCAAGGGCATCGGCGCCCTGTATGTGCGCCGCCGTCCGCGCATCCGGCTGATCCCCATGATCAATGGCGGCGGTCAGGAACGCGGCATGCGTTCGGGCACCTTGCCGGTTCCCTTGTGCGTCGGTTTGGGCGAGGCGTGTGCGATCGCCGCCAAGGAAATGGGCGCCGAGGCGGAGCGGCTGCGGGGCTTGCGCGACCGGCTGCTGACCGGCTTGCAGTCCAAATTGTCCGAGGTCTATCTGAACGGCGATCTGGAAAGCCGCATCCCCGGAAACCTGAACCTGTCCTTCGCCTTCGTCGAGGGCGAAGGGTTGATGATGGGGGTCAAGGATCTGGCGGTGTCGTCGGGATCGGCCTGTACCTCGGCGTCGCTGGAGCCGTCCTATGTGTTGCGCGCGCTGGGGGTCGAGGTCGAAATGGCGCATACCTCGCTGCGCCTGGGTCTGGGCCGCTTCACCACCGAGGCCGAGATCGATTACGCGATCGACCATATCGTCGCCGCGGTCAATCATTTGCGTGATTTAAGCCCCTTGTGGGAAATGCATCAGCAAGGTGTCGATATCAAGTCGATCCAATGGGCCGAGCACTAGGAGCAAATTCGATGTCATACAGCGACAAGGTCGTTGACCATTACGAGAACCCGCGCAACGTGGGCTCGTTCCAGAAGGATGAAAAGAACGTCGGCACCGGTCTGGTGGGCGCGCCCGCCTGCGGGGACGTGATGAAGCTGCAAATCAAGGTCAGCGCCGAAGGCATCATCGAGGACGCCAAGTTCAAGACCTTCGGCTGCGGCTCGGCGATCGCTTCGTCGTCGCTGGTCACCGAATGGATCAAGGGCAAGACCCTGGACGAGGCGGCGGAAATCAAGAATTCCCAGATCGCCTGCGAATTGGCGTTGCCGCCGGTCAAAATCCATTGCTCGGTGCTGGCCGAAGACGCCATCAAGGCCGCCATCGCCGACTATCGCAAGAATCAGAATCAGTGAGGTTGGACATGGACGAAAAAGCCGCACCGCTGTCGTTGACCGAGGCCGCCGCCGAACGCATCAAGACGATGATCGCCAAGCGGGGCAAGCCGACCGCCGGGATTCGCATCGGTGTGCGCTCGAAGGGATGCTCGGGCCTCAGCTACACCTTGGAATTCGCCGACGAGACCAACGAGTTCGACGAGGTGATCGAGGCGCACGGCGTCACGGTGATGCTGGATCCCAAGGCAACCATGTTCATCCTGGGCACGGAAATGGATTGGGTGGAAAGCAAGCTGCAATCGGGCTTCGTTTTCCGCAATCCGAATGAAAAGGGCCGGTGCGGCTGCGGCGAATCCTTCCACGTGTGATCCGGTGACGCCGCCCATCGCCCTTCATCCCTGCTGGTCCTGCAAGGGGCCGGTGAGGGCCGGTGTTCTGTTCTGTCCCGTCTGCGGGGCGGTGCAGGGTCCCGGCTCGATGGATCATTTCGCCCGGTTGGGCTTGGCCGTTGGTTTCGACGTCGATGTCGAGGCCTTGGAACGTCCGTATTTCGCCTTGCAGCGGCAATTGCACCCCGATCGGTTCGCGGGCAAGTCGCCCAAGGAAAAGGCCCTGTCGCAGCAGCAGGCGACCATGCTGAACGAGGCCTATGAAACGCTGAAGGACCCGCTCAAGCGCGGCGTCTATCTGTTGGAACTGCTGGGGCGCGGCGTCGATCTGACCGCGTGCGGCACCATCAACGATCCCGAATTGCTGATGGAGCAGATGGAAAAGCGCGAAGCCCTGGCCGAGGCCACCACGGGCGCCGAGATCGCCCGCCTGCTGGCCGAGGCCGACAGCGAAAGCGTCGCCTGCCAGTGCCATCTGTCGGCCGCCTTTCTGGCCGGGGATCTGGCGCAGGCGGCGCATTTGGTCAACCGTTTGAAATTCTTGACCAAGCTGGTCGAGGACGCGCGGGCGCGCAAGAACCGTATAAGGATGATGGGCTGACATGCTGCTCCAACTGCTCGAACCCGGCGAAACTCCGGCCCCGCATCAAAACGAGGCGCCGCGCGCCATCGGCATCGATCTGGGCACCACCAATTCCGTGGTCGCGGTGGCGCGCGACGGCGTGGTCGAGGTTCTGAAGGGCGCCGACGGGCGCGGACTGCTGGCGTCGGTGGTGTGTTACGGCGAGGACGGATCGGTCCTCGTGGGCGAGGATGCCCGCAACCAAATCCTGGTCGCCCCCGATCATGTGGTGGGGTCGATCAAGCGGCTGATGGGGCGCGGGCTGGAAGACGTGAAATCGTTGGCCGGAACGCTGCCCTATAAAATGGACAGTTTGGCCGAGGGCGGCATGGTGCGGCTCAACGTCGCGGGACGGGTGCTGACGCCGGTCGAGATCTCGGCCGATATTCTGCGCGCGATCAAGGCGCGGGCCGAGGCGGCGCTGGACGGCGCGGTGGAGAAGGCGGTGGTGACGGTGCCCGCCTATTTCGACGACGCGGCGCGCACCGCGACCCGCGACGCCGCCCGTTTGGCCGGGCTGGAGGTGCTGCGTCTGGTCAACGAGCCGACGGCGGCGGCCTTGGCCTATGGGCTCGACAATTCGGCCGAGGGCCTGTACGCGGTCTATGACCTGGGCGGAGGCACCTTCGATATTTCGCTCTTGCGCATGGAAAAGGGCGTCTTTCAGGTCAAGGCCACCGGCGGCGACGCGGCCTTGGGCGGCGATGACGTCGATCACGCCATCGCCGAACATTTTCTGGCCGAACGGGGGGCTGAACCCCTGTCGGCGGGCGAGGTCAAGCAGGTGCTGATGGTCGCCCGTTTGGCCAAGGAATGCCTGACCCATTCGATGGGCGGCGAATGGATGGTCGATATCGGCGATCGCTCGACCCGCCATTTTCTGGATCGCGCCACGCTCGACCGGCTGGCGCTGCCGTTCGTGGAACGCACACTGGAAATCTGCCGGGGCGTGGTCGCCGACGCCGAGGTCGAGATGGAGGACATCAAGGGCGTGGTCTTGGTCGGCGGTTCGACCCGGATGCCCCTGGTCCGGTCGAAGGTCGCCGAATTGTTCGGGCGCGAACCCTTGTCCGACATCAATCCCGACGAAGTGGTGGCGGTGGGGGCGGCCTTGCAGGCCGAGGCGTTGACCGTGGGCTCCGACACCCTGCTGTTGGATGTCACGCCGCTGTCGCTGGGCATCGAGACCATGGGCGGCATCGTCGAAAAGGTCATCCCGCGCAACCAGCCGATTCCGGTCGGCATGGCCCAGGAATTCACCACCTATCAAGACGGCCAGACCGCGATGTCGATCCATGTCGTGCAGGGCGAGCGCGAGATGGTCGATCAATGCCGCTCGCTGGCGCGCTTCGTTTTGAAGGGGATTCCGCCGATGGCGGCCGGGGCGGCGCGCATCCGGGTCGCCTTCACCGTCGATGCCGATGGGCTGCTGACCGTGTCGGCCCGCGAGACCACCACGGGGACCGAGGCGCAGGTGGCGGTCAAGCCGTCCTACGGCTTGGACGAAGAGGAAATGGCCAAGATGCTGCGGGACTCGCTGGAAAACGCCCGCACCGACATGACCGTGCGGCTGCTGACCGAATCCAAGGTCGAGGCCAACCGTTCGATCCTAGCGATTCGCGCGGCGCTGGTGGCGGATGGCGATTTGCTGGACGCGGCGGAACGCGGAATGATCGAAACGGCTGTCGCCAAGGTCGAAACCCTGTTGGCCGGAACCGACCGCGAGGCTATCTTGGCTGCCGCCGAGAATATGGAAAACGCCACCAAGGGCTTTGCCGAGAAACGGATGGATCAAGGCATCCGCAAGGCCTTGGCCGGTGTCTCGGTGGACAAGCTCGACGGGGCGCTCTAGCGAAAGGACGCATCATGCCCAGGATGACCTTCGTGCTGCCGAACGGACAGCAAAAAAGCGTCGATGCCCCCGAGGGCAACTCGGTGCTGGAGATCGCCCACCACAACAACGTCGATCTGGAAGGGGCCTGCGAAGGCGGGCTGGCCTGTTCGACCTGTCATTGCGTCGTGGCGCCGGAATGGTACGGCAAACTTTCCCCCGCCAGCGAGGATGAAGAGGATATGCTGGATCTGGCCTTCGGGCTGACCGCAACCTCGCGCCTGGGCTGCCAGATCGTGATGAACAAGGATCTCGACGGATTGGTCGTCACCATTCCCTCGGCCACCCGCAACATGATGGTGGACAAGAAGAAATGATCTGGACCGACGTCACCGACATCGCCATCGCGCTGGAAGAAGCGCATCCCGGCGAGGACAACGTTCATCTGCGCTTCACCGATCTGCATGCCTGGGTGATGGCGCTGCCCGGTTTCACCGGAAAGGCCGACGAATCGAACGAGAAAATCCTCGAGGCCATTCAGATGGCTTGGATCGACGAGCGGGAATGATCCCGGCGAGAATCCAACTCGCCGGGATTATTCCGCGGCCAAGCGCGCGGACGCGCGCGCCCGGCGAGGGACCAAAACGAATATTCCGGGCCGCCCTTGTGGTCGGTCTAACGGCCTGGGCCTTTCCCGCGTTCGCTCATCCCCATGTCTGGATCGACGCGATCACCACCGTGGTGGTCGCCAAGGGCATGGTCACCGGCATCAAGGTCGAGTGGGTCATGGACACCTTCTTCAGCGAAACCCTGTTGAAGGATTTCGATCTCAACAAGAACCACAAATTCGACAAAAACGAGGTCGCAGATCTTGAGCGCGAGGCGTTCAGCAACACCGCCAAGCAAAGCTATTTCACCTTCGTCAAGGCCGACGGCGTGATCGTCAAAACGCAAAAGCCGAAGGAATTCAATGCTTGGATCGACAAGGACGTCGCCCACTATACCTTTCTTATCCCGTTCGCCAAGCCGGTCGATCCGAAAGCCAGCGCCTTGACCGTGACCTATTACGAGGACACCTACTATATCGATGTCGGACCGCCGAAAGCCGATGCGGTCCGGTTCGAGGGCGACGGGTCCCTGTCCTGCACGGCCCATGTGGCCGAGGATCCCAAGACCTTGATCTATTTCGATTCGGTCCACCCCTTGATGGTGAGCGTGCATTGCTGATGCGTCGAATCGTTCTGTTCGTGTTGGCCCTGCCCGGCGTGGCGGCGGCCGACCCCTTGCGCGGCGGTGGCAGTGCCCCGGCCGAGCTTCAGGCTTGGGTGCCCTCGTTCCTGCATCCGCTGATCGGTGTGCTGGTGAGCATGCAGCGGTCGCTGTTGGGCGACCTGCAAAGCCAGCTGGCGGCGATCCGCGACGGCGGGTCGCTCAGCGGGGCGGTTCTGATCATTGCGGCGGCGGTGCTGTATGGGGTGGTTCACGCCGCCGGTCCGGGGCATGGCAAGGTGGTGATCGCCAGTTATCTGGTGTCGCGCCGCGCCCGGATGATCCATGCGGTGCGTATCAGCGCGGTGATTGCCGCCACCCAGGCGGCCGTGGCGGTTTCACTGGTCGCGGTATTGTACGAATTGCTCGATTTCGGCTCGCGCGTGTTGATGGACCGCGCCGGCCAGTTCGAAACCCTCAGCTTCGCGCTGATCGGGTTGTTCGGGCTGCTGATGATCAAACGCGGGCTTCGCGGGCAAGGCTGCTGCCATGGGCACCACGAGCATGATCACGATTGCGCCCCTCACTGCGGCCATGACGAGGATCATCATCACGCGCACCATCGGTCCGAGGCCCTGATGGGGGCGCTGGCGGTGGGGTTGCGGCCGTGCAGCGGGGCGTTGCTGGTTCTGGTCTTCACCTTCGCCAACGGGCTGGCGTGGCTTGGCATCGCCGCCGTCGCCGGAATGGCGGTGGGGACGGCGTTCACCACCAGCGTGGTGGGCGCGGGGGCTA